>NZ_LRIB01000023.1:0-265802 GCF_001758715.1 Janthinobacterium sp. HH104 | reverse complement strand
CGACGGACTGTTAATCCGCAGGTCCCTGGTTCGAGTCCAGGTCGGGGAGCCAGAACATCAGCAGTATCGAAAAGCCCAGCCTTCACGGTTGGGCTTTTTGCATTGCGGCCATGGTTCTCGTGACATTTCACGCTGATTTGCCAAAAAGCATCTGCCATACTTGCAGCGTACGTTTGCTGCCTCTCGATGAAAACAACCTTTCCTATGAAGAATCTCTGCGCCCTGCTGCTGATGCTTGCCGCCGGCACGGCCTACGCGCCCCTTGCCGGCGGCCAAGGGCGCCAGCCGGTATCCGAAGCGAAGGTCAAACAGCAGATCATCGCCGAGTCGATCTCCGCCTATCCTGGCCGCTGCCCCTGTCCCTACAATGCCGCCAAGAATGGCAGCGCTTGCGGAGGGCGCAGCGCATGGAGCCGGAAGGGCGGTTACGCCCCCATCTGCTATGAACGGGAAATCAGCAGCGAGATGGTGCGCAAGTGGCGCGAGGACAATGCCGCCGCGCTGTGACTATTGCCCCGTGCGCAACGCTTCCAGCGCTAGATAGCCTGGCTGCACTTGCGCGGCGATGGCGGCCAGGCCGTTGGCTGCGGCCACTGGCGGATCGCCGTGGTAGGCCGTGCCGTATTTCGCATGCACGCCGCCCCGCGCACGCATCGCTTGCAACTGTGCCGGCGTGGGGGTGATGCCCACGCGCGTCAATACATCGCTGAACACGATATCTGGCAATTGCTTGTAGTGAATTAACTGCAGCTGGCCGGCGGCCGCATGGGGCAGGGCCGCGTCGAACAGGCTGGCCAGCACGAGGCCCGTATAGCCATCGATATCGCCGGGCGCCAGCTGGTGCGCGGGCAGCGGCAGCTGTGCCGGGTGCAGCATGCCGGGGATCATCTGCGGCCCGCGCTGGCGCTGGTGCGAGGCAAGCACGGCCAGCGGTTCGCGGTAGACGAACAGGCAGGGCGTGCCGGGAAACGCTTGCAGCAGCAAGTCCAGGTTGTGGATGTGCCAGCAGTCGAACTTGATGAAGAAATGTGTCTCTTCGCCCGTACGGCGCTGGCCCAGGGCCAGGATAGCCTGGCGCAGCAAGGCGATGCCGTCGCTGCCCGCCATGCCATCGTGATGCAGACGCAGCAGCGAGTCGATCACGGTTGGCTCAGATAGCACCACGCATTGCGGCAAGGTCGCCAGCAATTGCGTCAGCAGGGTCGAACCACAGCGCGAGACGTGGAAGATGAAGGCGTCGGGCGTCAGGCAATCGCCGAGCGTGGCGAGCGCCGCCAGCGGTGTGTGGCAGACGCGGCGCTCCTCATGCGGCTGGCGTGCCAGGGTGTTGATAAAGAATGGTTCGCTGAGCGGCTGCCGGCCCAGGTCGCGCCAGCAGAGGGACACCTCGTCCGTTTGCGCATCGTGCTGTGCAAAGAGTGGATACCAGCGGCGCATGTCCATGCCCGCATGCCAAGAAACAATACTGCCCCTGGCCAGCAAGCCTTCCTGCTGGGTCAGGCCATGCCGGGCGCTCATGGCGCGCTCCCAACGCCGCCGGCTAATGCTGCCAATTCGCCGGCCAGCGCCAGGCTGGCGGGCGAGGGGGACAGCCGCAGCTGGGCGATGACGGCCCGCACATTGCCATCGTTGATGCTGGGGTCGCCATATTTATGGGCCGCTTTCGGCACGAAACCGGCCGAGGCGAACAGCGTTTCGAGCCAGGCATTGGTGATACAGTCGAGCACGAGGTGGATGCGCGGCGCCGTGCCTTGGTTGTGCACGGCGTGCAGGCAACTGGCGTCCATGTACCAGGCGCGGCCGGCCGTGAAGTGCACGTTCTCGCCGTCAATGCTGAACACGACCTGCGGCGTAGTGTGGATGGGGATGTGGATGCGGATCAATCCATCGGCCAGCGACGTGCCGGCGTCGCGGTGGGCGCGGATGATGGCGCCCGGCGCCAAAGCCATCAGGCGCGCGGCGCGGATGTCGCAGGCGAAGCTGGCGAGGACCTCGCGCAGGCAGGGACAGCGCGCCAGTTGCGGCGTGCCGGCATAGGCTGCGCCGTCGACGGGCATGATGTCGCCAGCTGCTCCGCCCGGCGAGCGCAGCGGCACGCAACTCCAGCCCGTGTCGTAGGCGCCCGTATTGAAATGATGGATCCACTCGTCCGTGGCGAACCGGTCGCTGTCGCGCTGCATGCGCGCCACGTCAAAGCGCAGCGGCAGCCGCAGCCAGGTGCTGGGTGGAGTCGGCGCCGCCACTATGGCGCGCTCCATTCCAGTTGATTCTGCACCTCGTTTTCCCCGTGCAATCGGAAGCCCAGCCGCTGGTACAGCGCGCGCGCGGCGGTGTTGCTTTTGTTGACGGCAAGGTGGATCCGGCATTGCTGCGCGCCCGCTTGCGCCTGCAGGCCGCGCAGCACGGCGCTGCCTGCGCCCTGGCCTTGCGCGGCGGGCAGGATGGCGATGTCGACCAGGTGCAGCACCTGATCCTGGCGGTCCAGGACCAGGCGCCCGATGGGCGTGTCGCCATGCTGCAGCACCAGATATGCGGCGTGCGGATACGCTTGGCGATAGCCGTGGCTTTGCATGCGCTGCTGCATGGCGATCAGCTGCTCGATGACGGCGGGATCGGCCGGCATCTGGCGCAAGTCGTCGCGCGTGGAGCTGTACAGCGCGGCGGCAAAGCCATCGTCGTCGTCGCGCTGGACGCGCAACTGGTAGGGGGCGGAAAGCGGCAAGTCGTGCATCGGTGCTCCGGTAGGTGGTGGCGATGGGGGCGATGGTGGCAAATGCGCAGGCGTATATTTATTTGCTATGCTGCCAATTTTTCCGCGTACTTGCAATCATTTCAAGGAAGCTGCCATGCATTCTGTCTTTATCCCGCCTTTTCCGTGGAGTTGCCCGTGGAGTTGCGCGTGACCTCGGCGCGCGCGGAACTGGCCGCCATGGCGGCCGCGCTGTGCGATCCGCAGCGTACCCTGGCCAGCCTGGTCGGCGAAACGGTGCAGCTGCGCCAGCTCGTCGAGCGCCATTCGCGCCTGCCCATGGACCGGCAGGATGGCTTGCGCGACGGCGAAAGTTTTCTCCCCAGCGGCTGGGCCATCTCGCCCGTGCAGGCGGGCCTGTGCGCGCGCGAGCCGTACCGCAGCGCCGCCTTCATCCAAGGCCTGGCGCAGGCCGTGCGCGAGCTGCTGGCCGTGAACGGTGGGCGTCCCGTGCGCGTGCTGTATGCGGGCTGCGGCCCGTTCGCACTGCTGGCCCTGCCGGTGATGGCCGTGCTGAGTGCGACCCAGGTGCAGTTTGCCATCCTCGACGTGCATATGGAAACCCTGGACTATGCGCGCGAACTGATCGCCGCCTTGGGCCTGGACAGCCACGTCGACGAATACATCTGCGCCGACGCGGCCGCCTATCAAATGCCTGCGGGCGCCATGCCGGACGTGATCGTCAGCGAAACCATGAATACGGCGCTGGGCAAGGAGCCGCAGGTCGCCATCCTGCGCAACCTGCACGCGCAAGCGCCTGCGGCGGCGCTGCTGCCGGCGGCCGTCACCGTGCACTTGGGACTGGACCGGCGCAGCCCCGGCGAGCCGTGCACGGACTGGGGCCCCGTGTTTGCGCTCGACGCGGACGCCATGCGCGCCTGGCAGGGGGAGCGGGGCGACACGCTGCCCGCCGCCAGCATCCGCCTGCCTGACGTGCTGGAGCAGGCGCCGCGTTTGCTGACGCGCATCCGCGTGCATGGCGACATCGTCCTGGGCGACCATGAGTGCAGCCTGAACCTGCCACTGCCTTTGCCGGGCAAGCCCTCGTTGGCTGGCGGCAGCGTGCTCGACTTCCATTACCGCCTGGGCGGCCAGCCAGGGCTGGCGTTTTGCCTGCGTGAAAAACAGGAATTGCCCGAGCCAAATTCCCAGTAGTAATACTACATTGGCAGACAATTTACTTCTGTAGGATAATATGGAACCGGTTCCATCTATGCGCAAATGCAATTTGGCGCAATCATCGAAGTCAATAAAACAACAAGTCTTGCGGGAGTCTCATGAACCATCCAGACACTGAACCATCTGCAACATCCGTTTCATCCCTTCCCCGCATCAGCCGCCGCCACGCCCTGATCGGCCTGGCCGCCTTGCTGGCGCAGGCCGGTTTCTGGAGCAATCCCCTGTCCGCCGCCATGCAGGCCCCGGCCAGCGCGCCGGCGACGGGCCTGGCCCCTGCCACCATGCTGTTCTACACCCTGTCGCAAACGATCACGGGCCACCGCGATCTGTCCGCCGCGACGGCGGCGCGCATCGAGCAAGCCATGCGCAGCAACGTGCCCGGCTTCGCCGAGCGCTTGCCGCAGCTGGGCGCGCTGCTCGTCACGGGCCAGGAAGCGAAAGCCCTGCTGTCGGCAGCCACCGCCGCCGATGCTGCTTTGCGCGAACTGGCGCTGGCCATCGTCGCCGCCTGGTACACGGGTACCGTCGCCGGCAACGCGGCGCAGGGCACGAAATCCATTGTCGTCGCCTACGCCGAGGCCTTGATGTACCGCACCGTGGCCGATGGCCAGGTCGTGCCGACTTACTGCAATTACGGCCCCCTGTGGTGGCTGAAGGCGCCGCCGGCCGTGCGCGTTTCCGCACCCGTGGAACCGAAACCCGTGCCCGCGCCGGCCACCACCGGCACCCCTGAACCGAAAGGCAAGCAAGCAAAATGAAATCACCCCAATTCAAGAGCAATGGCGACGTCGTCGCCGATGTCGTCATCGTCGGCACGGGTGTCGTCGGCGCCATGATGGCCGACCAGCTGGCCGCGCAAGGCCATTCCGTGATCATGCTGGAAGCGGGCCTGCGCATCGAACGTGGCCAAGCCGTGGAAAACTGGCGCAACATGCCGTTCGAAAACCGCGTCGGTTCGGACTTCCAGGGCCTGTATCCGCAGGCGGAAAACGCGCCCGCGCCCTTGTATTTCCCGAAGAATAACTATGTGGAAGTGTCCGGTCCCAACGGCAGCAGTTTCCAGCAGGGCTATCTGCGCACGGTGGGCGGCACGACCTGGCACTGGGCGGCGTCGTGCTGGCGCCATCTGCCGTCCGACATGCGCATGAAGAGCGACTACGGGGTAGGGCGCGACTGGGCCATTTCCTACGATGAGCTGGAACCGTACTATTGCCGCGCTGAGCAGGAAATGGGCGTGGCCGGCCCCAACGATCCCGCGCTGCAATCGCCGAGCGAACGCAGCGCGCCGTACCCGATGGACATGGTGCCCTGGGGCTATGGCGACAAGCGCTTCGCCGAAGTGGTCAACCCGCACGGCTACCGTTCCGTGCCGATTCCGCAAGGCCGTTCGACGCGCCCATGGCAGGGCCGTCCCACCTGCTGCGGCAACAACAATTGCCAGCCGATCTGCCCCATCGGCGCCATGTACAACGGCATCCACCACGTGGAACGGGCCGAGCTGAAGGGCGCGGGCGTGCTGGCCGAGGCCGTCGTCTACCGCATCGACACGGACCACAACAACCGCGTCACCGCCGTGCACTGGTATGACGCGAAAAAACAGTCGCATATGGCGACGGGCAAGGCTTTCGTGATTGCCTGCAACGGCATCGAAACGCCGCGTTTGCTATTGCTGGCGGCCAACAAGAACAATCCGAACGGCATCGCCAACAGTTCCGACCAGGTGGGCCGCAACATGATGGACCACTCGGGTTTCCACTGTACCTTCCTTGCCAATGAACCGATCTGGACGGGCCGTGGCCCCGCGCAAAGCAGCTGCCTGGTGGGCCCGCGCGACGGCGCCTTCCGTGCGCAGTATTCGGCCAACAAGATGATCCTCAATAACATCACGAGGGTCGGACCGGCTACCCAGCAATCGTTGAAGCTGGGCCTGGTGGGCAAGGACCTCGACGACGAGATCCGCCGCCGCGCCGCGTTTGGCGTGGACTTGTCGATCAGCCTGGAGCCGCTGCCCGAAGCGCACAACCGCCTGACCCTGAGCAAGACGCGCAAGGACCCGCTGGGCCTGGCCTGTCCCGACATTTACTATGACGTGGGCGACTATGTGCGCGATGGCGCGAAGGCCGCGCATGCGCAGCTCAAGCATATCGGCAAGCTGTTCGGCGCCGTGGAATTCCATATCACCGACAGCCTGAACGCGAATAACCACATCATGGGTGGCGTCATCATGGGTTCGAATCGTCTTGACTCCGTGGTCGACGGCAATTGCCGCGCCCACGACCACGCCAACCTGTGGCTGCCGGGCGGCGGCGCCATGCCGTCGGCCAGCGTGGTCAACACCACCCTCAGCATGGCCGCGCTCGGCTTGCGCGCGGCCGACGACATCGCCCGCACCCTGGCAAGGGAGGCTGCATGATGCGCCGTTTATTGCTGAGTCTGACTTTGGCGGCCGGCTTGCCGCTGGCCGCGCACGCTGTGCCGCCGGCGCCGCCCGTGACCCTGACGCCGGACCGCCCGGCCGTGCCTGCCGCCGCCAAGCCCGATGCACGTCTGGAACGGGGCCGCTACCTGGCCATCGCCGCCGATTGCATGGCGTGCCATACGGCAGCGGGCGGCAAGCCGTATGCGGGTGGCTACGCCATCGACTCGCCGCTGGGCACGATCTACGCAACGAATATCACGCCATCGAAAAAAGGCGGCATCGGCCACTACACGGAAGCGGACTTTGCGCGCGCCCTGCGCGAAGGCGTGCGCGCCGATGGCAGCCACCTGTATCCAGCCATGCCCTACACCAGCTATGCGCAGCTGACGGATGCGGACGTGGGCGACCTGTATTACTACTTCATGCAGGCCGTCAAGCCCGTCGACGAACCGGCGCGCCAGACAGCGTTGCCATTCCCGTTCAATGTGCGCCTGTCGATGCTGGGCTGGAATACCTTGTTCCTCGACAATAAGCGCTTCGTGCCGGACGCAACGAAGAGCGCGCAGATCAACCGCGGCGCCTACCTGGCCGAAGGCCTGGCGCACTGCAGCGCCTGCCACACACCGCGCAATGCGCTGATGGCGGAAATCGGCAGCCAGACCCTGGCCGGCGCCTCGCTCGGCTCCTGGCATGCACCGAACATCACGTCGGACAAGGTCAGCGGCATCGGTGCGTGGACGGATGCGGAACTCACGGCCTACCTGAAGACGGGCCATGTGGAAGGCAAGGGGCAGGCGGCGGGCGGCATGGCCGAAGCCATCCAGAACAGCCTGCAATTTTTGCGTGACGACGACGTGGCCGCCATCGTCGCGTGGCTGCGCACGGTGCCGCCCGTGCGCGCGCCGGGCCAGACCAAGGCTGCCTTCAGCCATGGCAGCGCCGCCAGCGAAGAACCGCTGCTGCGCGGCATGGCCAGTTCCACCGAGCACCATTCGCTCAACAGCGGCGCCGTGCTGTTTTCCGGCTACTGCGCCAGCTGCCACTCGGCCAGCGGCGCGGGTAGTACGGGCCAGGCGTATCCGGCCCTGTTCAACAACACGGCGACGGGCGGCAACACGCCGGCCAACCTGGTGTCGGCCATCTTGTTTGGCGTCGAGCGCAAGATTGAAGGGGAAGAGCACGAAGCGTTCATGCCCCGTTTCGACCAGCGCTCGTACGTACAGCCGTTGACGGACGAGCAGATCGCGTCGATCGCCAATTACGTGCTGAAGCAGTATGGCAACCCGGACGTGTCCGTCACGCCGGCCTACGTGGCGCAGGCGCGCAGCGGCGGCGAGAAACCCGTGCTGGCGCGGGCGCAACCGTTCATGCTGCCGGGCGGCATCGTGGGCATCCTGCTGCTGATCGCGCTCTTCGTGTGGCTGCGCCGGCGCCGCCAACGCAAGTAATAAGTGTCGAAACGGCGGCGAATATGAACGTTGGGCGCAACTTGCAGTAAAATGCAGGCTGAAAAATGGTTACGAGCAATCGTAGCCATTTTTTATTCTGGCCCGATCCTGGCGAGAGTGTTCGCCTTATTTGAAAATTGACAATGTCCCATTCCCTGCATCACCAATTTCTACGCTTCGCCGCCGTCGGCGCTTCCGGCACGGCCGTGCAATACAGCGTGCTGTGGGGCGGCGTGGAATGGGCCGGCATCAGCGCCGCCGCCGCGTCCGGCATCGGCTACATTCTCGGTTCCGTCGTCAACTACCTTCTCAATTACTTTTTCACGTTCAAGAGCGACAAGGGTCATGGCGAGGCGGCCAGCAAATATTTCACCTTGCTGGGCATCGGCTGGTGCATCAATACGAGCCTGATGTGGCTGCTGGTACACCAGCTGGGCTGGTATTACTGGCTGGCGCAGGTGCTGGCGACGGGCATCGGGCTGGTCTGGAATTTCGCGGGCAGCCGCTGGTGGGCCTTCAAACCGGCTGGCACAGCGACCAAGTAACTAGTTATTGCAAGAAAAAAAAGATGCGTCTTGGCCAAGACCTGGCGCGCGGTTTCACCAAAACAAGGGGTTAATCATGCAGTTCCTGGAACGCTATTTCAAACTGAAGGACAACGGGACCAATGTGCGCACGGAGCTGCTGGCCGGCCTGACCACGTTCCTGACGATGGCCTACATCATCTTCGTCAACCCGTCCATCCTCGGCGACGCGGGCATGCCGAAGGACTCCGTCTTTGTCGCCACCTGCCTGGCGGCCGCCATCGGCACCCTGATCATGGGCCTGTACGCGAACTACCCGATCGCGCTGGCGCCGGGCATGGGCTTGAACGCATATTTCTCGTACACGGTGGTCAAGGGCATGGGCATGAGCTGGGAAGTGGCGCTGGGCGCCGTCTTCATTTCCGGCTGCCTCTTCATCCTGGTGAGCCTGTTCAAGGTGCGCGAGATGATCATCAACAGCATCCCGCCCGCGCTGCGCACGGCGATCACCGTGGGTATCGGCCTGTTCCTGGCCATCATTTCCCTGAAAAGCGCGGGCGTGGTGGTGTCGAACCCGGCCACCATCATCGCGCTGGGCGACTTGCACCAGGCGGCGCCCATCCTGGCCATCCTCGGTTTCTTCATCATCGTCGCGCTGGACCGCCTGAAAGTGCCGGGCGCCATCCTGATCGGCATCCTCGCCATCACGATTGCCAGTTTCTTCTTTGGCGGCAACCAGTTCAACGGCATCGTCTCGGCGCCACCGGCCATCGAGCCGACCTTGTTCAAGCTCGACATCATGGGCGCGCTGTCGATCGGCATCGTCAACGTGGTGCTGGTGTTTTTCCTGGTCGAACTGTTTGATGCGACGGGTACCCTGATGGGCGTGGCCAACCGTGCCGGTCTGCTGAAAGATGGCAAGATGGAACGCATGAATAAGGCCTTGCTGGCCGACAGCACGGCCATTGCGGCCGGTGCCTGCCTGGGCACGTCGAGCACGACGGCCTTCGTGGAAAGCGCGGCCGGCGTGCAAGCGGGCGGACGCACGGGCTTGACGGCCGTGGCCGTTGCGCTGCTGTTCCTGGGCAGCCTGTTCTTTGCCCCGCTGGCGCACACGGTGCCGCCGTACGCGACGGCGCCCGCGCTGCTGTACGTGGCTTGTTTGATGCTGCGCGAACTGACTTTCATCGACTGGGATGACAGCACGGAAAGCATCCCGGCCGCCATCACGGCGCTGATGATGCCATTTACGTATTCCGTGGCCAGCGGCGTCGCCTTCGGCTTCATCACCTATGCCGTATTGAAACTGCTGACGGGCAAGGGCAAGCAAGTGTCCGTGGTGGCCTACATCATCGCCGCCATCTTCCTGTTCAAGTTTATCTACTTGGGCGAATAGCGTGGGCGAATAGCGGGTTTGCCGCCGCAATGACAAGGCCGCCCGTGCATCCGCACCGGCGGCCTTTTTTGATGGCGCAGCCTACATCAGCAGCGCCGCCACCAGGTCTTTTTTGGCCTCGCCGGCGCTGCCGTCGAAGCGCAGGGCCGCTTCCACGTGCGCCAAATGCTCGACCATCAGGCGCGCCGCCAGGTCCGCGTCGCCGCTGCGCGCCGCCTCAAGAAAGCGGCCGTGCTCGTCGCACGAGCAGGCGGCATCATGGCCCGACTGGTACAGCATGGTGATGAGCGAACTGCGGCCCACCAGTTCGCGCACGATGTCGCGCAGCACGGCGTTGCCGGCGATATCGGCCAGCAAGACGTGGAAGTCACCCAGCAGTTGCGAGCGCAGCGGCGTCGCTTGCGCCAGCGCCTGGCGTTCCGCTTTCAGGTGCCGCTCCAACATCCTGTAGTCGGCAGGCTTGGCCCGCGCGACGAATTCGCGCGCCAGGGCCGCTTCGATGATGCGCCGCGCGGCAAAGATGTCGCGCGCCTCCGCTTCGGTCGGCTGGCTGACGAAGGCGCCCTTGTCGGGCACCATGCGTATGAGTTTGTCTTTGGAGAGGATGAGCAGGGCAGCGCGGATCTTGGTGCGGCTGACGCCATACAGTCGGCACAGCGCTTCTTCGCGCAGCCGCGTGCCGGGCGGCAATTGGCGTGCCACGATGGCGGCGGCCATATGCGCGGCAATGTCCGCCGAGCTGTCGCCGCTGCCGGGATTGTCCACCAGTGTTGCGCTTGATTCTGTCATGTCGGGTGAGAGCAGTAAGCCAGGGGCAAGGTGCGCCTTGCAAGCGCATGTCTGCGCGGCCGCGTGGTCGACGCTCCGCTGCCGGCATGCCGTTGTGCGCCTTGCGTGTTGGCAAGGCCTGGCTATTCTACTATCTTGCGTGGCGCCGCGCAGACGGGCGCAGCCAGCCGGCGAGGCTTGCTCCCTGGCGGCCAGTTTTGCTGACCATGCAGCAACAACTGGACATGGGAAATTTTGACGTATATAATTCGGCCTCCTTTCCCTGATAGCTCAGTTGGTAGAGCGACGGACTGTTAATCCGCAGGTCCCTGGTTCGAGTCCAGGTCGGGGAGCCAGAACAAGCAGCAGCAAAAGGCCACGTGGCAACACGTGGCCTTTTTTGTCATGCGCGCATGGTTTTCCGTTCACGCTAGCCACCGCTTCAGCGCATCAACGGCACGCGCGGTGTTCCCTGATCAGGGATCCACAAACACGTCGAAACGCACCTTGAGCGGGCTGCCCCACGAGATATCCACCCAGGCACGGAAGCCGCCGTTATATGGCGCGATGTTGTACACGGCCATACGGGCTGAGCCGATGAAGCGGTTCTGGGGAGTGGCGCCATATTCGCTGATGTTGAGCAATACGCGCGAATTGGCCTTCACGTTGGCGTTGGCGAAGTTGACCGAAGGATGCACGCCATTGGCCGTCCACGTGTAGTAGGTGGTGAAGGCGGCGGCGCTCAGGTTCAGGTCCTGTGCGGCCGCGTCTTGCGAGGCCTGGCCGTCCTGCTCCAGCGGCAGGTCGGTGGTTTCCGGGGCCAGGTTGCTGCCCGTGTGATTTTCTACTTTCATTTCCATGATGTACTCCTCATCGATAGTTTGGACACCGCGCCTGTCGTTGTGCGGCAAGACGCCCTATCTGTGTTGCCGTGACGGCCAGTGTCACGTCCGGGCTGATAAGGTAGCCGCCTGCTCCATGCTGTTGGAGTAATTCATTCTAGGCATACACAGGGGTAGAAAGCGCGCTGGGCCGCTGGAAAAGCGGCGCTCGCTTGTGCTGGCGCAAACACCTTGCAGGCAAGCGGCAAGAACTTTTCCAGCAGGCTATTTTTACGGGGGCGCCACGCGTGCCGTGCAGGACAATGGCACAATAGGCCCAGCCGACCTGCCGATACGGAACCCGTTGCGAGCCTAGCCCATGCCGATATTGAACCTGAGTGCCGAAACCGATATCTATTACGAACTGATCGAAGGCGACCCCGCCAAGCCCTGCCTGGTATTCCTGCATGAGGGGCTCGGCTGCTGTGCGATGTGGAAAGATTTTCCCGCGCAGCTATGCCAGGCGACGGGATGCCGCGGCTTGCTGTACGACCGCCACGGCTATGGGCAGTCGTCGCCGCTGGCGGCGCGCCGCCAGCTCCATTATCTGCATGACTACGCGCTGTGCGAGCTGCCGCAAGTGCTGGCGGCACTGCTGCCGGGGCAGGACCATTTTCTCGTCGGCCATTCCGATGGTGGCAGCATCGCCCTGATCTATGCGGCGCAGCAGCCGCCGCGCTTGCGCGGCATCATCACCGAGGCGGCGCACGTGTTTGTCGAAGGCATCACGCTCGATGGCATACGCGAGGCGGACGCGGCATTCGGCGCGGGCAAGTTGCGCGCGCTGGCGAAATACCATGGCGACAAGACGGAAACGATTTTCAAGGCCTGGTCGGATACCTGGCTCAGCTATGGCTTCCAGTTCTGGAACATCGAGTATCTGCTGCCCTCCGTCGAATGCCCGGCGCTGGTGGTGCAGGGCAGCGAAGACCAGTACGGCAGCGCGGCCCAGGTCGACACCATCGTGGCGCAGGCGCTCAACGCCATGCCCGCCATGGTCGAGCAGTGCGGCCATACGCCGCACCAGGAGCAGCCGCAGGCATTGCTGGCGCTGATGGAAGGTTTTTTGCAGGGCCGCATGGACGCGGCCACTCACCCGAGACACGCATGATAGACCACCTCGATCACCTGGTATTGACCACCCGCGACAAGGCGGCCTGCATCGATTTCTATACGCGCGTGCTGGGCATGCGGCTGGAAACGTTTGGCGCCGGCCGCCATGCCTTCAAGTTTGGCGCGCAAAAAATCAATCTGCATGAGGCCGGCAAGGAATTCCTGCCCAAGGCGGATTTGCCCACGCCCGGCGCGCTGGACCTGTGCTTCATCGCCGCCGTCCCGCTTGACGTGTTCATCGCCCATTTGGCGGCGCTGGGTATTGCCATCGAGGAAGGTCCGGTGGCCCGCACGGGCGCCAACTGGCCCATCCGCTCCGTGTATCTGCGCGACCCGGACCGCAACCTGATCGAAGTGTCCGAGCGCGCCTGAGGTTTGCCGGGCACTCAATGGCAGGCGGGATCGCTGTCCCAGCGGCCCGAGCAGATGCGCGAACGGCACAGCATGCCTTCGATCAGGCCCAGCTGCTGACAGCGCTGCAACAGTTCCGCCGTTTCTTCTTCCTGTTTGCGCAGCACCACGTCGCGCGCGGGTACCGCCGTGCCTGCTTGCCGGTGCGCATGGGCCACCATCGCCGTCAGCAAGGCGACGTCGCTGTCGCCGGGCGCGGCAGCCGGCTTCGCGCCTTGTGGACGGGCGGCCGCCTGGCGCACGGGCGCTAGCACCTTGCGTGGCGCGCTCACTGCTGCCACCTCGGGCAAGGGCGGCCCCGCCGTATTGACGATGGTGGCGGCCTGCACCGGGAGCGCCGGGTATTGCGGCACCGTTGGCGCCGGTATTGCGGGCGTTGCCGTGGCAATGGCGGGTGTCGGCGGCAGCGGCGGGACGTCCGTGTCGTAAGCGAGCACGGCCGTGACCAGCACCGCCAGGCATAGCGCGCCAGCGGCCCCGTGCCGCCAGCCGGGGCGCCAGCGTAGGGCCGGCTTGGCGGCGGGCGCGGCGGCGCCGTGTTCGAGCTGCGACAGGATGCCCTTGCCTTCGATGCGCGCACCAGCCGCGCCGGCCTTGCTCAGCAGGTCAGGACCGCGCGCCTGGCCATCCCCGGTTTTCAGTAAAGACAAAATATCACCTCCGCAGTGGATCAAATTCGACTGACCTTGATGTAAACCGCGCTCATGCGGGCCGCGCACGCCTACGATCTAGCGATACCGCCGAGCAATGGATTGCCCGGCCCCGCCGATTCCCGTCACGGAGCACCCCATGTTCGTCGCCCTGGTCCTGATGTATTTTCTGCTCGCCTGTTTTGCCTGCTGGCTGCTGCTGTTCCCCGGCGGCCGCGCCATCGTGCTGCACACGCTCGTCAACCTGGGCTGGCGCATGCAGCGGCGTGCACAGGGGTTGCAGCGGGGCGGCGGCGCGCAGTGGCAGCGCGTGCAGCAACACACGGGCTCGGGCATGGCGCGCGTCTGGCAACTGCTGTGGCGGCATCGCTGGCTGAGCCTGGCAGGCAGCGTGCTGGTCGTCGTGCCGCCGCTGCTGGCCTGGCTGTCCAGCGACCGCATCGCCCTGCGCGGTTATGCCGACCAGCAACACGTCATCAATGACCAGGTCAGCGACTTGCTGAAGGGCGAGCAGCTGGTGCCGCCACCGACCTTGCCGCCGCTGCTGTTTTCCACGGCGGAAGTAACGCAGCTGCGCCCGCTGCTGGGCGGCGCCAGCCGCAACTGGCAATTGCTCGACCACGATTTCGCGCAGCGTCTGCTGCTGGTCTTCAAGATCATGAAGGACGTGCATGGCTATGACATGGTCTTGCTGGAAGGCTATCGCAGCCCCGCGCGCCAGGATCAATTGGCGGCGGCCGGCCCGAACGTGACGAACGCGAAGGCGTTTCAAAGCTATCACCAGTATGGCCTGGCGGCCGATTGCGCATTCATGCATGAAGGAAAGCTCATCATTTCTGAAAAAAATGCCTGGGCCATGCGCGGCTACCGTTTATATGGCGTGACGGCCGAATCGGTGGGCCTGCGCTGGGGCGGACGCTGGGCCATGATGGATTTTGGCCACACGGAATTGCCGCAACCGCGCGTGCTGGGCAAGTAAGCCGCGCCAGCCATTCTAGCGCCGCATACGGCCCCGAATTTCACCGCTGCAAGCTTGATTGCGCAGCGTCAATGGCCTGCCAGTGCCTGCCGCGCGCTGGCGCCAGATACTTGTCGTATGTCAACAAAGCCGCGCCCCATTGCTGTCAGCATGGGCCGAATCCGCCTTGCTTTGCGACCTCACCTTGGGCTTATCATGCTGCGACGACTCTGGCATTTCCTCACCGACAGCCGCCAACTGACCATCCTCGGCTTCGTGGCGCTGGCCGTGTTCCTGTACCTGGGTGCCGAGGTGCTGGAAGTGGCGCTGATCTGGGCCCTGATCTTGCTGCTGCTGGCTTTTGCCACCTGGCTGGGCTTGTGGCTGTGGCGCCGGCGCCGTGCGCGGCGCGATGCCCAGGCGCTGGGCCAGGCCATCCTCAACGAGGCCGAGATCGCCGCCGCGCAGGCGGCCTCGTCCTCAACGGCCGGCAGCACGCAGCACGGCGAGCTCGGCGCCGTGCGCTCGGGCATGCTGGCCGCCATCGAGACCATCAAGACATCCAAGCTGGGCCTCAAGTCGGGCGCCGCCGCCCTGTACGAATTGCCGTGGTATATGATCATCGGCAATCCTGCCGCCGGCAAGAGCAGCGCCATCCTGCATTCTGGCCTGCAGTTCCCCTTCGCTGACGGCAAGATCGTGCAAGGCGTGGGCGGCACGCGCAATTGCGACTGGTTTTTTACGACGGACGGCATCGTGCTCGACACGGCGGGGCGCTACTCCGTCGTCGACGAGCACCGCGGCGAGTGGTTCGGCTTTCTCGACCTACTGAAAAAATACCGGCGCAAGGCGCCCATCAACGGCATCCTCATCGCCGTCAGCATCGCCGAGCTGGGCGGCGATCCTGATGTCGGCATGCAACTGGCGCGCAGCCTGCGCAAGCGCGTGCAGGACGTCATCGAACGGCTGGAAGTGTTTGCGCCCCTGTACATCGTGTTTACCAAGGCGGACCTGATCGCCGGCTTCACGGAGTTTTTCGCGGATGCCGAGCGCAGCGAGCGCGAGCGCGTCTGGGGCGCCACCATGCCCTACCAGCGCAAGCTGCCCACGGCCGACTTGCTGGCGTTTTTCGACCAGAGCTTCGATGAATTGCACGATGGCTTGACGGAGCTGAGCCTGGCCAACATGGCGCACCGGCAACGCAAGACGATGGCGCCCGGCGTATTCACCTTCCCGCTCGAGTTCGCCGCCATCAAGCCGGCCTTGCGTGCCTTCATCGCCACCCTGTTCGAGGAAAACCCGTTCCAGTTCCAGCCCGTGTTCCGCGGCTTTTATTTCACCAGCGCGCTGCAGGAAGGCGAGCCCGTCAGCGCGTCCTCGCAGCAGGTGGCGCGCCGCTTCGACCTGGCCTTCGCGCCGGCTCCGGCCGCAGCGCCGTCCGGCG
Source organism: Janthinobacterium sp. HH104 (assembly GCF_001758715.1). NCBI lineage: Bacteria > Pseudomonadati > Pseudomonadota > Betaproteobacteria > Burkholderiales > Oxalobacteraceae > Janthinobacterium > Janthinobacterium sp. HH104. The sequence continues at coordinate 249,862 of NZ_LRIB01000023.1, read as the reverse complement.
CGCGCCAGCATGGCTATTTCCTGTTGGAGCTGTTCCGCAAGGTGATTTTTGCCGACAAGCACCTGGTGGCCAACTATGCCAACCGCGCCAAGCTGCGCTTCAAATATGCCGTGTTCTTCGCCGCCACGGTGTCGCTGGGCGCCTGCCTGGGCGGCTGGAGCTGGTCCTACCTGGGCAACCGGCAACTGGTGGCCAATGTCGAGGCCGATTTAAATAAAGTGGTCAAGTTGCAGGAGCGGCGCCTGGACTTGCAGTCGCGCCTGGAAGCGCTCGAGATCTTGCAGGACCGCATCGAGCAGCTGGACGCGTACCGCACGCAACGGCCGTGGTCCTTGCGCCTGGGCCTGTACCAGGGGGAGTTACTTGAACGCAAGCTGCGCGAGGAGTATTTTGCCGGCGCGCGCCAGGTCATGCTGGCCCCCGTGGCGGGCGCGCTGGAAGCCTTGCTGTTCGAGATGAACGCCAGCGCCGACCAGCTGCAGCCCACGGCGCGCACGCCGCAGACGCCGGCCGCCGCGCCCGCAGTGTCTTCCGCACCGCGCAGCGTGCAGTACCAGGCGGCCAGCGCGACGAATGTGGAAGACGCCTACAACGCGCTGAAAACCTATCTGATGCTGGCCGATAAGACGCATGCGGAAAGCAGCCACCTGAACGACCAGCTGACGCGCTTCTGGCGCGGCTGGCTGGAGAGCAACCGGGGCGCCATGCCGCGCGAGCAGATGATACGCAGCGCCGAACGGCTGCTGACGTTCTACCTGGCGCAGATCGGCGACCCGTCCTGGCCGCGCATCGAACAGAAGTTGGCGCTGGTCGACCAGGCCCGCGAAAACCTGCGCCGCGTGGTGCGCGGCATGCCGGCGCGCGAGCGCGTGTATGCCGACGTCAAGGCGCGCGCCTCGACGCGTTTTCCCGGCATGACGGTGGCGCGCATCGTCGGCGAGCAGGATCAGACCCTGCTGGCGGGCAGCTATACCGTCTCCGGCGCCTTTACGCGCCAGGCCTGGGAAAAGTTCGTCGAGGGCGCGTTTCGCGACGCCGCCAACCGCGAACTGCAAAGCGCCGACTGGGTGCTGAAAAGTGCCTCCACCGACGACCTGACCCTGGAAGGCAGTCCGGAGCAGATCGAGAAAAATCTGGTGGCCATGTACAAGGCCGATTACGCGCGCGAGTGGCAGAAATTCGTGCAGGGCGTGGCCGTCGCCGACCTGAAAGGTTTTGACGGCGCCGTGCAGGCGATGAACCGCCTGGGCGATCCGCAGTCGTCGCCGATCGCCAAGCTGCTGACGACCATTTATGAGGAAACCTCGTGGGACAATCCGGCGCTGCAAAATGCGCAACTGCGCAAGGCCGAGCGGGGCATCATCGCCTGGTTCAAGGAAACCGTGCTGCGCCGCGCGCCGTCGCAGCTGACGGCCAATCCCGGCCTCAATGCGCAGCTCGACCCGGCCCGCCTGGATAAACCGATGGGTCCCGTGGGGCGCGAATTTGCCGGCGTGGGCAAGCTGGTGGCGGCCAGGGACAACAATGCCTCGCTGATGCGCGCCTACCTGGAAGCGCTGTCGAAACTGCGCAGCCGCCTGAACCAGCTGAAGAACCAGGGCGACGCGGGGCCGGGCGCACGCCAGTTCATGCAGCAGACGCTGGAGGGCAGCGGCTCCGAACTGGCCGACGCCCTCAAACTGGTCGACGAGCAGGTGCTCACGGGGATGAGCGACGCGCAGAAGCAGGCGATACGCCCCATCCTCGTGCGCCCGCTGATGCAGACCTTTGCCGTCATCGTCGCGCCGGCCGAACTCGATATCAACAAGACCTGGGCGGCGCAGGTGTATGAACCATTCCAGAAATCGCTGGCCAATAAATATCCGTTTGCGCCTACGGCGCGCATCGAGGCGAGCAACCTGGAGATCGGCCAGTTCTTCGGCCCCGAAGGCCTGGTGGCGAAATTCGTCACCACATCCATGGGCCCCTTGGTGGTGCGGCGCGGCGACGTGCTGGCGCCGCGCACCTGGGCCGACATGGGCATCAGCCTGGCGCCGCAGGTGGTGGCGCGCTTCCCCGGCTGGATCGCGCCGCTGGGCGCTGGCGGCGTGGCGGCCACCTCGACGGCGGCGCAAACCGTGTTCCAGATCCAGCCGTCGCCCGCGTCCGGCACCCTGGAATACACGGTGGAGATTGACGGCCAGCAGCTGCGCTACCGCAATACCCCGGCGCAGTGGACGAATATGGTGCATCCGGGTCCGCAGGGCGCGGCGGGCCAGCAAGGCGCGCGCATCACGGCCGTCACGTTCGACGGGCGCACGGTGGAACTGTTCAACGAACCGGGGCAATTCGGCTTGAAGCGCATGATCGACGCGGCGGCCAAGAAGCGCAAGGATGGCGGCGTGTTCGAACTGCGCTGGACGCGCGGCGAGGTGGCCGTGGCGGTCGACCTGAAAATCACCAGCAGCGCCGAGACGACAGGCGCCGGATCTGCCACCGCGGTGCAGGAGCAGGGCTTTCGCGGCATGCAGCTGCCCGAGACCATCGTCGGCATGCCGGGCGTTCCCGCGCCGGTCATGGCCGCAGTTGCGGCGACCGGGGTGGCGCCATGATGCGCGTGGCGCAGCAGGTGCGCCTCGGCTATTTTGGCAAGATCCCCGCGCGCGGCGATTTCATCAAGGCTTGCGACAATCACGCGCTGGTGCAGCTGCTCGACGACTGGCTGGCGCAGGTCATGACCGCGCTGGAAGCTCAATTACGACGCTTTGCCGCCGCTGCGTTTTGCCTTCGTCGGCACGCGCAGCCGGCGCGCCATCGCCGGACGCCTGGAAGCGAGCAACGACCAGTCGCTGCGGCGCTTTCCCTTCATGGCCATGGGCGCCCTCGAAGTCGATGACGCCGAGGCCTTTGTCGCTTGCAGCCCGCTGGCGCTGGCGCCCCTGTGGCAGCGGGTGGAGCAGCTGTCGCAAGGCATCGTGGCCAGCGCCGAACCGGGGCCGGCCCTGCTGGCGCTGGCCGGCAACGTGGTCGAAGTCGAACCGGCCGCAGCGTGCCATGCGGAGCGGCTGGCTGACTTCCTGCAGGCGCAGACCGTGTATGGCCTGCAAGCGATGCTGGCGTCGCCCGCGTTCCCCGTGACGGTGCGCGAATTGCTGCTGGGTCTGGGCCTGCTGCTGCGGCCTGTACGCCAGAGCGGCTTGCCGCGCCTGGAGAAAAGCCTGGTACTGCCGCTGCCGCAGGACGCGCAGCAGCGCGAACTGGTAGCCAGCTTCTGGCTGCATTTGATTGCACCCTTCCTGCGCCAGGCCGATTTCGAACTGGCGCTGTTCTTTTCCCACCTCGACGAGGCGCCCGTGCTGGTGATCGGCTTTTGCGGCGCCGACCCGGATGGCTTGCGCGCGCTGATCGACCCGCAGGCCGGCAGCGAACGGCTGATCGTGTTCGACCAGCTGGACTGGGTCGAGGAGCAGCTGGGACACGACGCTGCGCTGCGCCAGTTTTCCGTCTGCCTGCAGCAGGAGCAGCTGTCGCTGCGCTCGGCCTGCGCCATGTTTGCCGACACCTTTGCCTGAAGGACCGCGATGAAATCGTATGCCATTTTCCTGCTGCTTGCCGCGGCCGTTCCCTGCCGCGCGCAAGCGCAAGCGCAAGTACCCCAGACGCCGATGCCGGGCCAGATCCTCGTCACGGGTACCCTGGCCGACGAGGCGGCCAAGGCGGCCGTGCTGGCCCGCCTGCGCGAACTGTACGGCGCCGAGCGCGTGGTCGACCAGATCGCCATCGGTAACGTGGCCGTGCCGGCCAACTGGAACGCCTACGTGCACAAGCTGATCGCGCCGAACCTGAAGCTCATTTCACGGGGGCAGATCACCGTCGACGGCAACAACGTCAGCGTGCGCGGCGAAGTGGCGAACGAGGCGCAGCGCCAGCAGATCGCCAGTGACATCGCCACCAGCCTCAATCCCACCTACGTCGTCAACAACGGCTTGCGGGTCAAGGCGGCCGAGGCCGAGCAGGGCTTGCTCGATGCGGCGCTCGATAAACGCATCATCGAATTCGACAGCGGCAAGGCCACCATCACGCCGGCAGGCCTGGCCATCCTCGACGAGATGGCGGCCGTCATGCTCAAGCTGCGCGGACGCAAGGTCGAGGTGATCGGCCACACGGACGACACGGGCCTGCGCGCCAGTAACGTGGCCCTGAGCCAGGCGCGCGCCGAAGCCGTGCGCGCCTACCTGGCCAGCAAGGGCGTCGCGGCCGATTCGGTGCTGGTGTCGGGCCAGGGGCCGGACCGCCCCGTGGCCAGCAACGCCACGGCCGATGGCCGGGCGAGAAACCGGCGCATCGAGTTCAGGATTGCGCAGTAGATTGGGTTGACACCTCACAAAACCGTAGCGAGCGGAAGGGAGAGGCGGTCGAGAAGCGCAACCGTGCTAGAGCACGGTGAGCATCGCAGGCCGCCCATACCGACGCGCAGTAGGTTTTGTGAGGTGTTCAGGGCAGGGTGATGGTCAGGTGTGCCGGGCGTGGCGCCAGCTTGACCAGATCCGCATACGCGGCCAGGCTCGTTTGCGTGCCGCGCGTCAGATGCGTTTTCAGGCCCAGGTAGGCGCAGATGGCCAGCAGGGCGAAAAAGCTCGACAGCGCCCACAGCGGCACGTCGCTGCCACGCTTGTTGACCACCTGGTCGGGGCGTTCCGCGCGCGGCGCGAAGCCACGGCTCTTGCCCTTGATGTGGGCGATCTCGTCGCCCAGGCGCGCTGTCAGGTAGCTGAGTTTTTCGCCGCCGTCGATCGCATATTTACCCTGGAATCCCAGCAATAAACACATGTGGAAGACCTGCAGCGCCTGCACGCGCATGGCGCCCTTGCCGCGCAGGGCGTCGAGGCGGTCGAAGAAGTGTTCGCCGGCCAGCTGGTCGCCAAAGATCAGCAGCTGCAGCGGGCGCCGCTCCCACTGTTTGCGCAGGGCGAAAGGCGAGGCCAGGATGATTTCATCGACGGCCGCGCAGAACGCATACTTGGCCGCCTCGATATCGTCGCCATCGGCGCGGATTTTTTTCGCTTCGCGCTCGAAGTCGTCGAGGAAGGCCGTGATGCGGTCCATGAAGCTTTGCTCGTCGCCAGGCGCCGAGCCGTGCTTCAGCATGAACAGCATATAAAAGCCTTCGTGCATCAGGTCCAGCAGGGCGCTGCCGGCATGCCGGCTGGCCGTGCCGCCGGGGGCGGAACCGCGTTGTCCCAGCAGGGAGGGCGCCGCGCGCCGTTCGATGAGCTGGCTCATGCCGTCACCGCGATCAGTTCCAGCTGCAGGTCGCGTATGCCGGCCGGCACGTAGACGGAAATCGACTGCGCCTTGAGCATCTGCTCATACAGGACGCCGCGGTTTTCAATCGCAAAATAATAGGTGTCGGGGCGCACGGGAATGGCGGCCGGCACTTGCGGCGCATGCGACAGCTTCAGGCCGGGCATGGCTGTGAGCACGCATTTTTCCACGTCGTCGGGCGCGCCCACTTTCACGCGCAGCGGCACCACGTCCACCAGTTCGATGGCGGGCATGGCGGCGCGAATCGCCAGGTACAAGGTGGTGTGCTGGTCGATCTTGCCCGAATCGAGCTTGCCCAGGTAGTAGGACGGCTTGTCCTCGAGCAGGGCGATGGAAAAATACTTCGACGAGATGACGGTGTCGAGCAGTTCGCGGATGATCGCGTCGATGGCGTCGAAACAGGTGCCCGGCTGCGCGTGGTCGTAGGCGGGCAGGCTGGCCAGGGTGTAATGCTTGGAGTAGCTGAGCAGGCCGCCCGCCAGGCCCAGCAGCACCTCGTACAGGCGCTCCGGATGCAGGGCCGGATGGCGCACATAGTGCATCAGGGCGGCGGCGGCCGTGCTGACCGTGTGCAGCAGCCAGAACGAGGACACGTCGCCCGAGCGGAACTCGATCACGTTGCGGCTCGGTTCGCGGTGGTGGCCGTGCAGCGCGCTCACTTTCGCCTGCAAGGCGTCGAGCAGGTGTTCCAGCACGCCCTGCAGGCGCGGCGCGCCGGCGATCGCCAGGCTGGGCGCCATGAACGAGGGCACGGGTTCGAAGCCGCCCGACACCGTGCGCCGCAGGGCGATCAGCGGCAGGCAGTCGTAGGAGCCGCGCGCTTCGCTGTCGGGAATCAGGCGCACGGTTTTCTTCAGGTAGGCCACGTCGGCCACGGCGGACTCCGTAAACAGGTCGGGCGTGGCGCGCATGGCGTGCGCAAAGCGGGTGCTGGACGGCGTGCCTGCCGTTGCTGCCTGCACCGTGTAATTCATGCCTTCGCGGTTGAGGATGGGCAGCGCCGCGTAATACGTCACTTCCTGCACGGCCTGCGGCAGCGCTTCCAGGTCCACGGGCGGGGGCAGGGTATCGCTGCCCGGCGCACCGTCGCCCAGCGATTCGAACACTTCGCCGTCGCGGAAGATCGCCGACAGCGCTTGCAGGCGCAGGCTGCCCGTCTTCAGCGCCGCCAGGTCCCACGCCATGTGCGCCACGCCCCACAGGTAGGGATGCAGCGCGCTGGCCGTGTGATGCAGGCGCGCTTCGTGATATTGATCCTGGCGCTGGAAATGCTGCGGCCGCAGGAACAGGCCTTCTCCCCACAAGACTTTCGCTGCCATGCCCATCTCGGTTCTCCTTGAATATGTGGCGTGTCTGTTCGTGTTACTGGCAGCGCGGGGCCGACAGCGCGGCCACCCCGCTGATGCTGAGCGCGCAGGCGTGCAGGCCGACGGTGATGCCGCCGCGTTCCGCATCGGCGGCGGCAAAGGTGGCGCGCCAGCGCTGCGCGGCCGGCGCGCGGAACAGGGCCACGACGCCGATGAAATACGCTTCCTTGCTGACTTTTTCCTGTACTTCGTAGCGCTGGCCCGGCACCAGCAGCACCTCCTTGACTTCCATCAGGTCGGCGCCCAGCGCGGCCTTTTCGCGCTGCGTGTCGAGGAAGCTGTCGTACGGCGCCTGTTCGAAGGCGGCGCTCTGGCGCAGCTTGTAGATGCGCGCCACCAGCGCCAGCGGCCGGCCGTCCGCATCCGTGTTCAGGCGCTGCGCCGCATGCAGGCGGATGCTGACATTGCGCGGCGGCTTTTGCGCGTCGGGCAGTTCCGGCGGCGGCTTGGCCACGCCGGCCATTTGCAGCGCCGCGTTGGCCAGTGTACCGATGGCGCCGCCCGCACAGCCGGCCAGCAGCAAGGCCATCAGCAGTAGCGCGGTGGCGCGGGCTGGGCGGACCAGGGCGTCAGGTGGCATGGGCGACCTTTGTAAATTGAAGGGTGGAAATAAAAGTGTTGCAGTCATTTAAACGCATGCACTGGCGGCCTGCTTGCGTTGGCGCAAGATCGGCCTGCGATCAAGACAATTACTGCGCCAGATCAGGATTCATGGCGCTGTACGCGGCTGTGATGTGGAACTTCTTCTTTGCTGATTAATCTCAATTTGGCAAAAAATTGCCGATCAATAATAGTCTCCACCAAGGCGCCGCCCATCGTTCCCAGCGGTAGCGTCCTCCACGTGAAGGAATGCCCGATGAAGCCAGCCACGATGTTGCCCCGTATTGCCTGCCTCGCCAGCGCCTTGCTGCTGGCGGCCTGTGCCACGCCAGACCAGCCGGCGCCCCAAAAACCTGCCGCGCCGACCCTGGCGCAAGTGATGAGCGACGCCGATGCGGCTGCGCGCGCCGGCCAGTACGAACGCGCCATGACCCTGCTTCAGCGCGGCGGGGCCAGCTACCCGGCTGACAAGGCGCCGTGGCTGCAAATGGCGCAGATGAAGTTCGACCGCGGCCAGTACGGCGATGCCATTGGCCATGCGCTCGAAGCGCTGGAGCGCGACCCGGACGACAAGGTGGCCAACAGCATTGTCGCCGTCAGCGGCTTGCGCCTGTCCGGCAAGGCACTGGCCGACCTGTCGCGGCAAAACAATCTGAATGGCTCGCTGCGTTCGGAAGCGCAGGACCTGGCCAAGCTGCTGCGCGCGAGCATCGGCGAAGACGTGCTGGTGCCGCCGGCCAAGCGCCCGCCAGCGGCCGGCAAGCGCGCAGCCACATCCGGCTCCGGCTCGTGGGCGGCGAAGGGCGCGGCGGCGCCAGGCAGCACGGCCGACCCGTTCAGCGGCCTGAAATAAGCGAGCATCCCCACCATCCCCTTGCAAAGGAAGCGACATGCCCAAGTCCGATAGCGTGCAAAAACGCCTGCAGAAGATCCGCGCGCCGCGCGTGCAAATGACCTACGACGTCGAGATTGGCGACGCGATTGAAAACAAGGAGCTGCCCTTCGTGGTCGGCGTGCTGGGCGACTTTGGCGGCAATCCGGACAGCGAGAAAAAACGCCTGAAGGATCGCAAGTTCGTTTCCATCGACCGCGACAACTTCGATGAAGTGCTGGCCGGCGTGGAGCCGGTGGCCCGTTTCGCCGTGCCGAACCGCCTCAGCGACGCGGGCGGCACGTTCGCCGTCGACCTGCATTTCCGCTCGATGGATGACTTTCGCCCTGAATCGGTGGTGCGCCAGGTCGACCCCTTGCGCAAGCTGCTCGAAGCGCGCACCAAGCTGGCCGACCTGCGCAACAAGCTGGCCGGCAACGACAAGCTGGAAGACTTGCTGACGGAAGTGCTGAACAACACGGACAGCCTGGCCGCCCTGAAACCGCAGTTCCCAGCGCAGGAGGATTGAGATGAGCGCCCAGGCAGAAGCCCTTGCAGTATCGGCCGCCAATGCGCCGGCCGCCACCGACTTGCTGGACCAGATCGTCGAGCAAAGCCGCGTCGCCAAGTCCGGCGCCGAACATGCGCGCGCGCGTGACCTGATCTCCGAGCTGGTGGCGCAGGTGCTCGATGGCACGGTGCTGATGTCCAGCAGCCTGTCGGCGACGCTGGACGGGCGCGTGGCGGAGATCGACCGCCTGATCTCGGCCCAGCTCAGCGAAATCATGCACGCGGCGCCGTTCCAGCAGCTCGAACAAAGCTGGACGGGACTGCGCTACCTGGTCGGCAATTCCGATACGGGCACGCGTTTGCAGATCCGCATGTTCAACGCCACCAAGCGCGAACTGGTGAAGGATTTCCAGGCCGCGCTGGAGTTCGACCAGAGCAGCATGTTCAAGAAGGTGTATGAAGAGGAATTCGGCACCTTCGGCGGTGCGCCATTCGCCGCGCTGCTGGGCGACTTCGCCATTTCGCGCCAGCCGGAAGACATCTATTTCGTCGAGCAGATATCGCACGTCGCGGCCGCCGCGCATGCGCCGTTCATCGCCTCGGCCGCGCCGGAACTGTTTGGCCTGGAAAGCTACGGTGACCTGGGCAAGCCGCGCGACCTGGCCAAGGTGTTCGACACCATCGAATACGCGAAATGGAAAGCCTTCCGCGAATCGGAAGACGCGCGCTACGTCGGCCTGACCTTGCCCCGCTTCCTGGGCCGGCTGCCGTTCAATCCCGTCGATGGCACGACGGTCGAAGGTTTTAATTTTGTCGAGGAAGTCGACGGCAGCGACCATCACAAATACCTGTGGTGTAACGCCGCATATGCGTTCGGCTGCAAGCTGACAAGCGCCTTTGCCGACTACGGCTGGTGCGCCGCCATCCGCGGCGTGGAGGGCGGTGGCCTGGTGGACGACCTGCCGACCCACACCTTCAAGACGGACGAGGGCGACGTGGCCCTGAAATGCCCGGCCGAAGTGGCGATCACCGACCGCCGTGAAAAGGAATTGTCGGACCTGGGCTTCATCTCGCTGGTGCACTGCAAGAACACGGCATATGCGGCGTTTTTCGGCGCACAGTCGGCGCAGAAAAGCCGCAAGTACAACAGCGACGCGGCCAATGCGAACGCGGTGCTGTCGTCGCAGCTGCAGTACATCTTCGCCGTCTCGCGCATCGCCCACTACATGAAAGCCATGATGCGCGACAAGATCGGCAGCTTTGCCGCCGCCTCCAACGTGGAAGATTTTTTGAACCGCTGGCTGATGCAGTACGTGCTGCTCGACGATAACGCCAGCCAGGAACAGAAAGCGCAGTTCCCGCTGCGCGAGGCGTCCGTGCAGGTGCACGAAGTGCCGGGCCGGCCCGGCGTGTACCGCGCCGTGTCATTCCTGCGGCCGCACTTCCAGCTTGATGAATTATCCGTTTCGCTCCGACTGGTCGCGGAGTTGCCGAAGTCGACCAATTCCTGATTCACCCATCTTTCAACCACAGGAGCACACCATGGCAATCGATGTATATCTGCAGATAGACGGCATCAAGGGCGAGTCCACCGATGACAAGCACAAGGACTGGATCGAGTGCAAATCGGTCAGCTGGAGCGTCGAACAGCCGAAGTCCGCCACCGCGTCGACGGGCGGCGGCCACACGGCCGAACGCTGCGAGCACAAGGATATCGTCATCTCCAAGCTGGCCGACCTGGCCTCGCCGGTGCTGCTGCAGACCTGCTCGGCCGGCAAGACCATCCCCAAGGCGCGCTTCGAATTCATGCGCGCCGACGGCCAGGGCGAGCGCGTCAAGTACTTTGAAATCGAAATCGAGAATGTGCTGATTGGCGCTGTCACGCCGAACGTGGAAGAGGGAGACATCCTCGGTGAACACGTCGGCTTCAAGTTCTCGAAAGTGAAGTGGAAATACACGCAGCAGAAAGTGACGGGCGGCGCCGGCGGCAATACCTCTGGCGGCTGGGACCTGGCCGCGAACCGCGTGGCTTGATCCATGGTGAGCGGCGCGCGGCGGCCACCTTCGCCCGCGCGCCGCGCCGACATTTCAGGAGAGCGCATGGACAGTTATGTACCTGGCCTGTTCGACCGCCTGATGGGCGACGGCGGTGCGGCGGCGGGCGGCGTGGCGGTGCGCCTGTCGCTGGAACAATTGAAGGATGCGGTGGCGCGCGATCTGGAAGAGCTGCTCAACACGCGCGTGGCCCTGCCGCCCGGCGCACTCGACGCCTATCCGGAATGCGCGGCCTCCATCGTCAACTATGGCCTGATCGATTTCGCCGGCATGTGCTTGTCCAGCAGCGATGACCGCGCCCGCATCTGCGCCGCGCTGAAGGCCGCCATCGAACGCCACGAACCGCGATTGCGCAATGTGCGCGCCCGCCTGGAACGCGAAGCGGGCGCCATCAACCGGGTCGGCTTCGTCATCAGCGGCACCCTGGCCGTGAAGGCCAGCGGCGAGACGGTCAATTTCGACGCCGTGCTGCAGCCATCGTCGCTGCGCTATTCGATCAACCGCAAGGGAGCCGCCGCATGAGCACTAATCTGAAAACCCTGATCGCCAAACTCAATGACACGGCGCGCACGGCCGCCACCCGCGCGGCCGCCATCTGCGTGGGACTGGTACAGTACGAAGTCGATATCGAGCATCTGTTTTTGGCGTTGCTGGAACAGGAGCGCAGCGACTTCGTCACCATCGCGCGCCGCAGCGAAATCAGCCTGACGGCGCTGGAGGCGGACCTGCGCCGCGAGATTGGCGGCTTCCGCACGGGCAGCGCGCGCACGCCCGTGTTCTCTCCCCATCTGCCCTTGCTGTTCGAGCACGCCTGGCTGATCGCCTCGCTGGACACGGCGCAGCCAGGGCCCATCCGCAGCCGCCATCTGTTGCTGGCGCTGCTGACGGAGCCGGAACTGTCTCAGCTCGCCTACCGCGGTTCGAAGCTGTTCGCCCGCTTCAGCGTAGAGCAATTAAAGCACCATCCGGACAAGCTGGCGGCCGGCTCCTGTGAAGAGGAAAGCGCGGCAGTGCCGCGGCTTGCCGACACAGGTGATGATCCTGTTGCGGCCCTGGCCAGCAAAACCCCGGCGCTGGACCAGTTCACCACCGACCTGACGCAGCTGGCGCGCGACGGCAAGCTTGATCCCGTGATCGGCCGCGAGACGGAGATACGCCAGGCCGTCGATATCCTGCTGCGCCGGCGCCAGAACAATCCGATACTCACGGGCGAGGCGGGCGTGGGCAAGACGGCCGTGGTGGAAGGCCTGGCCTTGCGCATCGCTGCAGGCGACGTGCCCGAGGTGCTGCAGGGCGCGCACATCCACGCGCTCGACATGGGCTTGCTGCAGGCCGGCGCCAGCGTGAAGGGCGAGTTTGAAAGCCGTTTGAAGAATGTTGTCGACGAGGTGACGAAAAGCCCGCACCCGATCATCTTCTTCATCGACGAGGCGCACACGATGATCGGCGCCGGTGGCCAGGCGGGGCAGAACGACGCGGCCAATCTGCTGAAACCGGCGCTGGCGCGCGGCGCCTTGCGCACCATCGCCGCCACCACCTGGAGCGAGTACAAAAAGTATTTTGAAAAGGATGCGGCGCTGGCGCGGCGCTTCCAGGTGGTGAAGGTGGAAGAACCGAGCGAGGATATCGCCTGCGCCATGCTGCGCGCCATGGCACCGCTGATGGAGCGCCATTTCGGCATCCGCGTGCGCGACGCCGCCATCGTCGAGGCGGTGCGCCTGTCGCACCGCTACATCAGCGGGCGCCAGCTGCCCGACAAGGCCATCAGCGTGCTCGATACGGCATGCGCCAAGGTGGCGCTGGGCCAGTGCGCCACGCCGGCGCAATTGGAGAACGCGCACCGGCGCCAGGAACGCATCGGCGCGGAAATCGCCGCCTTGAGCCGCGAGGCGGCCGATGGCGAAGTGCCCGATAAAGCCGGTGCCGCGCGCCTGACGCAGCTGCGGCGCGAGCATGAGGAAGGACAGACGCAGATCGCGGCGCTGGCGCAGCGCTGGGAGCGCGAAAAGGCGCTGGTGGCGCAGATCGGCGACTTGCGCGCGCAGCTGCGCGGCGAGCGGCCGGGCGAGGTCGGCGCGGCGCGCCTGCTGGCGCTGAAGGAAGAATTGTCGGCGCTGCAGGGAGAAGCGCCGCTGTCGCCGCTGGAAGTCGATGCGCAGGTGGTGGCCGGCATCGTCGCCGGCTGGACCGGCATCCCGCTGGGGAAAATGCTCAAGGACGAGATCCGCACGGTGCTGACCCTCGACGGGGCGCTGCGCGAGCGGGTGCTGGGGCAGGATCACGTCATCGCGGCGGTGGCGCAGCGCGTGCGCACGGCGCGCGCCAGCCTGGACGACCCGAACAAGCCGCAAGCCGTGTTCCTGTTCACGGGGCCGTCCGGCACGGGCAAGACGGAAACGGCGCTGGCGCTGGCCGACCTGCTGTATGGCGGCGAGCGCAAGCTCATTACCATCAACATGAGCGAGTACCAGGAAGCGCACAGCGTGGCCGGCCTGAAAGGCTCGCCGCCCGGCTATGTCGGCTATGGCGAAGGCGGCGTGCTGACGGAAGCCGTGCGGCGCCAGCCCTACAGCGTGGTGCTGCTCGATGAAGCGGAAAAAGCGCACCCCGACGTGCTGGAGCTGTTCTTCCAGGTGTTCGACAAGGGCGTGCTCGATGATGCGGAAGGGCGCGAAGTCGATTTTCGCAACACCATCATCATCGCCACCTCGAACCTGGGGTCTGGCGCCATGATGGCCGCCTGCCTGAACCGGGTCGCGCAGGACTTGCCCACGCCGGCCGCGCTGGAAGAACTGGTGCGCCCGCAACTGGTGGCGCACTTCAAGCCAGCCTTGCTGGGGCGCCTGAAGGTGCTGCCGTTCTATCCCCTGAACGACGCGGTGCTGGCCGAGATCATTCACCTGAAGCTGGCGCGCATCGGGCAGCGCATCGCGCGCAACCATCAGGCGCAGTTCAGCCATGACGCGGGTCTGGTCGACGCCGTGCTGGCGCGCTGTACCGAGGTCGATTCGGGCGCGCGCAATGTCGACCAGATCCTCAACGGCAGCCTGCTGCCGGCAATCGCCGAAGCTGTGCTGGCGCGCATGGCCGAAGGCGAGCCGGTCGCGTCGATACGCATCAGCGCGAACAAGCAGGGGCAGTTCAAGTACACGATCCGATAATCCACTTTCCGGAGAGCGCCATGTTCAATCTGGAGCAGTTGCTGCATCCCGTCAGCGCCGTCAGTCCCTGCGGTGGCGACATCACCTTCAGCCAGGAGCTCGACGCCATCGCGCGCGCGCGCCAGCACGATGACCCGAGCCTGGACCAGGGCGAGTGGGTGACGGCGTTGAAGGAGGCGGACTGGCCGTTCGTGGCGACGCGCTGCGAACAGTTGATCGCCACGCACAGCAAGGATTTGCGCGTGGCCGTGTGGCTGGCCGAGGCGCACGCGAAAACGCGCCACTTCCGTGGCCTGGGCGATGGCTACGCGCTGCTGGCCGGCCTGTGCGAGCGTTACTGGGATGGCCTGTACCCGCCGGCGGAAGAGGGCGATCAGGAACAGCGCATCGGCAATGTCTTCTGGCTGCTGTCGCGCACGCCGCAACTAGTGCGAGAGATCCCGCTGACCGATGGCGCCGACGGCCTGTATGCACTGCAAGATTTCGATGTGGCGCGCCAGCGCGCGGCGGCCAGCCTGGCGCAGGGCGCGGCGGATCAGGGCTGGGGCGATACGCGCCACGACGAAGGGGCGACCCTGGCGCAGATGGAGGCGGCGCGGCAAAGGAACACACGCGCCTTTTCCGACGGCTTGCTGGCCGACGCGCAATACTGCATGCAGTCGCTGCTGGCGTTCGAACGCAGCGTCGATGCGCGTTTTGGTGTTGATGGCCCGAGTTTTCGCGCCGCGCGCGAAGCGCTGGAAAATGCCATTCACTTCATCGCGCCGCTGTCGCCTGGCGCGGACTTTGCCGGCGCGCCGCCCACCGCCGGCCAGGGCGCCAGCGGGGGCGGGGGCGCCATCGTGCAGCGCCAGCAGGCGCTGGCCCAGCTGCGCCAGGTGGCCGATTTTTTCCGCCGCACGGAGCCGCACAGCCCCGTCGCCTACCTGGCCGAGAAGGCCGCCAGCTGGGGCGAGCTGCCGCTGCACCTGTGGCTGCGCGCCGTCGTGAAGGATTCAAGCACCATGGCGCAGCTCGACGAAATGCTGGGCACGAACAGCGCAAACGGGTGATGGCGTTTTCTCCTTCCATGCTACTCTTCGCGCATGTCCAGAATGCTCATCCTGCCTGCCGCGCTGTGCCTGTTCATCGCTGCCGGCGCGCGGGCCGAGGGGCCGACGCCGCTGGTGATCTATGGCGACGATGATTATCCGCCGTACTCCTACGTTGACAACGGCCAGATGAAAGGCATCTATACGGAGATCGTGCGCGAAGCCGTGCAATCGATGCCGCAGTATGCGGTGCAGCTGCGCCCCGTACCCTGGAAGCGGGGCGTGCTGATGCTGCAGACGGGCGAGGCGTTTGCTCTGTATCCGCCGTATTCATGGCGCAGCGAGCGGCCGTACGTGCGCTATTCCGTGCCGCTGCTGATGGAGCAGCTGGTGGTGCTGTGCAACCAGGAGGTGCTGGCCAAACGCACGCTGCGGCAGTGGCCCGCCGATTACAGCGGCTTGCACATCGGCGTGAACGCGGGTTTCTTGCTGGGCGATGCAAAGCAGACTGCAGCCGTGCAAGCGGCCAATATCGTGTTCGATACGGCCAAGGGCACGCGCACGAATCTGCTCAAGCTGATGCGTGGACGTATCGATTGCTATGTCAGCGACCGCCTGTCGGCGCAGTGGGAATTGCAGCGCATCCGGCGCGAGGAACCGCCGGGCACGCCGATGCAGGCGATTCAGGAAACGGCGCAGCTGGCCAGCCAGCAGGGACACCTGGGCTTTACGGAGCGCCGGCCTGCCGCCTACCCGTATCGCGATGACTTTATCGAACAATTTAATGCCGCCATCGTGCGCATGCAAAACAATGGCGCGATCCGCCGCATCGTCGATCGCGCGCTGCAACCCTGACCTTGCCACCCTGATTTCACCCGATGGAGAAAAACATGAAAAAACTGCTGTTCCTGTGTGTGCTTGTGCTGGCCGGCTGCGTGGGCCGGCCCGAGAATATTGTGCCAGTTAGCAACTTCGACACGACCCGCTATATGGGAAAGTGGTATGAGATCGCGCGCCTCGACCACTCGTTCGAACGGGGCTTGAGCCATGTGACGGCTGACTACAGCCTGCGTCAGGATGGCGGTCTGAAAGTGCTCAACCGCGGCTACAAGGATGCGGACGCTGTCTGGAAGGACGCGGAAGGCAAGGCGTATTTCGTCGACAAGAAAGACGTGGGCTATCTGAAAGTGTCGTTTTTCGGCCCCTTTTATGGTTCCTACATCGTCTTCGACCTCGACCAGCAAAATTACAGCTATTCCATGATCAGCGGCCCCGACAAATCCTACTTCTGGTTGCTGTCGCGCACGCCAACCATGGACCCTGCCTTGCAGCAGCGCCTGATCGAGAAAGCCGGTGGCCTGGGTTTCGATACGACAAAATTGATCTACGTGAAGCAAAACTGACACTGCTTGCCTGCCGCCCGTTCGTGGCGGCATACCACCTTCTGGCTGTTGCTTTTCTGCATGTTATTTCTTGCAATGCCACTCTGATTCACTCACAATCTGCTCCAAAGTAGTGCGCTGCGGCGCGCTGCCATTCCGGTGGCGTGGATAACGTTGCGCCACCTCTCGTGATTGCCGCACGGCAGATGCCTGCTATATTGATACGTAGCAGTAAATCGGTTTCGTGGCGTCTGTGCATCGTTTTTTCAGATTGGAATCACGCAATGAAGAACCTCAAAATCGGCGTACGTCTTGGTGGCGGTTTTGCCGCCGTCCTCCTTCTGTTGACGACCTTGACCGTGGTGGGCATCGTGCAGATGCAAAGCGCCAGCAAGGAGACCGATGCGCTCGTCAACGTCAAGGTGCGCAACGAGCGCCTGATCGGTGAATGGACCAAGGTCATCGAGGTGAACGCGGCGCGCACGGCGGCCGCCTGGAAAGTCAGCGATCCTGAACACCAGAAACAGTTTGAAAAGGAAATGGCGGTCTCGTCCGCACGCGCGACGGAAATCCAGAACGACATCGGCAAGAGCCAGCTGAACGCTGAAGAGCAAGCGCTGTACCAGGAAGTGCTGAGCACGCGCAAGGCCTACACGGAAGTGCGCAAGAATGTGTTCAAGGCCAAGAATGCGGGCGATCTTGAACTGGGCAAGCGCCTGTACGAAGGCGATATGGGCGTCAAGCGCGACATCTACCTGGCGTCGCTGAAGAAGCTGGAACTGCTGGAGGCCAAGTTGCTCGATGAATCAGCCGCGCAAATCCGTTCGCGCTATGAAAGCGGCCGTCTGCTGCTGATCTCGCTGGGCGTGGTCGCCATCTTGCTCGGCATCGCCTGCGCGTACTGGATTACACGCTCGATCACCCGCCCGATCACGCGTGCCGTCGAGGTGGCGGAAGCCGTGTCCGCTGGTGACCTGACCAGTCATATCGTCGTGGAAAGCCGCGATGAAACGGGGCAATTGATGCACGCGCTGAAAAACATGAACGACAAGCTGGTGAGCATCGTCGGCCAGGTGCGCGCCGGCACCGAATCGATCAGCACGGCGTCGAGCGAAATTGCCGCCGGCAACCTGGACTTGTCGTCGCGCACGGAAGAGCAGGCCAGTTCGCTGGAAGAAACGGCGTCTTCCATGGAAGAGCTGACCTCCACCGTGAAACTCAACGCCGACAATGCGCGCAGCGCGAACCAGCTGGCCATCGACGCCTCGCAGATCGCCAGCAAGGGCGGGGTGGTGGTATCGGAAGTGGTCAGCACCATGGGCTCGATCAACGATTCCTCGCGCAAGATCGTCGATATCATCAGCGTCATCGACGCCATCGCCTTCCAGACGAATATCCTGGCCTTGAACGCGGCCGTGGAGGCGGCCCGGGCCGGCGAGCAGGGCCGTGGTTTTGCCGTCGTCGCTTCCGAGGTGCGCAACCTGGCGCAACGTTCGAGCGCGGCGGCCAAGGAAATCAAGGGCTTGATCGACGATTCCGTGCAAAAGGTCGAAGCCGGTTCGCAACTGGTGGACAAGGCGGGCCGCACCATGGACGAGATCGTGCAAAGCATCAGCCATGTGACGCAGATCATGAACCAGATCACCGACGCCAGCGATGAACAGCGCACCGGCATCGAACAAGTCAACCAGGCCATCGGCCAGATGGACCAGGTGACGCAGCAAAACGCGGCCCTCGTGGAAGAAGCGGCTGCAGCGGCCGAATCCATGCAGGAACAGGCGGCCAAGCTGGCCGACGTGGTGGGCCTGTTCAAACTCGATGCAACGCAGCACTATGTGTCGGCCAATGCCAGCCCGTCCGTGACGGCATCCGCACCAGCTGCCATGCGACCTGCGACGCGACCTGTCACCAGGCCCACCATGCAGCCAGCAAGGCACCGCGCGCCGGCGCCAGCCGTGGCGGCACCCGCGCCGGGCAAGGCGGCGCAAGCGGACGCTGTGCGTGCACGCGCGCCGAAGGCACCGGTGGCATCCGGCGTCGACGAGTGGGAAGAGTTTTAAGCGCAAATTCCCCTTGGCATGGCGCGGGCGCTACAATCGCGGCTTGAAGACAGCCGCGAACGCGCTCCGCCATGACCACCCGCCGTATCCCCAGCCATCCGTCCAGTAATACCGTCGGCCATACCGCCAGCCGATCCGCTGCATCCTCCTCCTTGGCTGAACCCGCCAAACGGGCGCGCTGCCCGGCTTGCCTGCGCGCCGTGTCCAGCTGCATCTGCCGCTGGATCGCCCCCGTTTCCCATGCGGTGGAAGTGCTGATCCTGCAGCATCCGCTGGAAGTCCACAATGCCAAGGGCAGCGCCCGCTTGCTGCACCTGAGCCTGCCCAACAGCCGCATGCTGACGGGCGAACAGTTTGCCCCCGATGTTCTCGCCGGGCTGCTGGCCGGCAAGCACAATGTGCTGCTGTACCCGGATACGCCAGGCGACCGCTCGCTGGGCATCGCGCCGCCGCCAGTGCTCGACCCCGCCATCTTGCTCGATCCCAGCCAATTGCGGCTGGTGGTGCTAGACGCCACCTGGCGCAAGAGCCGCAAGATGCTATATATGAATCCCCCGTTGCAACAGCTGCCGCGCCTGCCACTGCGCGATACGCCCGCTTCCCATTACCTGATCCGCAAGGCGCACGCGCCAGACCAGTTATCGAGCCTGGAAGCGACGTGCTATGCCTTGATGCAGTTGGAGCAGGACGCGGCCCGCTTCGTTCCCCTGATCACGGCATTTGACGGTTTTGTCGCGCAGCAGTTGAGTTATGTCATGCCGCAGGGTGAAAAAGCTTGAAATAGCACCATGGCAGCCCTTGATATTGGCCGGACAGCGGCATAGTATACTGTACGTATATACAGTTGATGGGGCCGTTCATGAAAGCAATCATTCCAGAGCACGATGACAGCTTCGCCGGGCAAGCCATGCTGCCGCCGCAATCGCTGAAAGCTCACAAGGGCCGTGGGGCCGTCTCGAACCTGCAAGGGCGCTACGAGGTGCATGCGCGCGCCGGTTTCGACGATGGCTGGAGCGTGGGCGGCCTGGATGAGGCGGCCGGGGAAGAGGGGGCGCCGGGCTGGAAGACGCAGGTCAGCGATGAGCAGGCGCGCACCATCCTCACGCGCAACGCTTCGCCCGATTTGCCGTTCAATGTCTCGCTGAACCCGTACCGCGGTTGCGAACACGGCTGCATTTATTGCTTTGCCCGTCCCACGCACAGCTATCTGGGCCTGTCGCCGGGCCTGGACTTCGAAAGCCGCATCTACGCCAAGGTGAACGCTCCTGAACTCTTGCGGCGCGAACTGGCCAGGCCGTCGTATGTGCCTGAACCGATCGCCCTCGGCGTCAATACCGATGCGTATCAGCCGTGCGAACGCGAACGGCAGCTGACGCGGCGCGTGCTGGAAGTGCTGCAGGAGTGCGACCATCCCGTGGCGCTGATCACGAAATCGTCGCTGATCGAGCGCGATATCGACATTCTGGCACCCATGGCGGCCAGGCATCTGGCGGCCGTGGCCGTGACTGTCACCACGCTCGACCCGGCCATCGCGCGCACCCTGGAACCGCGCGCGGCTGCTCCGGCGCGGCGGCTGCGCACCATCCGCACGCTGACGGAGGCCGGTATTCCCGTGGGCGTGAGCATCGCGCCCATCATCCCGTTCGTGACGGAGCCGGAAATCGAACAGCTGCTCGAAGCCGTGCGCGACGCGGGCGCCATCCACGCCCATTACGTGGTGCTGCGTCTGCCGTGGGAAGTGAGCCCGCTGTTTCAGCAATGGCTGGAAGCACACTTCCCGGAACGGGCCCAGCGCGTGATGAACCGGGTGCGCGAAATGCGGGGCGGCAAGGATTACGACAGCGCGTTCGGCGCGCGCATGCGGGGCGAAGGCGTGTGGGCCGACCTCATCCGCCAGCGCTTTGAAAAGGCCGTGCACCGGCTGGGGCTGCATGGCAAGAGCGGCCGCTTCAAGCAGCTCGATTGCACGCAGTTCCGCCGGCCTCTGATGGTGCCGCCGTTGGGCGCGAAAGTGAAAAATGGCAATGCGGGACAGCTGGATTTGTTTTAAGAAGTGAAGCCAAGTTAAGTCGTCGTTACCGCTGATGGGGCGGAGGCGCTGCGGCGCTATCGTGTAGGGCTAACGTGTAGCGCTAGCGTGTAGCATTATTCTGCAGCGTTATCCTGTGCAGGTGCCTGCATCTGCGCCAGATGTTGCTCGATGGCAAAGACATGCGGATCGCTCTTGCCCAGCTCGCGCAAGGCGCTGGCCAAGTGCAGCAGGTATTCGCTGTTCGGACCGCTGGGGCCGATTGATCGGGCGATCTGGCGCGCGATGTCCAGTTCCGGGGCGGCGCCCAGGAAGGCGGCGTTTTCCTCGTTGGCGATGTACACGAGGCCTTCGACCTTGCTGCCGTCCTCGAAGGTGATGTCGGTGGCCAGGCGCAGGTAGCCGTTCTTTTCGCGGTGGTCGAGGTGGGCGAAGACTTCGGGCGTGATCAGATAAGCCATGCCGTCGCACACGGCGCCCGCCTGCGGCACGATGGTGGCGACCCTGCCCGGCGCCATCGGCGTGCCCCGGTGGTCGTGCGAACCTTGCCAGAAGCGCCGCGTCCAGCCGGCGATGCTGGCGGGGCGGCGTTCGATGTAGGGGAAGTCGGCCTTGTAGATCAGCGACCCATAGCCGAACAGCCAGACCTGTGCATGGCCGTCGAATTTGTTCATGCGCTGGTTGATGGCGATGGTGGCGGCGTCGATGGCGGACAGGTCATTCTGGGCAGGCTGGGTCATGGCGTAGGCGGCAAAGGGCGATGCGCCATTATAAAGTGGCGCCAGCCGGGCCGCCTGCGGGCAGGGCGTCGCGTGCCGCGCCGCTGCCAGCTCCCACGTTCCACTCGTGCGTCTCGACAAAGCGGAACAGGAAGGCCATGAAGCTTTCGGCCGCCGGCGACAGCGAACGGCCCGTCTTCGTGTAGACGAAAAAGCGCCGCGTCAGTTCCGGCTCGTGCAGGGCGCGCATGTGCAATTGATATAGTTTCACCATCGGTTCCGCGTACGGCAGGCAGACCGTGATGCCCAGGTTGGCGCTGACCATGGCCAATGCCGTCGTCATGAAGGTCACTTCGTTATACGGGTTGAGCGACAGTTCGCGAAACGCGCCGTGCATGTCGCGCAGCAGGCGTTCCGTGAACTGGCCCTGCAGCGAAATGAACGGGTAGTCGCCCACGTCGGCCCAGGTGACCCTTTCCTTTTTCTGCAGCGGGTGCTGCTCGGGGAAGACCAGCACGAAGGGCATCTCGAACAGCGCTTGCGCGGCGATCTCCGCCGTTGGGTCGCGCTCGGGGCCGATGCCGAAATCGACTTCGCCGCTGAACACGCGCGCCGAGACATTCTCCACAGGGCAGTCGACGAGGCGCAGCTGCACGTCGGGGTGCGCCTGGCGATAGGCGGCGATTACTTCCGGCAGCAGGGTGCACGCCATCATCTGCGGCGCGGCGATGCGCACCATGCCCGTTTTCAGGGCCTTGCGCTGGGCGATGCCGGCCATGGCGCCGTCGAGGTCCTCGATCATCTTTTCAAACAGCGGATACAGTTCGCGGCCGATTTCCGACAGCTGCGTCTTGCGCGTGCTGCGCTCGACCACGCGTACGCCCAGCACGCTTTCCAGTTCCTTGATCAAGCCGCTCAAGGCCGATTGCGTCACGTGCAGGTATTCGGCGGCCAGGGTAAAACTGCCGGTCTTGGCCAGCGCCACGAAGGCGCGCATTTGCCGCAGGCTGGGACTCATAAGATAATCCGATAAATCAATGGTTAAAAATTGTTTGTATGATAGCTGTAACTCGATTCTAATGGTGAAAAGCTGAAAAACAGGCCAGCCAACGCGCCCACGGCGCCATTCATTGGAGACAAGCACATGAAGATCAAGCAAATCCACCACGTCGCCTACCGCTGCATCGACGCGAAGAAAACCATCGAGTGGTACGTCAAGCATTTGAACATGAATTTCGTCCTCGCCATCGCCGAAGACCTGGTGCCGTCGACCAAGGCGCCGGACCCGTACATGCATGTCTTCCTCGACGCGGGCCATGGCAATGTGCTGGCCTTTTTTGAACTGCCGACGCAGCCGCCGATGGACCGCGACCGCAATACCCCGGCCTGGGTGCAGCACCTGGCGCTGGAAGTGGGCAGCATGGAGGAACTGCTGGCCGCCAAGGAGCGCCTGGTCGCCGGCGGCATCGAGGTGCTCGGTCCCGTCAACCACGCCATCTTCCAGTCGATCTATTTCTTCGACCCGAACGGCCACCGCCTGGAGCTGGCGGCTAACGTGGGCACGCCCGAGATGATGGCCAAACTGGACGCCGTCAAATGGGAAATGCTGGAAGAATGGTCGCAGACGCGCCGCGCGCCCAAGCACGCCGCCTGGATGCACGCGCCGGCAGACGCCTGAGCGCACCGGACCGACACTCTCTGACAAATACACCGAACAAGGAACACCATGAAATTCGCAACCCTGAAAAACGGCAGCCGCGACGGCGCCCTGATCCTCGTCAGCCGCGACCTGCGCCAGTACCAGCGCGTGGCCGCCATTGCGCCCACCTTGCAGGCCGCGCTCGACAACTGGGACGCGGTCGCGCCAAAGCTGGAGCAGGCCTACGCCGACCTGAACGCGGGCAAGGCGCCGGACGCGCAGCCGTTTGATGCAAAGCTGTGTCACTCGCCGCTGCCGCGCGCCTACCAGTGGGCCGACGGTTCCGCCTACATCAACCACGTGGAACTGGTGCGCAAGGCGCGCAACGCGGAAGTGCCGGCCTCGTTCTACACGGACCCGCTGATGTACCAGGGTGGCTCCGACAGTTTCATTGGCCCGCGCGACCCGATCTTCGCCCTGTCCGAAGAGTGGGGCATCGACCTGGAAGCGGAAGTGGCGGTGATTACGGGCGACGTGGCCATGGGTGCCGGCGTGGACGACGCGGCAAAAGCCATTCGCCTGGTCATGCTGGTCAACGACGTCTCCTTGCGCAACCTGATCCCGGGCGAACTGGCCAAGGGTTTCGGCTTCTTCCAGTCGAAGGCGGCCAGCGCGTTTTCCCCGGTCGCCGTCACGCCGGACGAACTGGGTGCCGACTGGGCGGACAGCAAGCTGCATTTGCCGCTGCTGGTGGACCTCAACGACAAACCGTTCGGCAAGCCGAATGCGGGCGAAGACATGACCTTCAATTTTGCCCAGCTGGTCGCCCATGCGGCGAAGACGCGCGAACTGGGTGCCGGCAGCATCGTTGGTTCCGGCACCGTGTCGAACAAGCAGGGCAACCTGTTTGGCTCGAGCATCGAGAACGGCGGCGTCGGTTACTGCTGCCTGGCCGAAGTGCGCATGTATGAAACCATCGAACACGGCGCGCCGAAAACGGCCTACCTGAAGTTCGGCGACACGGTGCGCATCGAGATGCGCGACGCGGCCGGCGCCAGCATCTTCGGCAGCATCGAGCAGACTGTGGCCCTGTACGCCGGCCGCGCCTGAGGGGAGGCCCATGAAGCTGTACACCTATTTCCGCAGTTCGGCTGCCTACCGCGTGCGCATCGCCTTGAATCTCAAAGGCATCGCCTACGACAGCATCCCCGTGCATTTGCTGCAGGATGGCGGACAGCAGCTGCTGCCCGCCTACCGCGCCGTCAACCCGTCGGCCCTGGTGCCGGCGCTCGACGACGACGGCGCCATCCTGACGCAGTCGCTGGCGATGCTTGAATATCTTGAAGAGACGCGGCCAGCCGTGCCGCTGCTGCCGGCGGACGCGCTGGGACGCGCCAGGGTGCGCGCGCTGGCGCTGGCGATCGCCTGCGATGCCCATCCGCTGACGAATCTGCGCGTGCTGAAATACCTGAAAAACACTCTGGGGCTGTCGGACGAGGCCAAACAGGAGTGGTACCGCCACTGGATGGCCGAGGGACTGGCGGCCGTGGAAGCGCTGCTGGCGCAGGGCGATCCGGCCGGCACGGGCCTGTTCTGCCATGGCGACAGTCCGACGATGGCTGATTGCTGCCTGGTGCCGCAGGTATTCAATGCGCAGCGCTTCGCCATCGACTTGGCGCCATACCCGCGCGTGGCGCGCATCCACGCGCATTGCGCCGGCTTGCCCGCGTTTGCGGCCGCCCATCCGTCGCAGCAGCCTGACGCCGAATAGGGCATCAGGTCAATAAGGGGAGCGGGTTCAGCTCCACTCAACCCTGTCCCGTCCGCCATGTTTGGCGCGGTACAGGGCCTGGTCGGCGCGGATCAGCAGATCGGTCAAGTGGTCCGCTTCCCGCCTGGCTGGTGCGGTCGGTTGCGGCGTATTGGATGTCACGCCGATGCTGATGGTCAGGCTGACCAGTTGGCCATCATCGCATTTCACGCGCAAGCTGGCCGCCGCCAGGCGCAGGCGCTCGGCCGCTTCCAGCGCCACCGGCAGCGGCGTCTCCGGCATCAGCAGCACGAATTCCTCGCCCCCGAAGCGCGCCGCCGTATCCATGCCCCGCGTGACGCTGCGCAGCACTTGCGCGACGGCAGCGATGGCGCGGTCGCCCGCGTCGTGGCCATGGCCGTCATTGATGCGCTTGAAGTGGTCGATATCGATCATCAGCAGCGACAGCGTGTGGCCAAAGCGCTGGGCGCGCTCAAGCTCCTCCGTCAGCCGCAGGGTCATCATGCGGCGGTTCCCCAGGCCCGTCAGCGGGTCGGTCGTGGCTTGCTGCTCCAGCCGGGAGTTGGCCACCAGCAGTTCCAGGGTACGCTGCAAGACCCGTTCCTCGAGCATGTCGCGCTCCGCATGCAGGGCCGCCACGCTGGCGCGGCGGCTGCGCTGGGCCAGCAGCAGGGCCGTGATCAGCGCCGCTTGCAGCGCGATCAGCGACAGTCCGGCGATGATCTGCCAGTGATATTGCGCCCATACGCCCTGTGGCCGGTTCAGGATGCGCGCCTCGCCGGGCAGGTTGCGCAAGCCGAAGCGCTGTACCGCGGCATCGTCGAAGATATACGCCTGCATGCCGTCCGGGTCGGGCGTTCTGCCCAGCAGGATGCGCGCAATGGTGCGTCCCACTTTCTCTCCGCTGATGACATAGCCGCCCACCACGCCGGGCAGTATCAGCGACTCCACGCTGGTGAAAATGGGCACGGCGCTGCGCGAGGCCAGGTCGCGCGCCATGACGGGCGGCGTCGTGCGCTGCCCCAGTTCGTCGCGGTAGACGGGCAGCAGGTAGATGGCGCTGCCCTCGCCCAGCGTGCCGGTGCGGCGCCACAACTCTTCCTGGCTCAGGTGATCCCAGAACTCGACCTTGAGCCTGTCCTGGTAGGGCGCGATGGCGGCGCGGATGGCGGCGATCCACGCCTGGCCGCGTGCGCTGCCGTCGCCGACGATGGCGATATGGCGCAGTCCAGGCGTCACTTGCAGCATGACGGCGACGGCCTTGCCGAAATCGTGGCGCACGTCGAGATTGACGCCGTCGGCAGGTACCCAGTCCTGCCGTCCCTGATTCACATAGTAGCGGGGCACGCCGGGAAACAGCGCTGGATGCTGGCTCAGGAATTGGGCCGCCAGGTAGTTTTCCGTGATGATGGCGTCGAACTGCACCATCCTGTACTTGGTTTGCAGATAGGTTTCCAGCCCGGCTACGGCAGGCTGCTCGCCCACGCGCACGGAATCGAGCCGCTCCTCATAGATGCCGGGCGCAAGGCGCCAGTTCTCGTTGGCCAGTTCGGCGCTCATGCCCTTGTGGATCAGCGTTTGCCACTGCGAGGAGGCGTCGCTGCCCAGCGAATACAGTACCAGCACTTGCCTTGGCGCAAAACGCGGTGCGCTGATCTCCGTCAGGTCTTGCGCATGGACGGGGGCGTTGCAGCATAGCCATAGCAGAAAGCTCAGGCAGGGCAAGCGCATCGCGGCGCGCAATCGTGTGAGGTAGGGACAGGGCATGGACAGGGCAGTGTGTTGAGAACTTGCCCAGGCGCAATGAGCGTTAGTGGATGGAAGAATCCGGTAAGCACTATTTCTTGATGTGGCTCAAGTTCCAAGGAAACCAGTCTAGCATTGCCGGCCTCGATTGGCGCAGATGGAGTGCAATTTTTGATACTGTTGTTGCTATATTGGTATTGCTGTGAGATGTGGGGGGGGGCGCATTCAACAATGCAGGCGTACCGGTGCGCTACAATTTGCGTTTGCCCAAATATTTCACGCGCCATGACTGCAACAACCGTTCCTGCCAGCATCACCGATGCCCTGTCCCTGGCGCACGCTTCCTGGCGTCCCATCCTGCTACGCGGCTTGGACGCCGTGATGGCGGCCGATCCCGCCTACCTGCCGGCGCTGGCTGCCGACGATTACCTGCCCACGCAGGGCCGGCTGTTCGCCGCCTTTGCCCTGCCGCTGGCGCAGGTGCGCTACGTGCTGGTGGGCGAGGGGCCGTATCCGCGCGCCGACAGTGCCACGGGCGTGTGCTTCATGGATGGCGCCGTCGGCAGTCTGTGGTCGGCCACGGGGCTGTCGAAGCCCGTCAACCGCGCCACGTCCCTGCGCAACTTCATGAAGATGCTGCTGGTGGCCGATGGCCAGCTGCAGGGCGGCGACACGTCCGGCGTAGCCATGGCGCCCGTGGCGGCTGCCGCGCAATTGCCGGGCAGCGGCGTGATCCAGACCTTGCCCGACCTGCAGCGCAAGATGACGGAGCAGGGCTTTTTGCTGCTCAACGCGGC
This sequence comes from Janthinobacterium sp. HH104, assembly GCF_001758715.1. Taxonomy (NCBI): domain Bacteria; kingdom Pseudomonadati; phylum Pseudomonadota; class Betaproteobacteria; order Burkholderiales; family Oxalobacteraceae; genus Janthinobacterium; species Janthinobacterium sp. HH104. The sequence continues at coordinate 222,820 of NZ_LRIB01000023.1, read as the reverse complement.
GCTGGTGTTCCGTGCTCATGTGCCGCCTGTGCAGGATGCGCGCGGCTGGTTGCCTTTCCTGCAGGTGGTGCTCGAAGCGCTGGCGCGGCAGGGCGGGGCGGCCTTGCCGCAACTGGTGTTGTGGGGCAAGATTGCCGAGCTCATCAAACGCCTGCCGGTGGCGGCATCGTTGCCGCAGGTGACGGCGGAACATCCGTATAATCTGTCCTTTATCGGCAATCGTGACATGCAGGCCTTGTTTGGCCCGATGCAACTATTGCGTGCTTGAGATTGAATTGACGCCATCTGGCGGAAGTGCGGGGAATATGCAAATCAGTAACGTGGAAGAATTGAAGGCGTGGATCGCGGCAGGCGGCGTGCCCGACTATCTGTATTTCTGGGGCCACACGCCGGCGCAGCCGCAGGTGCCCGACAAAAGCTGCTTCAGCCAGTGGTTCCCGTCGCCCTTCAGTCTGGCCGGCGTGACGTATGCGACGGCCGAGCACTACATGATGGCGCAAAAGGCGGCCCTGTTTGGCGACACGGCCGTGCAGGCGCGCATCGTGGCGGCCGCGCGGCCGTCGGAAGTGAAAAAACTGGGGCGCGAAGTGGCGAACTTTGACGCCAAGGTGTGGGAAGCGGCGCGCGCCGGTATCGTCTTCGATGGCAACTTTGCCAAGTTCTCGCAAAAGGCCGCACTGCGCAAGTTCTTGCTGGGCACGGGCGAGCGGGTCATCGTCGAAGCCAGTCCCGTCGACCGCATCTGGGGCGTGGGCCTGGCGTCGGACAATCCGCGCATCCTGGACCCCGCCAGCTGGGACGGCTTGAACTTGCTCGGTTTTGAGTTGATGAAAGTGCGCAGCGCTTTACGTGCTTGAGCGGTACTGTTGTTTTCCTGATGCCGCCGCGCCCGGCGCGGCCGGCCATGCCCCTGCCAGCCCTGTGGTCATCGAGGGGCGCTCTGACAAACCCCGCCGAATTTGTTATACTTGACTAAATCATTCAACTACTCAGGGTTTGAGAAGTTGAAAAGCCGCAATATTTTAAACTAGTTGAACCGAGGATGTATGCGTCTGACTACAAAAGGCCGTTTTGCCGTGACTGCGATGATCGATCTTGCCCTGCGCCAGGGTAAAGGTCCGGTCACCTTGTCCGGTATCAGCCAGCGCCAGTCGATTTCCCTGTCCTACCTGGAACAGCTGTTCGGCAAGCTGCGCCGCCATGAGATCGTCGAATCGATCCGCGGTCCCGGCGGGGGCTACAGCCTGGCCCGTCGTGCGGACAAGGTGACGGTGGCCGACATCATCATCGCCGTCGATGAACCGCTGGACGCCACGCAGTGCGGCGGCAAGGAACATTGCCACGGCGCCGACGCGGCCACGGGTGCGCGCTGCATGACACATGAATTGTGGTCCACACTCAACGAAAAAATGGTCGATTATCTGGATTCTGTGTCCTTGCAGGACCTGGTCGACCAGCAGAGACAAAAGATTGCCGAACAAAGCGTGATGGTGATGCATCGTAACCACGCCGCCATCGGTTGAATATTACAAAATACTAAGTTGCTGATTGCAGGAGTTATTGATGAACGCCCCAGAAAAAAACGTAGGCCAAGTGCACTTTGAAACCGCACCGCATTTCCCGATCTACATGGATTACTCGGCCACCACGCCGATCGATCCCCGCGTCGCCGACCAGATGATTCCCTACCTGCGCGAGCAGTTCGGCAATCCGGCATCGCGCAGCCACATGTATGGCTGGACGGCGGAAAAAGCCGTGGAAGAGGCACGCGGCCACGTGGCGGCCCTGGTGAACGCCGATCCGCGCGAAATCATCTGGACTTCCGGCGCGACGGAAAGCAACAACCTGGCCATCAAGGGCGCGGCACAGTTCTACAAGACCAAGGGCAAGCACATCATCACCGTCAAGACCGAGCACAAGTCGGTACTCGACACCGTGCGCGAACTGGAACGCATCGGCTTTGAAGCGACGTATCTGGAACCACAGGACAACGGCCTGATCACCGTCGAGCAGCTGGCCGCGGCCGTGCGCCCGGACACCATCCTCGTGTCGGTCATGCTGGTGAACAACGAAATCGGCGTGATCCAGCCGATCGACGAGATCGGCGTGTTCTGCCGCTCGAAAGGCATCATCTTCCATTGCGACGCCGCGCAAGCGACGGGCAAGGTCGTCATCGACCTGCAAAAGACCAAGGTCGACCTGATGACCTTCACAGCGCACAAAACCTACGGCCCGAAAGGCGTGGGCGCCCTGTACGTGTGCCGCAAGCCGCGCGTGCGCCTGGAAGCGCAGATGCACGGTGGCGGCCATGAGCGCGGCCTGCGTTCGGGCACCCTGCCGACGCACCAGATCGTCGGCATGGGCGAAGCGTTCCGCATCGCCAAGGAAGAAATGGACAGCGAAATCGGCCGCATCAAGGCCTTGCGCGACCGTCTGGCCAAGGGCCTGCAGGAGATCGAAGAAGTCTACATCAACGGCGACATGGATCACCGCGTGCCGCACAACCTGAACGTGAGCTTCAACTACGTCGAAGGCGAGTCGCTGATCATGGCGATCAAGGATATTGCCGTGTCGTCCGGTTCGGCCTGCACCTCGGCCAGCCTGGAACCATCGTACGTGCTGCGCGCCCTGGGCCGCAGCGACGAACTGGCGCACAGCTCGATCCGCTTCACCATCGGCCGCTTCTCGACCGAGGAAGACATCGACTTCGCCGTGAACCTGCTGAAATCGAAAGTACACAAGCTGCGCGAACTGTCGCCGCTGTGGGACATGTTCAAGGACGGAATCGACATCAATTCGATTCAATGGGCAGCCCACTAACCAACACCGTGGCCCCTGTTGACGGGGCCGGCAAGAATATTAAAGGAGCATCAAAATGGCTTACTCGGACAAAGTACTCGATCACTACGAAAACCCGCGCAACGTGGGCGCTTTCGACAAGGGTGATGAAACCATCGGCACCGGCATGGTCGGCGCGCCTGCTTGCGGCGACGTGATGAAACTGCAGATCAAGGTCGGCGCCGATGGCCTGATCGAAGATGCGAAATTCAAGACCTACGGCTGCGGTTCGGCCATCGCGTCGAGCTCGCTGGTAACGGAATGGGTCAAGGGCAAGACCCTGGACCAGGCACTGGCCATCAAGAACACGCAGATCGCCGAAGAACTGGCCCTGCCGCCAGTGAAGATCCACTGCTCGATCCTGGCGGAAGATGCCATCAAGGCGGCCGTACTGGATTATCAAACCCGTCACCCGGCAGCAGCTTAAACGTTGGTAGCCCGCCCCAGCCGCGAGGCCGGGGCAGTTACGGAGAAATACATGATCACACTGACCGAAAAAGCGGCGAAGCACATCAACCGTTATATCGAACGGCGCGGCAAGGGCATGGGTTTGCGCTTCGGCGTGCGGACCACTGGCTGCTCGGGCCTGGCTTACAAGCTCGAATATGTCGATGAAGCGGCGGCCGAAGACAGCGTCTTCGAATCGCACGGCGTGAAAGTCTTCGTCGACCCGAAAAGCTTGCCTTACATCGACGGCACGGAACTCGATTTCGCGCGCGAAGGCTTGAACGAAGGTTTCAAGTTCCACAATCCGAACGAAAAAGACGCCTGCGGCTGCGGCGAGTCCTTCAGGATTTAAACAGCTGGCAAGACCCCGGTCGGTGCGCTGTACCCATCGATTGAGGTACAGCGACCACTGACCATTATGCAAAACCACTTCGAATTATTCCAGTTGCCGGCGCAGTTCTCGCTCGACATGAGCGCGCTCGACGCAGCCTACCGCGACGTGCAGGGCAAGGTCCACCCGGACCGCTTCATCAACGCCAGCAGCGCTGAAAAGCGCGTGGCGATGCAATGGGCCACGCGCGCCAATGAAGCCTACCAAACCCTGAAAAGCCCGCAAAAACGCGCGCAATACCTGTGCGAACTCAATGGCGTCGATTTGCAGACGGAATCGAACACGGCCATGCCCGTCAGTTTCCTGATGCAGCAGATGGAGTGGCGCGAAGAGCTGGGCGATGCCCGCGCAGGCAAGGATGCCGACGCGCTCGACGCCCTGGACCGCCAGCTGCGCGGCGAACGCAAGGCCTTGCTGGCCCAGGTGGCGGCCCAGCTCGACGCCGCCGACTATGTGAATGCTGCGCAAAGCGTGCGCGCCCTGATGTTCCTCGACAAATTCGGCGAGGAAGTCCGTTTTGCCTATGAGGCGATCGAAGTCTGATCTCCGGATAGCTTGACCGGCGTGCCAAGCGCCAGTCTGGCGCGCGTCTTATAATGCGCGACAGGCATCAACCGCATCACGCAAAAAATTAATCGAGGCACGAATACAATGGCACTTCTGCAAATCTCCGAACCAGGCATGTCGACCGCGCCGCACCAGCACCGTCTGGCCGTCGGCATCGATCTGGGCACCACCAATTCGTTGGTCGCCACCGTCCGTAACAGCATTCCCGAGGTGCTCAACGATGAGGAAGGGCACTCCCTGCTGCCGTCCGTCGTGCGCTACCTGCCGAATGGCCACGCGAACATCGGCTACAAGGCCCTGTCCGCGCAAACGACCGACCCGAAGAACACCATCGTGTCCGTGAAACGCTTCATGGGCCGCGGCCTGGCCGACATCGCCTACGCGGAAAACCTGCCCTACGATTTCCAGGACACGCCTGGCATGGTGCAGCTGAAAACCGTGGCCGGTGTGAAAAGCCCCGTCGAAGTGTCGGCGCAAATCCTCGCCACCTTGCGCCAGCGTGCGGAAGATTCGCTGGGCGACGACCTGGTCGGCGCCGTGATCACCGTGCCCGCCTATTTTGACGACGCGCAGCGCCAGGCAACGAAAGATGCGGCGCAGCTGGCCGGCATCAACGTGCTGCGCCTCTTGAGCGAGCCGACGGCTGCTGCCATCGCGTATGGCCTCGATAATGCGTCCGAAGGCGTGTACGCCGTGTATGACCTCGGCGGCGGCACCTTCGACATCTCGATCCTGAAGCTGAGCAAGGGCGTGTTTGAAGTGCTGTCCACGGGCGGCGATTCGGCCCTCGGTGGCGACGATTTCGACCGCCGCCTGTTCTGCTGGATCAGCGAGCACGCCAAGCTGGCACCGCTGTCGGACGAAGACACGGCCATCCTGATGGTGAAAGCGCGCGAGATCAAGGAACTGCTGTCGACCAAGCCGGAAACGACGATCGACGCCAAGCTGAACTCGGGCGAAGAAATCCACCTGCGCATCACGGCTGCCGACTTTGCCGCCATGACGCAGCACCTGGTCGCCAAGACCATGAACGCCATCAAGAAAGCCTTGCGCGATGCGAACGTGGACGCGGACGACGTCGACGGCGTGGTGATGGTGGGCGGCGCTACGCGCATGCCGCACGTGCAGCGCGCCGTCAGTGAATTCTTCCACACGACGCCGCACGCGAACATCGACCCCGATAAAGTGGTGGCGCTGGGCGCGGCCATCCAGGCCAACTTGCTGGCCGGTAACCGCGCCGCCGGCGACGACTGGCTGCTGCTCGACGTGATTCCGCTGTCGCTCGGTATCGAAACCATGGGCGGCCTGGTGGAAAAAATCATCCCGCGCAATTCGACCATACCGTGCGCCCGTGCGCAGGAATTCACGACATTCAAGGACGGCCAGACGGCCCTGGCCGTGCACGTGCTGCAGGGCGAGCGCGAACTGGTCAGTGATTGCCGCTCGCTGGCGCGTTTTGAATTGCGCGGCATTCCGCCGATGGTGGCGGGCGCCGCGCGCATCCGCATCACGTACCAGGTCGATGCGGACGGCTTGCTGTCCGTGTCGGCGCGCGAGCTGCGCTCGGGCGTGGAAGCATCGATCAGCGTCAAGCCGGCCTACGGCCTGGGCGACGACGACATCGCGCGCATGCTGCAGGACTCGTACACGTCGGCAGACGTCGACATGGTGGCGCGCGCGCTGCGCGAAGAGCAGGTGGAAGCGGAGCGCATCCTGCTGGCCACGCAGTCGGCGCTCGATGAAGACGGCGGCTTGCTCGATGACGCCGAGCGCGTCACCGTCGACGGCTTGATGAACAAGGTGCGCGATGCCATCGTGCAATCGCAAAGCGGCGCCATCGACCATCAGGCCTTGAAGCTGGCGATCGAGCTGCTCGCCGACGGCACCGAGGATTTTGCCTCGCGCCGCATGGACCGCAGCGTGCGCACTGCCTTGACGGGTAAATCCCTGGACCAGGTCGTACAAGACTAATTGAACAGCGCGCCGCCGAAACTGCGGCCGCGCTCCGAATGACAGACTGAAAGAAGAAACCATGCCACAAATCGTTATCCTGCCGCACGCCAAGCTTTGCCCGGACGGCGCCGTCATCGAAGCACCTGCCGGCAAGTCCATCTGCGACATCCTGCTGGAAAACGACATCGACATCGAGCACGCCTGCGAAAAATCGTGCGCCTGCACCACGTGCCACGTGCTGGTGCGCGAAGGCATCGAATCCTTGAACGAAGCAACGGAACTGGAAGAAGACATGCTGGACAAGGCCTGGGGCCTGGAAGCCGTGTCGCGCCTGTCTTGCCAGTCCATCGTGGCCGAGGCCGATCTCGTCGTTGAAATCCCGAAATACACGATCAACCAGGTCAGCGAAGGCAGCCACTAACATGAAATGGTCCGACATCACCGCGATCGCCGAAGCGCTGTTCGATACGCATCCGGACATCGATCCCCTGACCGTGCGCTTCACCGACCTGCATAACTGGGTGGTGGAACTGGACGGTTTCGACGATGACCACACGCGCGGCGGCGAAAAAGTGCTCGAAGCGATACAGATGGCGTGGATCGATGAAGCGCGCTAAGGGCGCGGCAGCCGCCGCCACCGCAGTCGCTGCGCCGAAAGACATCATCACGGCCGCCAGCAATATGCCCGAGATCAAGGATGGCCAGTCGGTCGCCTTGCTGCAGGAATTGCACATCCTGACGCGCGACGGCAAGATGAACCAGGACAGCCGCCGCAAGCTCAAGCAGGTGTACCACCTGACGCAGTTCATCGAGCCGCTGCTGCGCGAAGTGCAGCTCGACCATCCCGGCGTGTCCCTCGTCGACCACGGCGCCGGCAAGTCCTACCTGGGCTTCATCCTGTACGACCTGTTCTTCAAGAACGGCAACGACGGTTCGCACATCTACGGCATCGAGACGCGCGAAGAGCTGGTGCAGCGCTCGCAGGAGCTGGCCAAGAAATTCAAGTTCCCCGGCATGTCGTTCCTGCCGCTGTCCGTGGCCGAATCGACGGAATCGAACTTGCTGCCCCAGCAGATCGACATCGTCACGGCCTTGCACGCCTGCAACACGGCCACCGATGACGCCATTCACTTCGCCCTGAAGAAAAAGGCGAAGTTCATGGTGCTGGTGCCATGTTGCCAGGCGGAAGTCGCGTCCGTGCTGAAGAAGAACAAGGGCAAAAGCCTGGGCAAGAGCGTCTTGACGGAACTGTGGCGCCATCCGCTGCACACGCGCGAGTTCGGCAGCCAGATCACCAACGTGCTGCGCTGTCTGCAGCTGGAAGCGCACGGCTACCAGGTCAGCGTGACGGAACTGGTGGGCTGGGAGCATTCGATGAAGAATGAACTGATCATCGCCAGCTACAAGAACCTGCCGCGCCAGCGCCCGACGGAACGCCTGCAGGAAGTGCTGCAGACTCTGGGCCTGGAAGAGATGGGCCACCGTTTCTTTGCCGAGGAATTGGCAAAAGCGGCGGCCTGATTGTTGGATTACGCGGCAAGCCGCTAATCCAACCTACCAAGCCCGCCATCGCCGCGCCGGTCGGGTAGGTCGGATTAGCGCGTAAGCGCGTAATCCGACAATCACCAGCAACAGCCGGTAGGCCGTGTAGGTCGGATTAGCGCAGCGTAATCCGACAGCCACCAGGCAGTCAGCAACAACGTCAACAAAAAGGGAGGAGCGGGTCGGTTACAATACCGGCTTTCTCCTCCCTTGCTTTTTGCGCCTCCCCATGACCACACCAATCGAAATGCCCACCGTCCGCCTGGCCAAGCGTCTGTCTGAAGACGTGCCCTGTTCGCGCCGCGAGGCCGAGCTGTATATCGAGGGCGGCTGGGTAACGGTCGATGGCGTGCTGGTGGAAGAGTCGGGCGCGCGCGTGGCCGACAATCAAACGGTGGTGCTGCTGCCGAACGCGACCCTGGAAGAAATGCCGCCCGTGACGATTCTGCTGCACAAGCCGGCCGGCATCAATGGCGGCGTGGGCAGCGAAGGCAAGCCGGCCCTGAGCTGTTTGCGTCCCGAAGAGATTTTCACGCCGGAAAATGTGGCGCCCAGCTCCGTCACGCGCTTCCTCAAGCGCCACCTGATCGGTCTGACCATCACCAATCCGCTTGACACCATGGCGTCCGGCCTGCTGGTGTTCACGCAGGATTTCCGCGTCGCCCGCAAGCTGGTCGACGAAGCGAAAACGGTGGAGCAGGAATTCATCGTGGAAGTGTCGGGCGCCATCGCCGAGAATGGCCTGGCGCTGCTGAATCACGGCTTGCCGTTCAATGGCAAGCCTTTGCCGCCGATCAAGGTCAGCTGGCAAAATGAAACGCGCTTGCGCTTTGCCCTGAAAAACGTGCAGCCGGGCCAGATCGCCCACATGTGCAAGATGGTGGGACTGGACGTGGTCGCCATGAAGCGCTTGCGCATTGGCCGTATTTCGATGGGCGCCATGCCGTCAGGACAGTGGCGCTATCTGCAAGGCTACGAACGTTTCTAAAGCTGCGGCGCCACGATGGAATGGCTTTCCGCAAAGCTTTTCCATAGCCGCTCGGCGATATTCAAGGCGATGGTATCGGCCTTCTCTTGCAGGGCCGGGTTGCCCATGCTTTCCGTCGTGGCAAAGAACAGGGTCAGCCAGCGGCGGAACATGCAGGGCGTGAGGTTTTCCATTTGCGCGTGCTGGGCCAGCGGCTTGCCGTGGTAGCGCATGGTGCCGCGCAGCAAGCCTGACCAGAAATCGATCAATGTTGCCAGATGAGCATCCCAATCCTTGACCTCGGCGGCAAAGATGGGGCCCAGCATGGCGTCGTCGCGCGCGGCCGCATAAAAAGTGTGGACGAGATGCTTGACTTCGTCTTCGCTGCAGACTTCCTCGCGGTAGGGAGCGAAGCGTGTGTGGGGGAGGGGGGCGGTATTCTTCATGGCATGCCATGATCGCAGAGCCCCCGTGGCGCTTCAATGACCCAGGTCAAGCCGCATAAAACTCAGGCGGCGACTTTTTTCGACTTCTTCGCGGGAGCCGGCAATTGCACGATCTGCGTGCCCGCCAGCTTGTCGTGCAGGAATTGACCATTGCCCGTGAACAGGGCCGTGCTGGACCAGGCCAGGATGCCCACGCCGATGGCGCCCAGGGCCGTCCAGTGCTGCAGGTCGAAGGCATACGCCGCCACGAGCGCGGGCAGCAGCCACATCCATGACAGGACATAGCGGTAGGCGGCCACGCGCAGCGGCACGTGAGCGTGGCCCGGCAGCACGACTTTCAGGCGCCACGTCTTCATGGCCAGGGTTTGTCCTTCGCGGCTCCACTGATGGATGAAATACGCGCCCATGACGAGGAAGGCCAGGCATTGGCGCATGTGTTCCGTCAATGGCGTATGCGCGCCTTGCACGGCCAGTTCAAACAGCAGGAACGGTAAAAAGAGCACGGCCAGGGCCAGCAGCGACTCGTACACCATGGAAATCAGGCGGCGCTTGATCGTGGGATGGGAGGTGATGCTGGCGGCAGGCGTGCTATTTGACATTGGTTGGCAGTGGGGCGGGCGTAGCAGGTGGCGTGACGGGCACGGCGGCGGGTGGCGTGGTGGCGGCAGGATCGCCTGCCGGCACGGCCGTCGCTGCGGGAGCGGGCGGCTGGACAGGTGCGGCGGCAGGCGCTGCCGACGTGGCAGGCGCCTTAAGTACGGGCGGCTTGGTCGTCGTCGAGTTGATCGCAGGCACCTTGCCCAGCGGTTTTTTCGGCACGAGTTCCGTCGCCAGCTTTTTCTTTTGATCTTCCGGCAATTGCTGGTATTGCTCCCATTGCGCGGTTTTTTGGCCCGGATCAATCTTCTTCGTGCGGGTATAGTTCTCGCGCACGAGGCGGCGCTGTTCCGGCGTCAGCTTGACCCATTCGCGCATGCGGTCATGTACGCGGATTTGCTCGTCGGCCGTCATCGAGGCAAAACGGCTGGCGATATCGAGCCATTTCTGCTTGCGCAGCGGTTCCAGCTTGTTCCACTCGCCCGCCAGCGGCTGCAGGGCTTCCTGTTGCGCGCGCGACAGCTTGTTCCATAATGGATTCTCGCCAGCCTTCGGCGTGCCGCCCTTGCCGCCCGTGCGGGGTGAGCCGGGCTTGACGGCCGGTGCGGGCGCCACGACGGGCGCGGCTGCTGCAGGAGGGGCGGCGGGCGCGGCATGTTGCTGCGCGCCTACCCAGGCGGCGCCCGCCAAGGCGCAAGCACCCAGGCCGATGCCGCCAGCCAGCCAGCCTTTGCGTACGCTCGTGCGTGCCATTTATTGCTCGCGTTTCGTCAGGTAGGCGTTGAAGCCATGGTCCATATAGGCGGAGAGCGGCAATTCGTCCGACAGGACGGCGGCGTCGATTTCTGCCAGTTCGGCAATATGTTGTTCTTGCTCAAACTGATAGATGCCCACCAGGCCGCCAACGAGCAGCAGCAGGGGGATGACAACGCTCATGCGGCCCAGCCACGACAGCGGCTCGACGAACAGGCTGCTGGCGATGCCGGCGAAGACATCCTTGCGCACGGCGACTGCGGCGGGCGCGTCCGCCTTCTTGCGCGACAGGGCCAGCTTGCGTGCCGCTGCCAGGCGATCGGTGGCCGATGCGGGCAGGTCGTCGAGTTTTTCGTTCAGTGCATGGCGCACTTTGTAAGCGAAATTGAGATCGTCGGTGTTCATAATTTAATTCCCTTGGCTTTCAGCGATTCGGCGAGCGTGTGGGTAGCTCTAGAGCAATGTGTTTTCACGCTACCTTCGGAGCAACCCATCGCTTCCGCTGTTTCAGCCACATCCATGTCCTGCCAGTAACGCATGAGGAAGGCTTCGCGTTGACGTGAGGGCAGTTTTTGTACCTCTGCATCAATCAAATCAAGCATTTGCGCGCGTTCGACCTGGTCGGCTGACGATTCGGCGGCACTCGAGCCCTGTTCCGATTCATAAGTATCAAGTATATCAAAATCTTCATGCTCGTCGCCCGAGGGCTTCATGCCGGAAAACAGGCTGACCCAGGTGTTGCGAACTTTTTCTCGGCGGAAATAATCAAGGATGGTGTTCTGCAAGATGCGCTGGAACAGCATCGGCAGCTCGGCGGCTGGCTTGTCGCCGTACTTCTCGGCCAGCTTGATCATGGCGTCCTGCACGATGTCGAGTGCCGATTCTTCCTTGCGGACCGCGTAGGCGGCCTGCTTGAAAGCGCGCCGCTCGACATTTTCTAGAAAGTCGGATAATTCTTTGTCTGTTGCCATGCGGTATTGGGGATCTTAGCGGCTGCGGGGTGCGGTGGGCGAAATGGGGGCGGGTATGCTTTTTGCAACCCCGTGCATGCTAGCAAAAAATGTGCGTTTCCGCAGGCTTTTTGCACGGCGTGCGGGGGAATTGGCCTTTCGGCTGACATTTTCCTTGACCATAATGGTGCAACGCGATAACGTATGGGACGCTTTGAACACCCCAAAGCCCTATGGTCAGGTCGCGACCGGCACACAAGGCCATCCGCGGCAAGACGCGCTTTCATTTGTAGGCAGTTTGTTCTAACCCGCGCCACAAGCGCGAGCGGTTCGTACAGGCGCCACAGAAACTCCGGCCAAACGAGTTGCGTTAAGCGTTGTTTTGTAAGGTATCTATGGGTGCCCAAAGAAATGTCGTGACCGCATGAAAAGGGAAGCAGGAGCACTGTCGCGCACGGCGAACTTCGTCAGGAAAGAACATCCGATCAATCTCCAATGGACCTTGAAAGGAATGTTTCATGAATACCGAAGCAGCAGCAGGACCCATTACCGGCGCAGAAATTGTCGTGCGCTGTCTGGCTGAAGAGGGCGTCGAGCACGTCTTTGGATACCCGGGCGGAGCCGTACTCTACATCTACGACGCCATCTTCCAGCAAAACAAATTCCAGCATATCCTGGTACGCCACGAGCAGGCCGCGATCCACGCCGCCGATGCCTATTCGCGCAGCTCGAACAAAGTCGGTGTCGCCATCGTCACGTCCGGTCCGGGCGTCACGAATGCCGTCACGGGCTTGTCCACCGCGTACATGGACTCGATTCCCATGGTCGTTATCTCCGGCCAGGTGCCGAGCCACGCCATCGGACAGGATGCGTTCCAGGAATGCGACACGGTCGGCATCACGCGCCCCGTCGTCAAGCACAACTTCCTCGTCAAGGACGTCAAGGACCTGGCAGCGACGATCAAGAAAGCCTTCTTCATCGCCCGTACCGGCCGTCCGGGACCCGTGCTGGTCGATATCCCCAAGGATATCAGCATGCACAAATGCCATTTCGACTATCCGAAGGAAGTCGAGATGCGTTCCTACCGTCCCGTCGACAAGGGCCACTCGGGCCAGATCCGCAAGGCCGTGCAGCTGTTGCTGCAAGCCGAACGTCCGATGATCTACACGGGCGGCGGCGTCATCCTCGCGCATGCGGCTCCCGAGCTGAACAAGCTGGTCGACCGCCTGGGTTTCCCGTGCACCAACACCTTGATGGGCCTGGGCGGCTACCGCGCCTCGAGCGAGCAGTATGTCGGCATGCCCGGCATGCATGGTACCTATGAAGCGAACATGGCGATGCAGAACTGCGACGTCCTGATCGCCATCGGCGCCCGTTTCGATGACCGCGTGATCGGCAATCCGAAACATTTCGCTTCGCATCCGCGCAAGATCATCCACGTGGACATCGATCCATCGTCGATTTCCAAGCGCGTCAAGGTCGATATCCCCATCGTCGGCAACGTCAAGGACGTGCTGATCGAGTTCCTCGCGCAACTGGACGCGGCCGAAGCGAAGCCGAACGTCAATGCCTTGAGCAACTGGTGGAAGCAGATCGCCGAATGGCGTGGCCGCGAATGCCTGAAATACCCGACCTCCGACCTGGTGATCAAGCCGCAATCGGTGGTGGAAAAGGTGTTCCAGATCACCAAGGGCGACGCCTTCATCACGTCCGACGTGGGCCAGCACCAGATGTGGGCGGCGCAATATTATGGCTTCGACAAGCCGCGCCGCTGGATCAATTCCGGCGGCCTGGGCACCATGGGTGTCGGCTTGCCGTACGCCATGGGCGTGCAGATGGCCAATCCGGACGCCACCGTTGCCTGCATCACCGGTGAAGGTTCGATCCAGATGTGCATCCAGGAGCTCGCCACGTGCAAGCAGTACCACCTGACGCCGAAGATCATCATGCTCAACAACCGTTTCCTCGGCATGGTGCGCCAGTGGCAGGAAATCGATTACGGTTCGCGCTATTCCGAGTCGTACATGGATTCGCTGCCCGATTTCGAAAAGCTGGCGGAAGCGTACGGCCACGTGGGCATGAAAATTGAAAAACCGGGCGACGTCGACGGCGCCCTGAAAGAGGCGTTTGGCATGAAAGACAGGCTGGTATTCATGAACTTCATTACCGACCAGTCCGAAAACGTGTGGCCAATGGTGAAAGCCGGCAAGGGCCTGTCCGAAATGATGCTCGGTTCGGAGGATCTCTAATCATGCGCCATATTATTTCTGTCTTGCTGGAAAACGAAGCGGGCGCCCTGTCGCGCGTGGTAGGCCTGTTCTCGGCACGCGGCTACAACATCGAAACATTGACGGTGGCGCCGACGGAAGACTCGACCCTGTCGCGCATGACCATCGTCACCAGCGGTTCGGACGACATCATCGAGCAGATCACCAAGCACTTGAACCGCCTCATCGAGGTGGTCAAGGTGGTGGACCTGACCGAAGGCCAGCATATCGAACGCGAGTTGATGCTGATCAAGGTTCGGGCCGTGGGCAAGGAGCGCGAGGAAATGAAGCGCACCGCCGATATCTTCCGTGGCCGCATCATCGATGTCACCGAAAAGACGTACACGATCGAACTGACCGGCAACAAGGTCAAGCTCGACGCGTTCATCGATTCGATCGACCGCGCCGCCATCCTGGAAACCGTCCGTACGGGCGGTTCCGGCATCGGCCGCGGCGAACGCATCCTCAAAGTATAAAAATACAAGCAGCACTACGCGGCCCTGGCGCCGCATTTAAAACAACAACGCATCATCAAATATATAGGAAATACCATGAAAGTTTTTTACGACAAAGACGCTGACCTCTCCTTGATCAAAGGTAAAAACGTTGCCATCATCGGCTACGGTTCGCAAGGCCATGCACACGCGCAAAACCTGAACGATTCGGGCGTCAACGTCACCGTCGGCCTGCGCAAGGGCGGCGCTTCCTGGACCAAGGTCGAGCAAGCGGGCCTGAAAGTAGCGGAAGTCAATGACGCCGTGAAAGCGGCCGACGTCATCATGATCTTGCTGCCAGATGAAAACATCGCCCAGGTCTACAACGAAAACATCGCCCCGTTCGCCAAGCAAGGCGCCGTGCTGGCCTTCGCCCACGGCTTCAACGTGCATTACGGCCAAGTCGTGCCACGCGCCGATCTGGACGTGATCATGGTCGCGCCGAAAGCGCCAGGCCACACCGTGCGCGCCACCTACACCCAGGGCGGCGGCGTACCGCATCTGATCGCCGTGTACCAGGATAAATCGGGCATCGCCCGCGATATCGCCCTGTCGTACGCCTCGGCCAACGGCGGCGGCCGTGCCGGCATCATCGAAACGAACTTCCGTGAAGAAACCGAAACGGACTTGTTCGGCGAACAAGCCGTGCTGTGCGGCGGCGCCGTGGAACTGATCAAGGCCGGCTTCGAAACCCTGACGGAAGCTGGTTACGCGCCTGAAATGGCGTACTTCGAGTGCTTGCACGAATTGAAACTGATCGTCGACCTGATCTATGAAGGCGGCATCGCCAACATGAACTACTCGATCTCGAACAACGCCGAATACGGCGAATACGTGACCGGTCCTAAAGTCGTGACGTCGGCCACCAAGGATGCGATGCGTCAATGCCTGAAAGACATTCAAACGGGCGAATACGCGAAGAGCTTCATCCTGGAAAACAAGGCAGGCGCACCGACCCTGATCTCGCGCCGCCGTTTGACGTCCGAGCACCAGATCGAAGAAGTGGGTGCGAAACTGCGCGCCATGATGCCTTGGATCGCCAAGAACAAGATGGTTGACCAGTCGAAGAACTAAGCAGTTATCGTTCTTCACAAGAAGCCGGCGCAAGCCGGCTTTTTTTATGCGCATCGTTTGGCAGGCAACATCCGTTACAATCAGGCCCATTCAATCTTACCGTCAGCACCATGCTTGTTTTTTCTAAAGTTTTTGTCGGGAATCTTCATGTGGTCAAGCGCCCCGTCTCGCTTGCCATCAGTTGCTGGTTTCTGGTCATCGGTTCTCTGTCATCGCTGGTGTCGGCTTACCTCGGCCGCAACGATCCCGCCATGCAGGCGTGGATGGCGCACAGCGCGATTCCCGCCGAGGCGCAATACGCGATCTTGCTCGCTAGCCTGGGCATTACTCTGGTGGCCGCGCTGGCCATGCTGCAAAGGCAGCGTGGTGCGCGCACTGTGTATCTGGTGTGGGGCGTGATCGACATTGCGCTCAGCCTGGCGACCGTGCCGCTCAAGATGAATGTCCTGCCTGGCGCGCTGACGTTCGCCGTCATCTGCGCCTTCCTGTACAGTCCGAAATCGAATGCCTGGTTTTCGCCACGCAAGGCGGCCAATGATGCCTGCATGACGCCAGCTTGAGCGCGGCTGTTTTGGCGCGCACGTTTTTCGCCCGCCTCCTGTCTTTTTATATTCCTATATAATTCCGGCCTTCCTTTGCAGTTCCCTGTGGGCTGCATCTGTTTCGGTATCTGCCGACCGCAACGCGCATCACCGCTTTTGTAGCACGCCAGGCGCCAATTGATCAGCCGCTTGGCAACCTGAAGGACCCCTATGACCGACCGCACTACCGCAACAGTACCCATGCCGGGCACTGCCGAATCTTCCGTTTCCGAACGTCTTCCCGTCTTGGCCTTGCTGGCCCTGGCCATGACGGCGTTTCTCGCCCTCCTGTCGGAAACCTTGCCCGCCGGCTTGCTGCCGCAGATTGCCCGCGACCTCGGTATTTCCGAAGTCATGACGGGCCAGCTGGTCACCGTCTACGCCATCGGTTCCATCCTGACGGCCATTCCCCTGACAGCGCTGACGAGCGGCTGGCGCCGGCGCAATGTCTTGCTGCTGGCCATCATCGGCTTTTTGATCTTCAATACGGCGACGGCGCTGTCGCCCAACTATATGGTCGCCCTGGTCTCGCGCTTCGTCACCGGCATGGCCGCCGGGCTGGCCTGGGGCTTGATGGCCGGCTACGCGCGCCGCATGGTGTCCGTCGAACAGCAGGGCAGGGCGATGGCCATTGCCATGATCGGCACGCCGCTGGCCCTGTCCCTGGGCGTGCCGCTGGGCACCCTGATGGGCGGCGTGCTGGGCTGGCGCAGCATCTTCGGCATCATGTCGGGCCTGGCTGTGGTGCTGGTCGCGTGGGTGCTGCTGGCCGTGCCCGATTATCCTGGGCAAAAGAATGGCGAGCGCCTGTCGATCCGCCAGGTATTCATGACGCCGGGCGTGCGGCCGATTCTGGCGGTGATCGTCGCCTGGATGCTGGCGCATAACATTCTGTATACCTACATCGCGCCGTTCCTGGCGCCGTCCGGCTTGCGCCCGCGTGTCGACCTGGTGCTGCTCGTGTATGGCGTAGGTTCGCTGGCCGGCATCTGGCTGGTCAGCCGGCTGATCGACCGCTGGCTGCGCCCGCTCGTGCTGGGCTGCATCGCCGCCTTTGCCCTCGTGATGGTCGCGCTGGGCCTGGCGATGGACTCCCCCATCGTCATCTATGTCAGCATGGCCATCTGGGGCATCACCTTTGGCGGCGCCGGCACCTTGCTGCAGACGGCATCGGCGGACGCGGCCGGCGACGGCATGGATGTGGCGCAGGCCATGGTGGCGACCATCTGGAACGTGGCCATCGCGGGCGGCGGCCTGGCGGGCGGCTTGCTGCTCGACGGCTATGGTGCGGCATCGTTCCCGTGGGCCATGCTGGCCTTGCTGATGGTGGCATTGACCATTGCCTGGCGCGCGCGCCGTCACAGTTTCAAGCCGGGCCGGCGCAGCGGCGGCGCGGTGGTCGGCCACTGATAAGTCATTAATAACATTGTTTTTTTCAATGGCAGTGTATTGAAATGTGAGCAGATGTGACTGGCAAGCGCATTTTGTGACGATTTGTTAATTTGCGCCACGGGAATGAATGAGGCGTTAGAATCTACACAGTTTGACAAGTTTCTCAAGCGAAAGGGGCGGCAAAACTGCTCCCTTCGCTGGCTGTCAGCCACATTAACTACCTAGGAGTACCCCCATGACCGTGATGAAATCCGTCCTTGTTGCCGCCGCAGCCACCGTTGCCCTGAGCGCACAAGCGCAATCCCTGCCGACTTCCGGCACCCTGGTGGTCGTTCCCGCGTTTGGCGAAGTCAAGCATGTCAATGACCAGGTGGTCGCTACCCTGGCCGTCGAAGAACAGGACAAGGACAAAGCTGCGGCCGCGTCGCGTGTCAACCAGAAGATGAACAAGGGCATCGCCATCGTCAAGCAGGCTGATCCGTCGGCGGCACTGAAATCGTATGGCTACTATACCTATCCTGTGTATCCGGAAGAGCGCCCATTGCCGGCTGGCGCCGTTGCCAAGCCGCGCCTGCCAACGGCCTGGCGCGTGGGCCAGTACCTGGAAGTGACGACGGCCAACCTGGCGTCCCTGCCCAAAACCGTGTCGGCGGCGCAAGGCGTGCTGACCCTGAATGGCTTGAATTTCGGTCTGAAGCCGGAAACCATCCGTTTGCTGGACGACCAGCGCATCGCCGCCACCTATAAAAACCTGAATGAGCGCGTGGCCGCCATCGCCAAGGCCATGGGCCGCAACGTTTCCGACGCCGTGCTCGATACGGTGGACTTCGAAGGTTCGGGCAATTACGTCACGGAAAACCGCTCTGCCGCCGCACCGATGATGATGCGCAGCGCCAAGATGAGCGAAGACAGTGCCGTCGCCGAACCGAGCTTCGAGCCGGGCGAAACGACGCTCGACATGCGTGTCGTCGGCAAGGTCAAGTTCAAGTAAGTTCAATAGTGTGGAAGTATTTCCACGTTAGCATGTGTTAAAAATCATGGGGCTGTTGGCCCCATGGTCGTTTTTGCCCCCATATTTTCCAGGAGAACCCATGACCGTCATGAAATCACTGCTGGCTGCCGCCGCCGCTACCATTGCCTTGGGCGTACAAGCCCAGACCTTGCCCACCTCCGGCACCCTCGTCGTGGTGCCCGCCAACGGCGAAGTGGTGCATGCGAACGACCAGGTGACCGTCACCCTGGCCGTCGAAGAGCAGGACAAGGACAAGGCCGCCGCCGCCTCGCGCGTGAACCAGAAGATGAACCAGGGCGCGGCCATCGTCAAGAAAGCCGATCCGCAAGCCGTGCTGAAAACCCAGGGCTATTACACGTATGCCGTGTATCCTGAAACGGCGCCATTGCCGCCTGGTGTCGCCGCCAAACCCAGAGTGCCGACCGGCTGGCGAGTGGGCCAGTATCTGCAGGTAACGACGACGAATCTGGCCGCCTTGCCGAAAACCGTGTCGGCTGCGCAAGGCGTGCTGACCCTGAACCGCCTGAACTTCGGCTTGGCGCCCGCCACCATCCGCAAGCTCGACGACCAGCGCATCGTCGCCGCCTACAAGAACCTCAACGAGCGCGTGGCCGCCATCGCTGGCGCCATGGGCCGCAATGTCAGTGACGCCGTGATCGATACCATCGATTTCGAAGGTTCGGGCAACTACGCGCAGCGCGCCAACGTGGCCGGCGCGCGCGCCATGAGTGCCGATGCCATGGGCTATGGCGGCAACCAGGTGGCCGAACCGAGCTTCGAGCCGGGCGAAACGACCTTGAACATGGGCCTGGTGGCCAAGGTCAAGTTCAAATAAGGCTTGAACAGGGATCAATATTGCCAGCTTGACGCCGCCGCGCTTTTCTTTGGCGGTGGCTCCTCTATAATGACAACACCGGCAGGCGCATGCCGTGACAGTCATGCGCCTGCCATCTGGCACCGATTCCCCCGCAGTACACAAGATATGGAACAACATGGCAAACTTCCCCCGTCGTAGAGGCAAGAACGGCACTCCCGCAGTATCCAAAGCGTCCCGCTTCAGCAAATTCGCGCGCCAGCCGGTGAACGATGGCACTGGCAAGAAAACCTTGCGCCGCCGCGGCATCTATCTGTTGCCGAATGCCTTTACGACGGCAGCCCTGTTTTGCGGCTTCTACGCCATCGTCATGGCCATGAACCAGAAATTCGAGCACGCGGCCTGGGCCATCTTCATCGCCATGATCCTCGACGGCCTCGACGGCCGCATCGCCCGCCTGACAAATACGCAGAGCGAATTCGGCGCCCAGTACGACAGCCTGTCCGACATGGTGTCGTTCGGCGCCGCGCCGGCGCTGGTGATCTACGAATGGTCGCTGCGCGGCATGGGCAAACTGGGCTGGCTGGCCGCCTTCGTGTACTGCGCCGGTGCCGCCTTGCGCCTGGCCCGCTTCAACACGAATATCGCCGTGGTCGACAAGCGCTTCTTCCAGGGCTTGCCCAGCCCGGCGGCGGCGGCCATGGTGGCCGGCTTCATCCTGCTGATGAACGACCTGGAATTTGCCGGCAACCAGCTGGCCTGGGTATCGTGGACGATCGCCCTGTTTTCCGGCCTGACCATGGTCACCAACGTGCCGTTCTACAGCTTCAAGGATGTGAATTTCCGCAAGTCCGTGCCTTTTATCGTGGTATTCCTGCTGGCATTGTTCTTCGCGCTCATTTCCATCGATCCGCCGAAGGTGCTGTTCCCGATTTTCGTCGTGTATGGCCTGTCCGGCTACGCCGTGTTTTTCTGGCGCATGGCGAAGGGCAAGCCCGTCAGCATCATCCAGACCGACCCCGAGCATTAATGCGGCGAGTCGGTAGCGTCGCCAGTCTTCAGACAGCCAGGAGCAGCCATGACCACCAGCAACCGACTCATCATTTTTGACACCACCCTGCGCGACGGCGAGCAATCGCCGGGCGCCTCCATGACGCGCGAGGAAAAGCTGCGCATCGCCAAGCAGCTCGAGCGCATGAAGGTCGACGTGATCGAGGCGGGCTTCGCCGCCGCCTCGCAGGGCGACTTCGAATCGATACGGGCGATTGCCGGCGCCGTGCGCGAGTCCACCATCTGCTCGCTGTCGCGTGCCAACGACCGCGACATCGCCCGCGCCGCCGAGGCGCTGGCGCCAGCCGAGCGCAAGCGCATCCATACCTTTATCGCCACGTCGCCCCTGCACATGCAGATGAAGCTGCGCATGACGCCAGAGCAAGTGCTGACGCAGGCGCAAAATGCCGTGCGCTTTGCGCGCCAGTTCACTGACGACATCGAATTCAGCCCCGAAGACGGCAGCCGCTCCGACGAAGATTTCCTTTGCCGTGTGCTCGAGGGCGTGATCGCCGAGGGCGCCACCACCATCAATTTTCCCGACACGGTCGGCTACGCTGTGCCCGAAATCTTCGGCGCGACCATCAAGCGCTTGCGCGAACGCATACCGAACTCCGACAAGGCCATCTGGTCCGTCCATTGCCATAACGACCTGGGCCTGGCTGTGGCCAACTCGCTGGCCGGCGTCATGATAGGCGGCGCGCGGCAGATCGAGTGCACGGTCAATGGCCTAGGCGAGCGGGCCGGCAATACGGCGCTGGAAGAAGTGGTGATGGCGCTGCGCACGCGCGCCGCCTATTACAACCTGACGGTGGGCATCGATACGACACAAATCGTGGCGGCGTCCAAAATGGTGTCGCAGATCACGGGCTTTGCCGTGCAGCCGAACAAGGCCGTCGTCGGCGCGAACGCTTTTGCGCACGCGTCCGGCATCCACCAGGACGGCATTTTAAAGGCGCGCGAGACGTATGAAATCATGCGCGCCGAAGACGTGGGCTGGACGGCCAACAAGATCGTGCTCGGCAAACTGTCGGGGCGCAATGCCTTCAAGCAGCGGCTGCAGGAGCTGGGCATTTCTCTGGAGTCGGAAGCGGAAGTCAACGCGGCCTTCCTGCGCTTCAAGGAACTGGCCGACCGGAAATCCGAGATTTTCGACGAAGACATCATGGCCCTCGTCAGCGAGGAGCAGCAGGCGCAGGAGAGTGAGCACTACCGTTTTGTTGCGCTGACGCAGCAGTCGACGACGGGCTCCGTGCCCCATGCGCGCGTGGAGTTTCTCGTCGGCGGTGAGCAGCGCAGCTGCGAAGGGCAGGGCGATGGCCCCGTCGACGCGACCGTCAACGCCATCGAAAGCGCGGCCGCCAGCGGCGCCGAGCTGGTCCTGTTCTCCGTCAATGCTATCAGCACGGGCACGCAGTCGCAGGGTGAAGTCACGATGCGCCTGTCGCGCGATGGGCGCATCGTCAATGGCGTGGGCGCCGATCCGGACATCATCGTCGCGTCGGCCAAGGCGTATTTGTCGGCCTTAAACAAACTGCATGCGAAAGACGAGCGCATCGACCCGCAACCGTGAGGGGGCGCTAACTACCAGAAAAACCGCCGCTCTTCCTTGGCTGGATCTGGCCCGTTCATCATCATGCGCACGATGCCGTCGTGGTCGAAGTGCACGTGCATCATGGAATCCCACACGCCCGATTCCTTGTAGCGGTAGGACCAGACGTGCAGTTTCGGCAGCGACAGATACGAGGTTTCCGTCGGGCGGCCCAGGGTGTGCAGCACGTCTTGCTGAGTCGACACGCCCACCTTGATGCGGGCAAAGCCTGGCGTGTCGAGCACTTGCTCGTAGGAAATCAACCTGTCGTCGGGGCCGAAACGGGCCATATACGTGTACTGGCCGTACGGTCCCGTCGCGTATTCGAGTTCGGGACCCGTGGGTAGCTGGTAGATATTGGTGGGCCGGCCCAGGCGCGCTTCCACGGCGGCGCGCGGCTCGCCCGGCTGGGGCGGCGGGACGTTCCAGCTGGCGCAGCCGGCCAGCGCGGCAAACAGCAGCGGTGTTGCTGATTTGAGCAGTTTTTTCATGTTTGACCTCCTGAAATGCAGGAAAACCCTATCATGCACCGAGAAAAGCGCGCACGGCAGGATACAGGCGGGCATTTTTCCGATATACTTGCGCGTCTGGTTGGAAGCATAGGCCAGTATTTTAATAATCGTAGTTCACGGTGGATAGGGTTCAGACTCTGTGCACCGCATGTGAAAGGTTTATCATGACAGTAGAAAACATCAACAAAGCCGCTATCATCGCGGACAACGCACGTGGTCAAAACGACACCGGCTCCCCTGAAGTGCAAGTTGCACTGCTGACAGCTCGCATCAACGAACTGAACGGCCACTTCAAAGCCCACTCGAAAGATCACCACTCCCGCCGCGGCCTGATCATGATGGTCAACCGTCGTAAGAGCCTGTTGTCCTACCTGAAGGCTAAAGACGCTACCCGTTATCGCGACCTGATCGCTAAACTTGGTCTGCGCAAGTAATTTTTGCCGTACAAGGTTTATACAGAAATGCCTGCGCCAGTTCGCTGACGCGGGCATTTTGTCATTTGAATTCCGGATTTATGTCGAGAAGTACAGTATTCTCTACCGATATCATGTTTTAAAAGTAAAGTAGTAAAGGCGGCAACGAAGTTTTCGCCGCCTGTGGTGAGGTGAACGACAGCCCCTGAAAATCTGTCGGCAATTAGAAAAGGGATACCCCATGTTTAACAAAGTTACGAAAACCTTCCAGTACGGTCAACACCAAGTGACCCTGGAAACCGGCGAAATCGCACGTCAGGCATCCGGCGCAGTGCTGGTGTCGATCGAAGATACCGTCGTTCTGGCAACGGTAGTGGCACGCAAAGATGCCAAGCCAGGCCAGGATTTCTTCCCTTTGACGGTTGATTATGTCGAGAAAACCTATGCTGCCGGTAAAATCCCGGGCGGTTTTTTCAAGCGCGAAGGCCGTCCTTCCGAAAAAGAAACACTGACCTCCCGTCTGATCGACCGTCCTATCCGTCCGCTGTTCCCGGAAGGCTACCTGAATGAAGTGCAAGTCATCATTCACGTGTTGTCGGTCAACCCTGAAATCGATCCGGACATCGCCGCCATGATCGGCGCATCGGCTGCCCTGTGCGTATCGGGCGTGCCTTTCAACGGTCCTATCGGCGCCGCGCGCGTCGGTTACGCCAATGGCCAGTACATCCTGAACCCGACCGTCCAGCAACTGAAAACGTCGGAAATGGACCTGGTTGTCGCCGGTACCGAAACGGCCGTGCTGATGGTCGAATCGGAAGCGAAACAGCTGTCCGAAGAAATCATGCTGGGCGCCGTGGTCTTCGGCCACGACCAGATGAAAGTCGTCATCGACGCGATTCACGACCTGGTGCGTGACGGCGGCAAGCCGGAAGTCGAATGGGCGCCTGCGCCGAAAAACGAAGCACTGATCGCCCGCGTCGCGCATTTCGCCAATGCCAAGATCAATGACGCGTATCAAACCAAGGACAAGCAAGAGCGTACGGCCAAGCTGAAAGCAGCGACGTCGGAAGTGATCGCCGACCTGTCGGCTGAAGTGGCTGCCAACGGCGGCGCGGCTATCGACAGCGCTGAAGTGAACAACATCCTGTTCGACATCGAAGCGAAAATCGTGCGTACGCAAATCCTGGACGGCGAGCCACGCATCGACGGCCGCGACACGCGCACCGTGCGTCCGATCTCGATCCGCACCAGCGTGCTGCCACGCACCCACGGTTCGGCCCTGTTCACGCGCGGCGAAACGCAAGCGCTGGTCGTGGCAACTTTGGGCACCGCCCGCGACAGCCAGAAGATCGATGCGCTGATGGGCGAGTTCACCGATTCGTTCATGCTGCATTACAACATGCCTCCGTTCGCCACCGGCGAAACGGGCCGTGTCGGTACGCCTAAGCGCCGCGAAATCGGCCACGGCCGCCTGGCCAAGCGCGCGCTGATCGCTGCCCTGCCAGCAGCTGAAGAGTTCAGCTACTCGGTGCGTCTGGTATCGGAAATCACGGAATCGAACGGTTCCTCGTCGATGGCTTCCGTCTGCGGCGGCTGCCTGGCACTGATGGACGCCGGCGTGCCGATGAAAGAACACGTGGCCGGTATCGCCATGGGCCTGATCAAGGAAGGCGGCAAGTTTGCCGTGCTGTCCGACATCCTGGGCGACGAAGATCACCTGGGCGACATGGACTTCAAGGTAGCCGGTACCCGCAACGGTATCACGGCGCTGCAGATGGACATCAAGATCATGGGCATCACCAAGGAAATCATGCAAGTGGCACTGGCGCAAGCCAAGGAAGGCCGCGAGCACATCCTGGGCGAAATGCAAAAAGCCATGCCGCACGTCAAAACCGAACTGTCCGATTTCGCACCGCGTCTGATCACCATCAAGATCAACCCGGAAAAAATCCGTGACGTGATCGGCAAGGGCGGCGCCGTGATCCGTGCGCTGACCGAAGAGACGGGCACCCAGATCGACATCAGCGACGAAGGCGTGGTCACCATCGCTTCCGTCGACGCTGCTGCCGGCCAGGAAGCCAAGCGCCGCATCGAAGAACTGACCGCTTCCGTCGAAGTGGGCAAGACCTACGAAGGCACCGTGCTGAAACTGCTGGACTTCGGCGCCATCGTCCAAGTCATGCCAGGCAAGGACGGCTTGCTGCACATCTCGCAGATCGCCAACGAGCGCGTCAACGCCGTGGCCGACTACCTGAAAGAAGGCCAGCTGGTGCGTGTAAAAGTTCTGGAAACGGACGACCGCGGCCGTCTGAAACTGTCGATGAAAGCTGCTGAAGGCAACGAAGCGCCAGCCGCTTAATTTCCTTCAGGTTCGCCTGAATGCGGCCTCGGCCGCATGATCAAAACCGCCAGCGCGCAAGCCCTGGCGGTTTTTTTTTGCGCCGCGTTTGCGCTGCATCGAAAGTGTGTGTCGACGTGTGCATCGGCCTTGATACAGCGCGTATCGGCCGCTGCCGCTCCTTGTAGATTCGGAAAGGGAATCTTCCCCTGAACGAGTCTTCCA
Source organism: Janthinobacterium sp. HH104 (assembly GCF_001758715.1). NCBI lineage: Bacteria > Pseudomonadati > Pseudomonadota > Betaproteobacteria > Burkholderiales > Oxalobacteraceae > Janthinobacterium > Janthinobacterium sp. HH104. The sequence continues at coordinate 197,606 of NZ_LRIB01000023.1, read as the reverse complement.
AGGAGATGCAGCATGCGCACATTCCGCGGGCTGGCCGCCGCCTTTCTGCTTGCCGTTTCGCCCTGCACCTGGGCACAGGCTGACGACGCACCGACGCCGGTGCCGCTGCCCATCCCCATCGCCGCTGCATCCGCAGCCATGCCGGCGCAAGACCTCGACGCCTTGCGCGCCGTGCATGCGCGCGAAATCAATGACCTCAGCACCTTCAAGACCATCGGCCTGCAGCGCCCGGTGATCGACGGCTGGCTGGAGGGTGAGGACGGGCAGCAATTCCTGGCCCAGCTGCGCGCGGCCGATCCGGGCGCGCCGGCGGAGACGATTTATGCGCGGGCCGTTGAGCAGCTGGCGTCCGGCAATAAGTTGCCGACCGTCTGGCTGATCGATATTCCGCTCTACAAGGTAGTGCCGCACGGACAGAGCGTCTTGCGCTATTCGCCATACTTCACCACTATCGGGCAGTTGCAAGGCAGCGACGAGTGTGACTCGCTGGCAGACTGCTTCGGCTTGCCGCTCAGGAGCGAAGCGCCGCTGTATGATGTGTATGAGGTCACGCCTAACGGGACCGTGACGGTGTTTGTCAGCTCGGTGGCGCCGACCGAAGAGCTGGGCGGCCTGGTGCGGCGCAAGGGTGGCGCCTTGCAATACCTGTTGCCCAATCGCAAGCTGTGGTCGGCGCCCGTGCTGGTGGGCACCATCAAGAATTAGGAGTGAACATGGATCAGTCGCGCCTGCAAGCCTGTACTACCGAACTGGAACAGTTGCTGGCCCGCCTGGCGGGCGCCGATACGGAAGTGGCCGACCTGCGCAGCGCGCTCGAGCCGCTGCTGGCCCTGGCGGGGAACGGGGGCTTGAGCGCACCCCTGCCATGGGGCGATATCCCCGGCGGGCGCTACTTTAACGAAGGCAGTTTGCGCTGCTACCCTGAGCTGGAGCAGGCGTTTGCCCGCTTCCGCATCGAGGCGACGGGCGGCGACTCGCCCGCCTTGCGCAAGCTGCGCGGCGAGACATGAACTATATGGTATCAATTGTTGTTTATGGGTAATTGACTGTCAGTATTGCTTGACGACAAAATCTTATTCCCCGACCATGGTGCATCCCTCCCGATTTTCTCTTTTTTTATTGGATGCACCATGTTGTCCTCCCTTAAGGCGCGGCTGATCGCCATCGCCGTTTCCATCGTCGTGCTGGCCATGCTGGCTGTCGCCATTGCCAATTTCTTCACGACGCGTTCCAGCACCCTGGCCGCGCTCGACACGCAGATGCTGCAGTTGTCGCACAGCCATGCGCAAGCCATCGCCGAATGGCTGCGTTCCAAGCAAGCCGTCGTGGGCTCGCTCAAGCAGGGCGCCACGGCGGCCGATCCGCTGCTGGCCCTGAAGGCGGCCGAACAGGCGGGCACCTTCGACATGGCGTACATCGGCTTTGCCGACAAGCACGCCGTCTTTTCGCAGGAGCGCAAGCGCGCCGCCGACTACGATCCCACGGCGCGCCCCTGGTACAAGCTGGCGTCCGAAGTGGGCGGCCCCATCATCACCGCGCCCTACATCGGCGCCAGCACGGGCAAGCTGGTGGTGACGTTTGCCGAGCCGCTGGGCGGCAAGGGCAGCGTGACGGGCGTGATGGCGGCCGACGTGATGATGGATGCGGTAGTGCAAAACGTCGCTTCGATCAAGCCGACGGCGTCCAGCTATGCCTTCCTCGTCGATGGCGGCGGCAAGATCATCGCCCATCCGGATAGCAAACTGACTCTGAAACCGCTGGCCGAGCTGGACCCGGGCCTGAGCGCGCAGGCGCTGGCCGATATCGAAAAGAGCGGCAATGGCGCAGCCATTCGCCTGGGTGACCGTAACGGTATCTTGCATGTAAGTAAAGTGCCGGGAAGCGACTGGCTGCTGGCTACCGTGCTCGACCGTGCAGAAGCGACGCAGGCACTGAGCTCCATGCTGCGCGCGTCGGCCCTGACGGCCTTGCTGGTGCTGGCCCTGGCCGCCACGGTATTGAGCGTACTGGTGGCGCGCGCCTTGCGCCGCCTGGGTCTGGTGCGCGATGCGATGGAAGCGATCGCCACGGGCGACGGCGACCTGACCAGCCGCCTCGACGCGGAAGGCGCGGACGAGCTGGCGCAGATCGCCAAGGCATTCAACTTGTTCGTCGAAAAGATCGCCACCGTGCTGGTGCAGATCCGCAGCATCAGCACCCTGGTGCGCAGCGAGTCGGCCGACATTGCCGCCGGCAATGCGGACCTGTCCTCGCGTACGGAAGCGCAGGCGGGCGCGCTGGAAGAGACGGCCAGCTCGATGGATGAGCTGACGTCGACCGTCAAGCAGAATGCGGAAAACGCGCATGCAGCCAACCAGTTGGCCGTGTCCGCCTCGGAAGTGGCGGCCAAGGGTGGCCGCGTGGTGCAGCAGGTGGTGGGCACCATGGCTGGCATCCAGGAAAGCTCGCGCAAGATCGTCGACATCATCGGCGTGATCGACGGTATCGCCTTCCAGACGAACATCCTGGCGCTGAACGCGGCCGTCGAGGCGGCGCGCGCGGGCGAGCAGGGCAGGGGCTTTGCCGTGGTGGCGTCCGAAGTGCGCAACCTGGCGCAACGCTCCGCCGGTGCGGCGAAGGAAATCAAGGAATTGATCGGCGATTCGGTGGAGAAGGTCGATGCCGGCGGCCGCCTCGTCGATGAGGCGGGTCAGACCATGGATCAGGTGGTGGCCTCGGTGCAGCAATTGACGACCATCATGAGCGAGATCACGGTGGCCAGCCGCGAACAGAGCGCCGGCATCGGCGAGATCAATACGGCCGTCACGCACATGGATACCATGACGCAGCAAAACGCGGCCCTCGTCGAGCAAGCGGCTGCCGCCGCGGAAAGCCTGCAGGAGCAGGCCGTGGACCTGGCGCAAGCCGTCGGCATGTTCCGCCTGGGCGATGCCGGTCCTGCCGCGGCACACGCGCCCGTGACGCGCCTCAAGGCGAAGCCAGCCGCTGCTGCACCGCGCGCGCCGGCCCGCGCGCTGGCGCCGGTCAAACCCGTCAAGGCGGCCAAGTCCGGCGCCGACGAGTGGGAAGAGTTTTAAGAAGACGCTTAGCGATCTGCACGTTCATCCGCGTTTTTGTCAGGCCAGCCTGCCAAAAATGCAGTTCGTCGCAATCGGCGTGTCTGCCGGGGGCGGTATGGCTATAGTGACACCATACCGCAAGCCCACTGCCAGACACCCGAGGAGAACAACATGAACGTCGCTAAAAACATGGAAGTCATTGCCGTTGCCGCCGCTATCGTGTTCGGCGCCAGCTGCTACGCCATCGCCCCGGCCGCTCCGGCCCTGCAAGTGGCCAGTTCCACGGCCACCCTGGCCGCGCCAGCGAACAAGGCTGCCATGCAAGTGGTGGTCGTCAAGGCCAAGCGCCTGAGCGCTGCCGAAAAAGCCCGTTTTGCATAATTGATTGTCAGCCATTTTCGGCGCTGCTACAGTGGTGCTGCGCGAGCAATGCAGGCGCCCCACGCGGGCGCCGCGACACATAAAAACAAGATACCGAGGATGCACTACATGAAAAAGATTCTGCAATTGGCGCTGCTGTTCCTGGCGACATTGGGCCTGGTGCGCGGCGTGGCCGCCGAGACCCGCTTGCTGGAAATGCGCAACGTCGACGCCCGCGTCGTGCGCGTCAAGCTCGATGGCGTGATGGAAGTGCGCATTCGCCAGGGCAACGTGGCTTCGCTAAGCATCACGGCCGACAAGCGCTACATCGCCGATGTCAGCACGGCGCAAAGCGGCGATACCCTGCACATCGAAACGGAGGTGCGCGGCTTCAAGATCGGCCCCTCGTCGATCCGCGCCGACCTGGTCCTGCCGAACCTGCGCGAGCTGAGCTCGGAAGGATTTGGCAGCACCGACATCACGGGCTTCAAGGGCGAGGAACTGACCCTGTCGCTGGAAGGGGCGGGCAGCATCAAGCTGGTGGGCGACTACCGCAAGCTCAATGCCAGCCTGGGCGGCGTGGGCAGCATGCAGATATGGATAGGCAACAATGAGCGCGCGGAGCTGGACCTGCAGGGTGCGGGTTCCGTGATACTGGGTGGACGCGGACGTATCCTGAAAGCGAGCCTGGGCGGCCTGGGCAGCCTGAATGCGCAGCAGTTCGAAGTCGATGCCGTCAATCTGGAATTGAGCGGCCTGGGCAATGCCACGGTGAATGCCCATACGAATGCCAAGCTGAACCTGAGCGGACTCGGCTCGGTGGTGGTGTACGGCAAGCCGGCCAACCGCGATGTCAGCGTCGAGGGCCTGGGCAAAGTCAGCTGGAAGTAAACGCATCCTGCCGCAGGCTTTATTGGCAGAACAAGAATAAGTAGTCAGACCACATCCCATTCCGATGAAAAAACTGATCATTACATTACTCATGCTGTTGGCGATACAGCTGCCCGCACGGGCTGGCTTCGTCGAAGGCGCCAGTGCCTACAACAACAAGAATTACGCGCTGGCCTACAAGGAAATCCTGCCACTGGCCAAGACCGGCAACGCCGATGCCCAGCATTTGCTGGGCTTGATGTACTACATGGGCCGCGGCTTGCCGCAGGATTACAAGCAAGCCATGTTCTGGCACCGCAAGGCGGCCGACCAGGGCAAGGCCGACGCCCAGTATGTGGTGGGCGCCATGTATTACACGGGCAACGCCGTGCTGCAGGACCACAAGCAGGCCGTCAGCTGGTTCCGCAAGGCGGCCGAGCAGAACCACGCCGAGGCGCAACAGGTGCTGGGTCTGATGTACCGCTACCACATGGGCGGCGTGCAGCAGGACAACGTCATCGCCTACATGCTGTGGAACCTGGCGGCGGCGAACGGCAACGCGAATGCGGCCGACCAGCGCGCCGCCGTGGTGCGCAAGATGACGCATGAGCAAGTCGAGGAAGGACAGGCCCTGTCGGCGAAATGGAAGCCTGGCACGCCGCTGCCGCGCCAGTCGAAGACGGGCGGCACATAGGGAAGGGGGCATGCCTGCAAGGGTGAACGGCTTGGCGTACAATCGCCGTTTTCCCTTGAAAGAGTCCCGCCATGCGTGCAGTTGCCATCAGCCAGCCAGGTCCCGCCGACGTTTTGCAGATCGTCGAGTGTCCCGTTCCCGCCTTCAAAGCGGGCGAACTGCTGATCAAGGTGCACGCGGCCGGCATCAACCGTCCCGACGTGCTGCAACGCCTGGGCAAGTATGCGCCGCCAGCGGGCGCATCGGATTTGCCTGGCCTGGAAGTGGCCGGTGAAGTCGTCGATGGCGATTTCAGCAATACCGCATTCAAGAAGGGCGACCTCGTCTGCGCGCTGGTGCAGGGCGGCGGCTATGCCGAATACTGCGCCGCACCCACCGGCCAGTGCCTGCCCTTGCCGAAGGGATTGACTGCGCTGGAAGGCGCGTCCCTGCCGGAAAACTTCTTTACCGTCTGGAGCAATGTCTTCGACCGCTGCGCGTTGCTTGAGGGTGAAACGTTATTGGTGCAGGGCGGCACGTCCGGCATCGGCGTGACGGCCATTCAATTGGCGGCCGCCCTGGGTCACCGCGTGTTCGCCACGGCCGGCAGCGACGAGAAGGCGCGCGCCTGCGAAGCGCTGGGCGCCGAACGGGGCATTAACTATCGGACGGAAGATTTCGCCGCCGTCGTCAAGGAGCTGACTGGTGGCAAGGGCGTCGACGTCATCCTCGATATGGTCGGCGGCGACTACCTGCCGCGCGAAATCGATTGCCTGGCCGACGATGGCCGCATTGGCCTGATCGCCGTGCAGGGCGGCACCAGGGCGGAACTGGACCTGGGCGCCTTGCTGCGCCGTCGCCTGACGGTGACGGGTTCCACCTTGCGTCCCCGTTCCGTCGCCTTCAAGGCGGCCATCGCGAATCATCTGCGCACGACCGTCTGGCCGCTGATCGAGGCGGGCAAGATCAATCCCGTAATCTATAAAACTTTCCCGTTGGAAAAAGCCAACGAGGCGCATGCCTTGATGGAAGCGAGCACGCACGTGGGCAAGATCATGTTGCAAGTTGTTTGAATCGGGGCACTGCCTGTTTGACCGGCATCGGTGCCGGAGTTAGAATGACGGGTTATTAGAATTTAGGCTACTATGCGTCGCAAACTCGTCGTCGGAAATTGGAAAATGAACGGCAGTCGCACCTCGAACGCGGTGTTATTGTCTGAAATAGTTGCTGGCCTGGCTGCCTCTGGCGCCGCCAGCGCCGTCTGTGTGCCTGCGCCGTATCTGGCGCAGTGCCAGACGCAATTGGCAGGCACGGCTCTCGGCTGGGGTGCGCAGGATGTGTCCGCGCATGCCAGTGGCGCCTACACGGGAGAAATCTCGACCGCCATGCTGCAGGATTTCGGCTGCGGCTATGTGGTGATCGGACATTCCGAGCGCCGCGCCTACCATGGCGAGAGCGATGCGCAGGTGGCGGCCAAGACGGTTGCGGCGCTGGCGGCGGGCATCACGCCTATCGTCTGCATCGGCGAAACCCTGGCGCAGCGCGAAGCGGGCCAGACCGATACGGTCGTGGCGCAGCAGCTGGGTGCCGTGCTGGCGGCGATTTCCGCCGACGACGTGGCGAAACTGGTGCTGGCCTATGAGCCGGTCTGGGCCATCGGCACGGGCAAGACAGCCACGCCGCAAATGGCGCAGGACGTGCATCAGGTATTGCGCGGCCAGCTGGCGGCAAAGAATGCGGTAGCAGCGACCGGCGTGCAGATCCTGTACGGCGGCAGCATGAAGCCGGAGAACGCCAAAGAATTGATGGCGATGCCGGATATCGATGGCGGTCTGATCGGTGGAGCAGCATTGAAGGCGGCGGATTTCCTGGCAATTATTCACGCCGCTGATTGAATTAATTTAAACTAAGAATGGAATTGCAATGAACATGATGTTCAATCTGGTAGTGGTAGTACAGGTTATTTCGGCATTGTCGATTATCGCGCTGGTGTTGTTGCAGCACGGCAAGGGCGCCGACATGGGCGCCGCCTTCGGTTCGGGCGCCTCGGGCAGCCTGTTCGGTGCGACGGGTTCGTCGAACTTCATGTCGAAATCGACGGGCGTCGCCGCCGCGATCTTCTTCGGCGCCACCCTGGCCCTGTCGCTGATGGCCAATCAGCGCGCCACGACGGTCGGCGGCGGCGTGATGGATAAAGTCGTCAAGCCAGTGCCGGTCACCGGCGCGGGCGCGATCCCGACGACGGTACCTGCGGCAGCTCCGGCTGCCAGCGCTCCAGCGGCGGCGGCACCGGTTGCCAGCACCCCGGCAGGCGCGATTCCAAAGTAATTTTTGTATGAGCTCGATACCTCATCGAGAGTAATTCTCATTACGGGCAGATTATTGCTCAATGTTTCAGCAGCGCGGCAGGAAAAAATCGTGACGCGCTGGAAGATGTAAAAATTTATCGTTTTTATCTGTGTTTTGATGCATTTGTGCATTAACTTTAGCGCCAAAGCAGAGTAGAATACGGGCCTTACCGCCGACGTGGTGAAATTGGTAGACACGCTATCTTGAGGGGGTAGTGGCGAAAGCTGTACGAGTTCGAGTCTCGTCGTCGGCACCAGAAATCAGAAGCCAGCAACGGCGCACGAGCCATGGCTCGTACAAAGTTGCTGGCTTTTTTTACGAGGATGTGTCGTTCGATCCTGGTCTTAGCTTTGATTGGGGTCGTGCGTTAGATACGCTGCAAATGATCGCAGCGTCCTCATTTAACCGATCGTTCAATATAAGCTCATCAATCGTGAACCTCGAAAATTACTTCCCCGTCCTGCTGTTTATTATTATCGGCCTTGGTGTCGGTATCGCTCCCCAGCTCCTGGGGCGCCTGTTAGGTCCTAACAAGCCTGACGCAGCAAAACTCTCCCCGTACGAATGTGGCTTTGAAGCATTCGAAGACGCGCGCATGAAATTTGATGTGCGCTACTATCTGGTCGCAATCCTGTTTATTTTGTTCGATCTGGAAACGGCATTCTTTTTCCCATGGGGCGTTGCAATGCGCGACCTGGGCTGGGCCGGTTTCGTCACGATGATGGTGTTCATCGCTGAATTCGTGGTCGGATTTTGGTACATTTGGAAGAAAGGTGCCCTTGACTGGGAATAAGCCATGGCTATTGAAGGCGTATTAAGCGAAGGTTTCATCACCACCTCGGCCGACAAGCTGATCAACTGGGCGCGCACCGGGTCTATGTTCCCGATGACGTTCGGTCTGGCCTGCTGTGCGGTCGAAATGATGCATGTGGGCGCAGCCCGCTACGATATGGACCGTTTCGGCGTCGTGTTTCGTCCGTCGCCGCGTCAGTCCGACGTCATGATCGTTGCCGGCACCCTGTGCAACAAGATGGCGCCGGCCCTGCGCAAGGTCTACGACCAGATGGCAGAGCCACGCTGGGTCATCTCGATGGGTTCCTGCGCCAATGGTGGCGGGTACTACCATTACTCCTATTCCGTGGTGCGCGGTTGCGACCGCATCGTGCCCGTCGACGTGTATGTGCCTGGCTGTCCTCCGACCGCTGAAGCCTTGCTGTACGGCATCATGCAGTTGCAGAACAAGATCAAGCGTACCAGCACGATCGCACGCTAACCGGGCCGCTTCAGATTATGACAACACATTTAGAAGTATTGCAAAACGCCCTCGGCACAGCCCTGGGCGATCGCGTTAGCACGACGGTTGCGCTGGGCGAAGTCACCCTGGTCGTCAAGGCCGAGGATTACCTGGCCGTGATGCAGACCTTGCGCGACGATCCGGCCCTGCATTTCGAGCAGCTGCTCGACTTGTGCGGCGTCGACTACTCGACCTATGGCGACGGTAGCTGGGATGGCCTGCGTTTCGCGGCCGTCTCGCACTTGCTGTCGGTCAAGCACAACTGGCGCGTGCGCGTGCGCGTGTTCGCGCCGGACGACGACATGCCGCTGCTGCCCTCCGTGGTGAACATCTGGCGTGCCGTCAACTGGTACGAGCGCGAAGCGTTCGACCTGCTGGGCATCCTCTTCGAAGGCCACAACGACTTGCGCCGCCTGCTGACCGACTACGGTTTCATCGGCCATCCGTTCCGCAAGGATTTCCCCGTCTCCGGCTATGTCGAGATGCGTTACGATCCGGAACAAAAGCGCGTGATTTACCAGCCCGTGACGATCGAGCCGCGGGAAAACGTGCCGCGCGTGATCCGCGAAGAACATTACGGGATGAAATAATGGCTGAGATTAAGAACTACACCCTGAACTTTGGGCCACAGCATCCGGCCGCGCACGGTGTGCTGCGCCTGGTGCTGGAGATGGATGGCGAAGTCATCCAGCGCGCCGACCCGCATATCGGCCTGCTGCACCGCGCCACCGAAAAGCTGGCCGAACAGAAGACCTATCTGCAATCCGTGCCGTACATGGACCGTCTCGACTATGTGTCGATGATGTGCAATGAACACGCGTACGTGATGGCCATCGAAAAGATGCTGGGCCTGGAAGTGCCGCTGCGCGCGCAATACATCCGCGTCATGTTCGACGAGATGACGCGCATCCTGAACCACCTGATGTGGCTCGGCACCCACGCGCTGGACGTTGGCGCCATGGGCCCGTTCCTGTATTGCTTCCGCGACCGCGAAGACTTGTTCGACGCCTATGAGGCAGTGTCGGGCGCGCGCATGCACGCGGCCTACTACCGTCCGGGCGGCGTGTACCGCGACCTGCCGGACGCGATGCCGCAGCACAAGGCCTCGATCATCCGCAACGCCAAGGCGATCGGCAAGCTGAACGAAAACCGCCAGGGTTCCCTGCTGGACTTCATCGAAGACTTCGCGCGCCGCTTCCCGAACTCGGTGGACGAGTACGAAACCCTGCTGACCGACAACCGTATCTGGAAACAGCGTACGGTCGGCATCGGCGTCGTCTCGCCGGAAGATGCGCTGGCCATGGGCTTTACGGGCGCCATGCTGCGCGGCTCGGGCGTGCAGTGGGACTTGCGCAAGAAACAGCCGTACGAAGTGTACGACCTGATGGATTTCGACATTCCTATCGGCACCAACGGCGATTGCTACGACCGCTACCTGGTCCGCGTGGAAGAGCTGCGCCAGTCGAACCGCATCATCAAGCAATGCGTGGAGTGGCTGCGCAACAATGAAGGTCCTGTCATGACCAGCAACCGCAAGGTGGCGCCTCCGGGCCGTGTCGACATGAAGACCAACATGGAATCCTTGATTCACCACTTCAAGCTGTTTACGGAAGGTTTCCACGTGCCGCCAGGCGAGGCCTACAGCGCCGTGGAACACCCGAAGGGCGAGTTCGGCGTGTATCTGGTGTCCGATGGCGCCAACAAGCCGTACCGCATGAAACTGCGCGCGCCAGACTACGCCCACTTGCAGTCGCTCGACGAAATGGCGCGTGGGCACATGCTTGCCGACGCCGTGACCATCATCGGGACGCAAGACATCGTGTTCGGCAGTATTGACCGCTAAGAGGCAAAAAGTATGTTGTTATCAGAGCAATGCTATAAGAAAATTGACCGCGAGCTGGCCAAGTATCCGGCCGACCAGCGTCAGTCGGCCGTCATGGCCGCGCTGGCCCATGCCCAGGATGAACTGGGCTGGCTGGCGCCGGAAACCATGAAGGAACTGGCCGACTACATCGGCATGCCGGCGATTGCCGTGCAGGAAGTGGCCACGTTCTACAATATGTACAACGTGAAACCCGTGGGCAAGCACAAGATCACCGTGTGCACCAACCTGCCATGCGCGCTGTCGGGCGGCGTGCGCGCTGCAGACTACCTGAAGCAGAAACTGGGTATCGATTTCCGCGAAACCACCGCAGACGGCCAGTTCACCCTGGTTGAAGGCGAGTGCATGGGTGCTTGCGGCGATGCGCCTGTCTTGCTGGTCAGTAATAAAACCATGTGCAGCTGGATGTCGAACGAGAAAATCGACGCCATGCTGGAGGAACTCAAGAAATGACGTCACTCCACAACCGCCATATCGATCCATTGATCCTGAAGGATCTGGATGGCAAGAACTGGCATTTGCAAGATTATGTGAACCGCGGCGGCTATTCGGCCCTGCGGCGTATCCTGGAAGAGAAAATCACGCCGGAACAGATCATCGCCGACCTCAAGGCGTCGTCCTTGCGCGGCCGTGGCGGCGCGGGTTTCCCTACCGGCTTGAAGTGGAGCTTCATGCCGCGCCAGTTCCCGGGCCAGAAATACCTCGTCTGTAATACAGATGAAGGCGAACCGGGCACTTTCAAGGACCGCGACATCATTCGTTACAATCCCCATGCGCTGATCGAAGGCATGGCCATTGGCGCTTATGCGATGGGCATCACCGTGGGCTACAACTATATCCACGGCGAGATCTTCCAGGAATACCTGCGTTTCGAAGAAGCGCTGGAAGAGGCGCGCGCCGCCGGTTTCCTGGGCGACAAGATCATGGGCAGCGAGTTCTCGTTCCAGTTGCATGCGCACCATGGTTATGGCGCCTACATCTGCGGTGAAGAAACGGCCCTGCTGGAGTCCTTGGAAGGCAAGAAAGGCCAGCCGCGCTTCAAGCCGCCTTTCCCTGCCTCGTTTGGCCTGTACGGCAAGCCGACGACGATCAACAACACGGAAACCTTCGCGGCCGTGCCATTCGTGCTGAATATCGGTCCAGAGAAATACCTGGCGATGGGCAAGCCGAACAACGGCGGTTCGAAGATCTTCTCGATCTCGGGCGACGTGGAAAAACCGGGCAACTATGAAGTGCCGCTCGGCACCCCGTTTGCGACCCTGCTGGAACTGGCAGGCGGCATGCGCGGTGGCAAAAAGATCAAGGCCGTAATCCCTGGCGGTTCGTCCGCTCCGGTGATCCGCGGCGACATCATGATGCAGACCGACCTGGACTACGACTCGATCGCGAAAGCCGGTTCGATGCTGGGTTCGGGCGCCGTCATCGTGATGGACGAAACACGCTGCATGGTAAAGGCGCTGGAACGCCTGTCCTACTTCTACTTTGAAGAATCGTGCGGCCAGTGTACGCCTTGCCGTGAAGGCACAGGCTGGATGTACCGCATGGTGCACCGCATCGAGCAGGGGCAGGGTCGTCCAGACGACCTGGACATGCTCAACTCGATCGCCGACAACATCCAGGGCCGCACGATTTGCGCGCTGGGCGATGCGGCTGCCATGCCGGTACGGGCCTTCATTAAGAATTTCCGTGAAGAATTTGAATATCATATCGAGCACAAGCATTGCTTAGTGCCCGCATATATCTAAGCTGCGTCAGGTAACGATCACCATGGTTGAAATCGAAATAGACGGCAAAAAAGTCGAAGTCCCTGCTGGTAGCATGGTGATGGACGCCGCCAACAAATTGGGAACCTACATTCCGCACTTCTGCTATCACAAGAAATTGTCGATCGCAGCGAACTGCCGCATGTGCCTGGTCGAAGTGGAAAAGGCCCCCAAGCCTTTGCCCGCTTGTGCGACCCCGGTCAGTGCCGGCATGATCGTGCGCTCCGCCAGCGATAAAGCTGTGCAGGCGCAAAAGTCGGTCATGGAATTCTTGCTGATTAACCACCCGCTCGATTGCCCTATCTGCGATCAGGGCGGCGAATGCCAGTTGCAAGACTTGGCAGTGGGCTACGGCAAGAGCGAATCGCGCTACAAGGAAGACAAGCGAGTCGTCACGCCGAAGGAAGCCGGTCCGCTGGTCTCCATGCAGGAAATGTCGCGCTGCATCCAGTGCACCCGTTGCGTACGCTTTGGCCAGGAAGTGGCCGGCGTGATGGAGCTGGGCATGATCGGCCGCGGCGAACACTCGGAAATCGTGTCGTTTGTCGGCCAGTCGGTCGACTCGGAACTGTCGGGCAACATGATCGACCTGTGCCCGGTTGGCGCACTGACCTCGAAGCCGTTCCGCTACAGCGCCCGTACGTGGGAACTGTCGCGCCGCAAATCGGTCAGCCCGCATGACGGCCTCGGTTCGAACCTGATCGTGCAAGTGAAAGCTGGCAAGGTCAAGCGCGTATTGCCGCTGGAAAACGAAGCCGTCAACGAGTGCTGGATCTCGGACAAGGACCGTTTCTCGTACGAAGCGCTGGACAGCGCCGAACGCCTGACTTCCCCGATGCTGAAACAAGGCAACGAGTGGAAGGAAGTCGATTGGCAAACCGCGCTGGAATACGTGGCGCACGGCCTGAAAAACATCAAGCACGAGCATGGCGCCGACGCCATCGCCGCGCTGGCAACGCCGCATTCGACGGTCGAAGAGCTGGTCCTGCTGCAAAAAGTGGCCAACGGTCTCGGTTCCGAGAACGTCGACTTCCGCCTGCGCCAGACCGACTTCGCGCTCGACGCCGGCGTCAAGCCATGGCTGGGCATGCCGATCAGCGAATTTGGCCAGATCAAGCGCGCCTTCGTCATCGGCTCGTTCCTGCGCAAGGACCACCCATTGCTGGCCACGCGTTTGCGCGCGTCCGTCAAGGGCGGCGCCAAGCTGTCGATCCTGCACGCCTCCGACGATGATCAATTGATCACCATCGCCAACAAGATGATCGTCGCACCAAACGATTGGCTGGCGGCCTTGTCGGAAGTGGTCGCCGCTGTTGCGAAAGCCAAAGAAATCGCCGCGCCAGCTGGTTTTGAAGCGGTTGCCGCTTCGGACGTGGCTGTGGCCATCGCCGCCAGCCTGATGGCTGGCGACCATGGCGCCGTGCTGCTGGGTAACGCGGCAACGCAACACCCGCAAGCGTCGCAACTGCATGCTGCCGCGCAATGGATCGCCGAACAGACGGGCGCCAAGCTCGGTTACCTGACGGAAGCGGCCAACACGGTTGGCGCGCACCTGGTCGCCAAGCCGCGCGCCAACGTGCAAGCTGCCTTTGCCGTACCGAAAAAAGCCTACGTGCTGCTGCACGCCGAGCCGGAACTCGATGCCGCCAATCCACAAGCGGCCCGCGCCGCCCTGGATGGCGCCGATATGGTCGTGGCCATGTCCGCCTTCAAGCACGGCATGGATTACGCCGATGTCTTGCTGCCGATCTCGCCGTTCGCTGAAACCTCGGGCACCTTCGTCAACTGCGAAGGCCGCGCGCAAAGCTTCAACGGTACCGTCAAACCGCTGGCGGAAACCCGTCCAGCCTGGAAAGTGCTGCGCGTCCTGGGCAACATCCTGGGCCTGGCCGGTTTCGACTACGACACTTCCGAAGCGATCCGCGACGAAGCGTTTGGCGCCGGCGTGACCGATCTGTCGGCACAGCTGAACAACATCGCCAAGAACGCACCGGAAGCGGCAACGTACGCACCGGCTTCGCCAGCGCTGCAACGCATCGCCGACGTGCCGATCTACTTCGCCGACGCGCTGGTACGCCGCTCCGAACCGTTGCAACGCACGGTCGATGGCGCCACGCCGCAAGCACACCTGTCCGCCGAACTGGCTGGCAAGCTGGGCATCAAGGCGGGCGACAAGGTCAAAGTGGCGCAAGGCTCCGGCAGCGCCATTCTGGTGGCGGCAATTCACGCCGGCCTGCCAGCCAATGTGGTCAAGGTGTCGGCGGCGCATGCCTCGACGGCTGGCCTGGGCGGCATGTTCGGTGACATCACAGTTGAAACAGCAGAGGGGAAAATCTGATGGCTCTGCCTGAATTTGTAAACGTCATCAACAGCAGTGGCCAGGATTTGCTGGGCGGTTCTTGGCCGTTCTTCTGGACCCTGATCAAGATCCTGTGCGTGCTGTTGCCGCTGATGGGCCTGGTTGCCTACCTGACCTTGTGGGAACGCAAGCTGATCGGCTGGATCCAGATCCGCGTCGGCCCGAACCGCGTGGGTCCGCTGGGCTTGCTGCAGCCGATCGCCGATGCGCTGAAACTCTTGTTCAAAGAGATCATCATCCCGTCCAAGGCCGCCAAGGGCCTGTTCGTGATCGGTCCGATCATGACCATCATGCCGGCCCTGGCCGCCTGGTCGGTCGTGCCGTTCGGTCCGCAAGCCGTGCTGGCCAACGTCAACGCGGGTTTGCTGATGCTGCTGGCGATTACCTCGATGGAAGTCTACGGCATCATCATCGCCGGCTGGGCCTCGAACTCGAAGTACTCGTTCATGGGCGCCATGCGCGCGTCGGCGCAGATGATTTCGTATGAAATCCCGATGGGCTTCGTGATGGTCATCGTGCTGATGGTCTCGGGCAGCCTGAACTTCATCGACATCGTTGGCGGCCAGCAGATCGGCTACTTCGCCGACAAGGGCGTGAACTTCCTGTCGTGGAACTGGCTGCCGCTGCTGCCGATGTTCGTCATCTACATGGTGTCGGGCCTGGCTGAAGCCAACCGTCACCCGTTCGACGTCGTCGAAGGCGAGTCGGAAATCGTTGCCGGCCACATGGTCGAGTACTCGGGCATGGCCTACGCCATGTTCATGCTGGCCGAATACGCCAACATGATCCTGATCGGCGCGCTGACTTCGCTCATGTTCCTCGGTGGCTGGTCCGCACCATTTGCCTTCCTCGAGTTCTGGGGTGGTTTCGGCGGCTTCTTCTGGCTGTTCGCCAAGACCTTCTTCATCGTGTCGGTGTTCATCTGGGTGCGCGGTACTTTCCCACGCTACCGTTATGACCAGATCATGCGCCTCGGCTGGAAAGTGTTTATCCCGTTGACGCTGGTCTACCTGGTCTTCGTCGCTGCCTGGATGCAGACATCCTGGAATATTTGGAAGTAAGAGAGTGCATACGAATGGATAAGGTAAAAGATTTCTTCAGCAGCCTCTTGTTAGGCGAGCTGATCAAGGGCATGGCGTTGACAGGCAAGTACATGTTTTCGCGCAAGATTACGGTGCAATTCCCGGAAGAGAAGACACCGATCTCGCCGCGTTTCCGTGGCTTGCACGCGCTGCGCCGCTACCCGAACGGCGAGGAACGTTGCATCGCCTGCAAACTGTGCGAAGCGGTTTGCCCGGCGATGGCCATCACGATCGAATCGGAACAGCGTGACGACGGTTCGCGCCGCACCACGCGTTACGATATTGACTTGACCAAGTGCATCTTCTGCGGTTTCTGCGAAGAGTCCTGCCCGGTCGATTCGATCGTCGAGACGCAAATCCTGGAATACCACGGCGAGAAACGCGGGGATTTGTATTACACGAAAGAGATGTTGCTGGCCGTGGGTGATCGTTATGAAAATGACATCGCCGCTGCGCGCGCCGCCGACGCACCTTATCGCTGATGGATGCGCCGTAGCCACTGGCTGCGGCGCGCCCCTCGTTCATCTGTACGTCTATTGGGTTTTTTATGGACTTTAAAACAATTTTGTTTTACGCCTTCGCGCTGATCTTGATTCTGGCAGCGACGCGCGTCATCACGGCCCGTAATCCGGTCCACGCAGTACTGTTCCTGGTACTGTCCTTCTTTTCCGCAGCGGGCATCTGGATGCTGCTGCAAGCTGAATTCCTGGCCATCGTGCTGGTATTGGTGTACGTCGGCGCCGTGATGGTGCTGTTCCTCTTCGTCGTCATGATGCTCGATATCAATATCGACCGCATGCGCGAAGGCTTCTGGGGCTACCTGCCTTTGTCGGTGACGGTGGGCGTGATCATCGTGCTGGAAATGGCCGCTGTCCTGTGGCACGGTTTCCGCAACTTTGCGCCTAGCATCGCGCCGGTCAACGTCAACCTGGGCGGCACCAAGGAACTGGGCCTGCTGATCTACACGGAATATGTGTTCGCCTTCGAGATCGCCGCCGTCGTGCTGCTGGTGGCCATCGTTGCCGCAGTCGCGCTGACCCTGCGCAAACGCAAGGACACCAAGCACTTTGCTCCAGGCGATGCCGTGCGCGTCAAGCGTAACGACCGCCTGAAGATCATCAAGATGGACGCGGTTGTCGAGCGTCCTGCGGCTGAGCCGGAAGTTAAGGAGGCACCATGACATTATCGCTCACACATTTTCTGGTCCTGGGCGCGATCCTGTTCGCAATCTCGATCGTCGGTATTTTCCTGAACCGCAAGAACATCATCGTATTGCTGATGGCAATCGAATTGATGCTGCTGGCGGTGAATATGAATTTCATCGCGTTCTCCCATTTCATGGGCGACGCGGCCGGTCAGATCTTCGTTTTCTTCATCCTGACGGTTGCCGCCGCTGAGTCGGCTATCGGTCTGGCTATTCTGGTGGTGATGTTCCGTAATCTGGATACCATCAACGTCGAAGACCTGGACAGCCTCAAAGGCTGATGTTTTTCAGACTCGATCTCTCGAATAATAACGATTAAGGTTCATCATGGCGGGGCAACTCCTCAACCCTAACCTCCTTCTTGCCGTACCGCTGGCGCCGCTGGCCGGTGCCGCGATTGCAGGCTTGCTTGGCACCCAGTTCCTGGGTAATTTGGTCGGACGCAAGACGTCGCATACCGCGACGATCCTGGGCGTACTGATTGCGTTCATCCTGTCCGTGCAGACACTGCTGGCAGTGATGGATGGCGCGACATTCAATGGCACGATCTATAACTGGATGACGATCGGCACCCTGAAGATGGAAGTGGGCTTCCAGATCGATTCGCTGTCGGCGATGATGATGTGCGTGGTCACCTTCGTCTCCCTGATGGTGCACATCTACACGATCGGCTACATGAAGGACGACGAAGGCTACAACCGCTTCTTCGCCTACATCTCGCTGTTCACGTTCTCGATGCTGATGCTGGTCATGGCCAACAACTTCCTGCAACTGTTCTTCGGTTGGGAAGCCGTGGGCCTGGTTTCCTACCTGCTGATCGGTTTCTGGTACCAGCGTCCGACGGCGATCGTGGCCAACATGAAGGCTTTCCTCGTCAACCGCGTGGGCGACTTCGGCTTCATCCTCGGTATCGGCCTGCTGCTGGCTTACGCCGGCACCATGAACTACCAGGAAGTGTTCGCCAAGAAAGACGAACTGGCGCTGTTGAGCCTGCCAGGTACCGACTGGGCCCTGCTGACCGTAGCCTGCATCTGCCTGTTCATTGGCGCGATGGGCAAATCGGCGCAGTTCCCGCTGCACGTGTGGCTGCCTGACTCGATGGAAGGTCCTACCCCGATCTCGGCACTGATTCACGCCGCGACGATGGTGACGGCCGGTATCTTCATGGTCTCGCGCATGTCGCCGCTGTTCGAACTGTCCGACACGGCACTGTCCTTCATCCTGGTGATCGGCTCCATCACGGCGCTGTTCATGGGCTTCCTGGGCATCATCCAGAACGACATCAAGCGCGTCGTTGCTTATTCGACCCTGTCGCAGCTCGGCTACATGACCGTGGCGCTCGGTTCGTCCGCGTACTCGGTAGCCGTGTTCCACCTGATGACGCACGCATTCTTCAAGGCACTGCTGTTCCTGGGCGCCGGTTCCGTCATCATCGGCATGCACCACGATCAGGACATCCGCAACATGGGCGGCCTGCGCAAGTACATGCCGATCACGTGGATCACGTCATTGGTCGGTTCGCTGGCCCTGATCGGCACGCCGCTGTTCTCCGGTTTCTACTCGAAAGACAGCATCATCGAAGCCGTCGAAGCGACGCACATCTGGGGCGCTGGCTTTGCCCAGTTCGCCGTGCTGGCTGGCGTGTTCGTCACCGCCTTCTACTCGTTCCGCATGTATTTCCTCGTCTTCCATGGCAAGGAACGTTTTGGCCAGGCGCATGCGCACGGTCACGACGACCATCACGCACCGAAAGCGGCCCATGGCGCGCACGGCGATGCACATGACGATCATCACGAGGAAGAGGAAGACGACCACGCGCACCACGGTCTGGAACCTGGCCAGAAGCCGCACGAGTCCCCATTCGTCGTCTGGTTCCCTCTGGTGATGCTGGCGATCCCGTCGCTGATCATCGGTTACCTGACGATCGGCCCGATGCTGCATGGCGATTTCTTCAAGGGCGTGATCTTCGTCGGCGAAAACCATCCAGCAATGGAAGAGTTGTCGCATGAATTCCACGGCGCAATGGCGATGGCGATCCATGGCCTGTCGACAGCACCGTTCTGGCTGGCATTGTCCGGCGTGGTGGCAGCCTACTACTGCTACATGGTCAACCCGCGTGTACCGGCCTGGTTCTTTGCCAAGTTCCACGCGATCCACACCCTGCTGGACAACAAGTACTACATGGACAAGTTCAATGAAGTCGTGTTCGCCGGCGGTGCCCGCTTGCTGGGTAATGGCCTGTGGAACTTCGGTGACAAGAAGCTGATCGATGGCCTGCTGGTCAACGGTAGCGCCAAGGTCGTCGCCTGGCTGTCCTCGCTGTCGCGAGTGCTGCAGACCGGCTACATCTATCACTATGCATTCGTGATGATCCTGGGCGTGCTGGGCTTCCTGATCTATTTCCTGCCATTCTGGCCCGCTAAGTAAGCTGACCTGATAAAAGAATACTGAGAACCATGATGCAGTCTACGATTTCTACATTACCTCCTTACCTGAGTCTGTCGATCTGGGTGCCGATCATTTGCGGCGTCCTGATCCTGGCTCTCGGCCGTGACAGCAAAGCGGGCTTTACCCGCTGGCTGTCGCTGGCTGGCGCCGTGCTCAGCATGCTGTGCACCTTGCCGCTGATCCAGCATTTCGACAACGCCGCACACGGCATGCAATTCGTCGAAAAAGCACCGTGGATAGCAACCTTCAATATCTGGTACTCGCTGGGTATCGACGGCCTGTCGCTGTGGTTCGTGCCACTGACGGCCTTCATCACGGTCATCGTCGTCATTTCGGCCTGGCAAGTGATCGAGAAGCGCATCGCCCAGTACATGGGCTCCTTCCTGATCCTGTCGGGCCTGATGATCGGCGTGTTCTGCGCGCTGGACGGCTTGCTGTTCTACTTCTTCTTTGAAGCAACCCTGATCCCGATGTTCATCATCATCGGTATCTGGGGCGGTTCGAACCGCGTGTACGCGTCGTTCAAGTTCTTCCTGTACACCTTCTTCGGTTCGCTGCTGACCCTCGTTGCCATCATCTACCTGCGCAATGTGTCGGGCACCTTCGACATCCTGGCCTGGCACGCGTTCAAGCTGACGATGAACGAACAGATCTTCATCTTCCTGGCCTTCCTGATGGCGTTTGCCGTCAAGGTGCCGATGTTCCCCGTTCACACGTGGTTGCCGGACGTCCACGTGGAAGCGCCTACGGGCGGTTCCGCCGTGCTGGCCGCCATCATGCTGAAACTGGGCGCCTACGGCTTCCTGCGTTTTTCGCTGCCGATCACGCCGGACGCCAGCCACTACCTGTCGGGCTTCATGATCGCCTTGTCGCTGATCGCCGTCATCTACATCGGTCTGGTTGCCCTGGTGCAAACCGACATGAAAAAACTGGTCGCCTATTCGTCGATCGCGCACATGGGTTTCGTGACCCTGGGCTTCTTCATGTTCAACGACATCTCGGTGCAGGGCGGTATCGTGCAGATGGTCTCGCACGGCTTCATCTCCGGCGCGATGTTCCTGTGCATCGGCGTGCTGTATGACCGCATGCATACCCGCAACATCGCCGACTACGGCGGCGTCGTGAACCGCATGCCGAAATTTGCCGCCTTCTTCGTACTGTTCTCGATGGCCAACTGTGGTCTGCCAGCGACGTCCGGCTTCGTCGGCGAGTTCATGGTGATCCTGGGCGCGGTGAAATACAACTTCTGGATCGGTCTGCTGGCTGCAACGGCACTGATCTGGGGCGCGGCGTACTCGCTGTGGATGGCCAAGCGCGTGGTGTTCGGCAAGATCAAGAACAAGCATGTGGCCGAACTGACCGACATCAACAAGCGTGAATTCTTCATGCTTGCTGTGCTGGCCATCGCCGTGCTCGTGATGGGTCTGTACCCAGCCCCGTTCACCGACACGATGCAAACTTCGGTTGCTGACCTGCTGCAGCATGTCGCCACCAGCAAGTTGCCTTAAATAGAAGACCGATAACATGACTAATGCACCTAATCTGGTACCGCTGTACGCGGAAATCTTTCTGCTGATCGCCACGTCGGCGCTCTTGCTGATCGATATGTTCTTGCCTGCGGCGAAGCGTTCGATCACCTATGCGCTGTCCCTGCTGACCTTGGCAGGCTGCGCCTTGCTGACCGTGGGCGACTTCAACGCGGGCACCACCGTCTACACGTTCCACAACATGTTCGTGTCGGACCCGATGTCGCAGCTGCTGAAACTGTTCTCGTACGGCGCCGTGGCGCTGACCCTGATCTACTCGCGTGCCTATGCCACCGACCGCAACATGCTGTCGGGCAACCTGGGCGGCGAGTTCTACGTGCTGGCCCTGTTTGCACTGCTGGGTCAGATGATCATGATCTCGGCCAACAACTTCCTGATCATCTACCTGGGTCTGGAACTGATGTCGCTGTCGCTGTACGCGCTGATCGCTCTGCGCCGTGACAATGCCAAGGCCACGGAAGCGGCCATGAAATACTTCATCCTGGGCGCGCTGGCTTCCGGTTTCATGTTGTACGGTATCTCGATGCTGTACGGCGCCTCCGGCACCCTGGATCTGGGTGAACTGCGCGTAGCGCTGGAAAACGGCAAGACCAACGGCACCATCATGGTCTTCGGCCTGGTGTTCCTCGTAGCCGGCCTGGCCTTCAAACTGGGCGTCGTGCCATTCCACATGTGGGTGCCTGACGTGTATCAAGGTTCGCCAACGGCCGTGACCCTGTTGCTGGGCGGCGCGCCGAAACTGGCCGCGTTTGCCATCACCCTGCGTTTGCTGGGCGAGGGCTTGCTGCCGATGGCGCATGACTGGCAGCAAATGCTGCTGGTGCTGGCCGTGATGTCGCTGGCCATCGGTAACTTCACCGCCATCGCGCAAACGAATCTGAAGCGTATGTTGGCGTACTCGACCATCGCGCAAATGGGCTTCGTTCTGCTGGGCCTGCTGTCCGGTACCGTAGACGCACCGAACAACACCCTGAACGCGGCTGGCGCAGCCACCGCCTACGGCGCCTCGATGTACTACGTCATCACCTACGTGTTCACCACCCTGGGTACCTTCGGCGTGATCATGTTGTTGGCACGCAGTGGTTTCGAAGCGGAAGAACTGGCCGACTTCAAGGGCCTGGGCAAACGCAGCCCGATCTTCGCTCTGGTGATGACCCTGTTCATGTTCTCGCTGGCCGGCGTGCCGCCGCTGATGGGCTTCATGGCCAAGTACTCGGTGCTCGCTTCCGTGCTGGCCACGGGCCAGCTGTGGCTGACCATCGCCGCCGTACTGTTCTCGCTGATCGGTGCCTTCTACTACCTGCGCGTCGTGAAAATGATGTGGTTCGACGAGCCGACCGATACCAACGCGCTGGTCGTGCATGGCGACATGCGCGTCGTGCTGGCACTGAACGGCGTGTTCGTTCTGGCGCTGGGCGTGATGCCTAACAGCATCCTGGCGGCCTGCGCTTCGGCCATCACCAAGACCCTGGCGTCCTGACCGATGGATGTCACCGTCTCGAGCTGGCTGGTGATCGCCCTGGGTATCCTGGGCGCCAACCTGCCTTTCCTGAACGAGAAACTGTTTGCCGCCGTGCCCCTGAAAAAGGCGGCGCAGGCGGAGCAGGGCTGGCGCAAGCCGCTGGCGCTGCGCCTGCTGGAGATGGTGATTCTGTACTTCATCGTCGGCGCCGTGGCCTTCGCGCTCGAAGCGCGCATCGGCAACGGTTTCCCGCAGACGTGGGAGTTCTATGCCATCACCGGATGTCTGTTCCTGGTGCTGGCTTTCCCAGGCTTTGTCGGACGCTACCTGCGCAAACGCCGTTAGCAACAACGACCGAAAGCGGCGCCTCTGGCGCCGTTTTTTATTGAATAAAGGAATTCCATGGATACCCAAGCCACTGATACGCAATTGATTGAAACCAAGGTCGATGGCGAGCTCGTCTACCAAGGCGGCTTCCTGCGCGTGCAGCGCGACCGTGTTGCCCTGCCGGACGGCAAGATCACGGCGCGCGAATTCGTCCTGCATCCGGGCGCCGTCGTCATCCTGCCGCTGCTCGACGATGGCACGGTGCTGATGGAACGCCAGTACCGCTATCCACTGGACCGGGTCTTTATTGAATTCCCGGCCGGTAAAATCGACGCGGGCGAATCGCACCTGGCGTGTGCCCAGCGCGAGTTGCTGGAAGAGACGGGCTACACGGCCAGCGACTGGCAATTCGTCTCCACCATCCACAACGCCATCGCGTATTCCGATGAACATCTGGAACTGTTTTTGGCGCGCGGACTCGTGGCTGGCGAACGCCAGCTCGATGAGGGCGAATTCCTCGAGACATTTACGGCCACGGTGCCGCAGCTGCTCGACTGGGTCAAGGATGGCACGATCACGGACGTGAAAACCGTCATCGGCATCTTCTGGCTCGACAAGATCACCAGCGGCGTGTGGCAGCCGGCCTGATACAGCGCATGCGCACGGCAATCTTCCTGCTGCTGGCGGCCGCCAGCCTGGACACGCTGGCGGCCGCGCGCACGCCGTTCCAGGTGCGCTGCGAAGACACGATCAGCAAGACGGTGTCCGTGCTGACGACGCAGCAGAATGGCTATTCCATCGACACGCATCTGCCGTACAAGGCCCTGACGGTGATGAAGGGCATGGCGCGCGCCAACACCTGGGTACTGGGCTTGACGAAGACGGATTCGCGCGTGGCCATCGCCCTGGCCGGCCCCATGCTGCAAGACCCGGCTAGCGGCTATGAATGCGTGGCGCCGCAGATTACCGTGAGCCTCACGTATGCGCCCGTGGTGATCTATATCGGCCGCGAGTTTGCCCCCGGCACTTGCGCGTATGATGAGATACTCGCGCACGAGCTGCGGCACATGAAGACCTATATGGAACACTTGCCGCGCGTGGAAAAGACCGTGCGCGCGGCGCTGGCCAAACGCTTTGAGGCGCGGCCCCTGTACGCGCCCAGCGGCACGGCCAAGGCGGCGCTGGCGCGCGAGATCGACACGGGCTGGTTGCCGTACATCAAGGCCGAAATGCGCAAGGTGGAAACCTTGCAGGCGGCCATCGATTCTCCACAAGAATATGCGCGCCTGGGCAAGGCGTGCAAAGGAGAAATCCAGAACATCTTGGCGGGCAAGGCAGCGCCCGCCAACTAGACAAGGAATGGCATGACAGCAGCACCGAATACCGTCCGCTACTTTGCGCTGATCCCCGCCGCTGGCGTGGGCGCGCGCATGGAAGCGGGCAGTCCCAAGCAGTATTTAACCATCGCCGGCAAACCCATGCTGCGCCATGCGCTCGACGCCTTTCTCGCCAGCCCCCTGATCGCGCACACCTATGTCGTCGTCAGCGCCGACGATGGCGTGATCGACACGGTCGTGCCGGAACAGGGCGTCACTGTGCTGCGCTGCGGCGGCGCCACGCGCATGGAAAGCATCCTTAATGGCTTGCACGCCATGCACGGCGGCATCGCTGCCCACGACCAGGTGCTGGTGCACGACGCGGCCCGTCCCGGCCTGACGCCGGCGCTGATCGAAAAGCTCATCACCGAAGTCGGTGAGCATGCGGCCGGGGGCTTGCTGGCCTTGCCCGTGGTCGACACCGTCAAGCGGGCGGGGCAGGGCGGCCTGTCTGCGCAGACGGTGCCGCGCGACGGCCTGTGGCTGGCGCAGACGCCGCAAATGTTCAGCTATGCCTTGCTGCACAAGGCATTATCCGAAGCGCCCGATCCGCAAGCGATCACGGACGACGCCAGCGCCGTCGAAGCGCTGGGCCTAGCGCCCAGGCTCGTCGAAGGCCACCCGCGCAACCTGAAGGTGACCTTGCCGCGCGACATACATACGGCCGAGCTGTATTTGGCCCATCCTTGAATTCCTGAGAGACCCGCATGAACCCAACGACTCCCGACCTCCCATTTCGCATCGGCCAGGGCTATGACTGCCACGCGCTGGTGGAAAACCGCGACCTGATCATTGGCGGCGTGAAAATCCCCCATCACCTGGGCTTGCTCGGCCATTCCGATGCGGACGTGCTGCTGCACGCGATCACGGACGCCATCTTCGGCGCGGCCGCCCTGGGCGACATCGGCCGCCATTTCCCCGACACGGACGCGCAATTCAAGGGTGCCGATTCGCGCACCCTGCTGCGCGAAGCCGTGCGCCGCGTGCAAGCCACCGGCTATGTGATCGGCAACATCGACGCCACCATCATCGCCCAGCGCCCGAAAATGGCGCCGCATATTGCCGCCATGTGCGCCAACGTGGCCGAAGACCTGGGCGTGAGTGTGAGCCAGGTCAACATCAAGGCCAAGACGAATGAAAAGCTCGGTTACCTGGGCCGGGAAGAAGGCATCGCGGCCGAAGCCGTGGCCTTGCTGTTGCGCGCCTGAGCGTACCCGGCAGCGCTGTTTCAATGATTCCTGAAAATTAATATTTCTAAAGTGAAATTTGGTGAAAATTTAACGTTATTGTCATGATAATATTTGTCCGCTTTTTCGGACGCGACAAGACGTCACCTTATAACCACGGGAATATTGAGAGAACGGAATCATATGCGCAGTCGTATGCAAGGGCCAGTCGTGCGCTGGTTGGGCGTTGGGATGCTGGCCATGGCCATGCTGGCCGGGTGTGGCGGTGGCGGTGGTGGCGGTGGCGGCGGAAACGATACTATATCGCCTCCGCCGGTCAATACGGCACCAAAAGCCGCTGTCTACTTTGCTGGCACGGTCAGCAATGGCAGCAGCGGTGCCGACGCTACCGCCACCACAGGCGCCGATGTGGTGCTTGATGCGTCTGGTAGCAGCGATGCGGAAGGCGATGTACTCAGCTATATCTGGAGCCTGGTCGCCAAACCTGCTGGCAGCGCCTACGTGCCCGTTACTCCCACCGGTGCCAAGCTCAGTATCAAGCCCGATGTACTGGGTAACTATGTATTCAATTTGCGTGTGACAGACAGCAAGGGTGCGTTCTCAGACAAGAGCGTAACTGTGATTGCCGACAATACCCCACCGAATGCGGTCACTGTGATTCGGGCTACCTTTACGGCGGTGCCAGTGAATCAGCCGCCCCTGACCGTGTCGGTCGGTTCTGGCGTGGCCCTCGACGCCTCAGGCAGTACGGATGTCGACGGCGACGTCGTCAGTACGACATGGCAATTGATAACAAAGCCGGTCGACAGCATGTCCACGCTGTATGCCACGGGACAAGGCGCCGTCTTCTCGCCCGATGTGATGGGCATGTACCAAGTGCGCGCCCACACTACCGATGGCAAGGGCGCATATGCAGACACGGTGTACCAGATCAGTGCCGCCAACAAGGCGCCGGTCGGCGTCATCCGCGGTACGGTGGCTGTTATCAGCCGCGACACGCAAACGGTGCCGATAGGCCAGCCGGTGGTCACCAGCGGCATCCTGAGCTATGACGAGGGTGGTGCTCCGCTGAGCTATGCCTGGGCGGTCGATACCCGTCCGTCCGGTTCTGTTGCCGTTGTAGGTGCAGCGACGGCGGCGATTCCTGCATTTACGCCGGACGTGGCTGGTGCTTACGTGTTGTCGCTGACAGTGAGCAACGGCCGCCAGACGGCCGTCGCTTACCTGAAGCTCAATGCGGTCACGTCGACTTCGAGCGTGGTCGCATTGCCGTTCAAGCCGGTTGAAATGCGTTATAGCCAGGCTGTTGACCGCCTGGTCGTGGTGACTGCGGAGCCGTACACAATCAAAGTCATCAATCCGGTCGATGGTGCGACCACCAGCATTGATCTGCCGACAGCGGTCAAGACCTTCAATCTGAGTCCGGACGGCAAACTGGCTGCTGTGTTGCATGATGGCGTGGTCAGTCTGGTTGATCTGGTGTCGGGGAGCCTGTTGAAATCGTCCGGCACCGGTGGCATGCAAACGGAAGTATTCGTTACCAACGCCGGCGTGGTATTTCTCTCGGGCCAATCGACTGTTTCATACGCACGGCCCGCTGTTGCTGTTATCAACGCACGTACGGGACAGGCGATGCCTTCGCTTGAGTTTGGCAATAGCGGTTTCTATGGCGCCCTGCGCGGCGTGTTTGCGGCATCGAAGAACAAGGCATTTCTCTCGCAGGGTAATTACGCGACTCTCTCGTATTTCACCATTGACCCGCAAACGCACGCCATCCTCACCAACGGCACTGTGTATAGCGACTATTACATTTCGTCACCGTTCTTCCTGTCTCCGAAGGAAGATTTGTTGTTTACCGCAAACGGTACCTACTTTAGTACCGATACGTTGCAATACATGGGGCGCTTTACCTTTGGTTCAAGCAGCAGCGGCGGCAGCAACAGCATGCAAGCGATGAGTTATTCGCCCGCCAGAGCGGAAGTGTTGCTGATGGAAAGTTCGCTTGACTACGCTTATCCAGCCAACGATACGGTATATCAGACCAGCTACAAGAAATATAGCGGTGAACTGCTGTTCCCTGCAGGCAGTGTTAGCCTGCCGGTGATTGGCGGCGAACAAAGTTACGGCATCGGCATCTTCCACACGGCCGCTGGCGACCCAGTGGCGCTGGTGCAGACGGGGGGCGCACAGAAGGGCACCGCGCGCGCCAAGTACTATCTGGTGTATCGCTGATCGCATGAGACGGCGGCGCGTCCGCCGTGTAATCTGTGCTATTTTTAAAGGCGGCGCGATGGCAAAGACCATCCCGGCCGCCTTTTTTCATTGACGACACAGGAGAATTTCCGATGCCAACCATCAAGCGCACACGCCTTGCCACCGCACTGCTGCTGGGAGCTTTCGCCGCTTGCGCCATGCCCGCCCACGCCGAACCGCAAGCCACGGGCGAGCCGCCCGCCGCCAGACAAGGCTGGAAGGCCGAGACCGTCGCGCAGGGCGTGCGCCAGCCGTGGGGTATTGCCTGGCTGGGCGAGGGACGCGCGCTCGTCACGAGCAAGCAGGGGACCTTGCATCTGCTTAACGGCAAAAAGTTCGAGGACGTTGCGCTCGAAGGCATGCCCAAGGTGTTTACGGGCGGACAGGGCGGCCTGCTCGATATCGTCGTTCATCCGCAGGATGCGGGCAAGGCTGCGCCACGGGTCTACATGACCGTGTCGACGGGCACCAACGACGCCAACCGTACGACCCTCGTGCGCGGCGTGTTCGACGGCAAGAAGGTGACGGGCATCCAGACCCTGTTCAAGGTGGCCACGGACAAGAGCGGCGGTCAGCATTTCGGTTCGCGCCTGCTGTGGCTGCCGGACGGCACTTTGCTGATGAGCGTGGCCGATGGCGGCAATCCGCCGCTGCGCATCGGCGACCGCCTGGCGCGCGAGCAGGCGCAAAACCTGGCCACGCATCAGGGCTCCATCCTGCGCCTGACGGAAGACGGCAAACCGGCGCCCGGCAATCCGCTGGCGGCCAAGGGGGCCTTGCCGGAAATCTGGTCGTACGGCCACCGCAACGTGCAGGGCCTGGCGCTCGATCCTGTTTCCGGCCGCGTGTGGGCCACGGAACACGGGCCGTATGGTGGCGACGAGCTGAACCTGGTGACGGCAGGCGGTAATTACGGCTGGCCTTTGCAAAGCTATGGCGCCGACTACAAGACGCATGAGCCAGTTGGTAAGCACGAAGTGGCGGGCATGCTCAATCCGAGCGTGGCCTGGGTGCCGTCGCCGGCTCCGTCGGGGCTGGCCGTCTACACGGGCGAAAAGATCGCCGCCTGGCGCGGCAGCATCTTCAGCGGCGGCCTGGCGGCCAAGGATATCCGCCGCATCGCCGTCGATGCCAGCGGCAAGGTGACGGGGCAGGACCGTCTGGACATCGGCGCGCGCGTGCGCGACGTGCGCCAGGGGCCGGACGGCTATCTGTATGCGTTGACCGATGAAGACAATGGCCGCTTGCTGCGCATCGTGCCGCAGTAACACGCCAGGCGCCCACTTCGCTTAAGATGGCGCCTTTACTTCATTCAAGGTGGCGGCATGGCCCGTGATACTTATGCATACCGGCACGTTGCCGTCGAATCGCGCGCCATCGATGGCCACGTGGAAATCCGTCCCGTGCCTGGCCAGGCTTTCTCACCCGAGCTGGCCGTGCAGTGTTCACGCCGCCTGGCCGACCTGCAGCGCTATCCGTTGGGCAGCCGTTTTTTACTGTTTGCCAAGCTGACGGACCGCTTGGGCGGCACGCCCTTCCTGTATGCATATCACGGCGACGCGGACGTCGTGATGACGCCGGCCGAAGTGACGAAATTCCTCGGCGAATTCCGCCGCGGCCGCATCTGATTTTCTACGAGGCGACGCAGGCCGCGCCAGCCTTGGCATTGGCTTGCGGCTTGCCGAAGATCGCGATCGTCAAGGCGCAGCCGAGGGCGAACAGGCCACCGACCACCATCGCGCTCGATACGCCCAGCCGGTCGACGGCCATGCCTCCCAGCAACGCTCCCGACGCCAGCGATACTTGCACGATAGCGACAAACAACGCGCTGCTGCCTTCCATCAAATGCGGCGCCGCCTTGAACATCCACGTCTGCACGGCGATCGGCATGGCGCCGAAACCGAAGCCCCACACGGCCACCAGCAGCATGGCGGTGAGTGCATGGCTGCCGAACGCGGCCAGGGCCAGGGTGGACAAGCCCAGCACGGCGCCCGTCACCATCAGCGCGGCCCGTTCGTAGCGGCCGGCGGCCCAGCCGCCCACGAGGTTGCCGATGAAGCCGGAAGCGCCGTACACGAGCAGCATGGCGCTGACGGTGCCGGCCCCCAGGTGCGACACTTGCGTGAGGAAGGGCGCGATATACGTGTAGGCGGCGAACTGGCCCGTGAAGATCAGGGCCGTGGCGATCAGGCCCAGCCTGGCTTTGCGGATGCCGAAAATCATCGGCAACTGGCGCAAGCGGATGGCCTGTGTCGGCGGCAGCCTGGGCAGCAGCAGCAACTGTCCGATGAAGACCAGCACGGCAATGGCGCTGGCCGCGCCGAAAGCGACTCTCCATCCCACCAGTTCGCCCACCAGCGCGCCAGCCGGCACCCCCGCCACCGTACCCAGCGAGACGCCGGCGAAGATGATGGACATGGCGCGCGACGCATGCTGCGGCGACACGAGGCGCGGCCCGATGGCGCTGCCGATGGCCCAGAAGCCGCCCACGCCCACGCCCAGCATGGCGCGGCCCAGCAGTATCCACGCATACGACGGCGCCAGCGCCACCAGCAGGTTCGAGGCGATCAGCAGGGCGGTGAGGGCCAGCAGCACGATGCGGCGGTCAAGGCGGCCCGAGCCGACGGTGACGAAGATGGCGGCAAACGCGGCAACGATGCCGGGCGTGGTGATCATCAGCCCCGCCTGGCCCTTGCTGATGGCCAGTTCGGCGGCCATGGCCGGCAGCAGGCCGACGGGCAGGAATTCGGAAGTGACGAGGGCGAAAGCGCCGATGCCGACCGACAGGACGGCCAGCCACGGCGCCACGGTGGTATCGTCGCCAGTAGTGTTGGAGGGTGTGTGCATAGGGGTTCCTGAAAAGCCCGGAGGTTTTTAACCGGTCGGTATATAATATCTGGAAATGAACATCGTTGTCATAATTTTTTACCGATCGGTATGAAACAAGAGAAAACAGCTGAGACAGGCAAGGCGAAAACGGGACGGCCACGGACCTTTGACGCGGACGAGGCGCTCGATTGCGCCATGAAAGTGTTCTGGGAAAAGGGCTATGAAGGCAGTTCCCTGCCGGAATTGACGAAGGCCATGGGCATGAACCGGCCCAGCCTGTATGCCGTCTTCGGCAACAAGGAGCAGCTGTTCCACAAGGCGCTCGAGCGCTACAGCGACACGCGCATGCGGTTTTTCGATGCGGCGCTGGAACAGCCGACGGCGCGCCAGGTGGTGGAAGCGTTGCTGACGCAGTATGTCGACGCGCAAACCATGCCGGACGGCCCGCACGGCTGCATGGGCGTCAATGCGGCACTGGCCTGCAGCGACGATGCCCTGCCGATCCGCGATGAATTGTTCGCGCGCCGGCTGCGCGGTGAAATCAAATTGCGCGACCGCTTGCGGCGCGCCAAGGAAGAGGGGGATTTGTCGCCCGATTCCTGCCCGGAGCAGCAGGCGCGCTTTGTCGTGACCCTGTCGCAGGGCATGGCCATCCAGGCGGCGGCCGGCGTCTCGCGCGAGCAATTGCAGCAGATGGTGGGTTTGCTGCTGCGTAATTGGCCGATGTAACTATCCTGTCGGGGCGATGGTCTTGGCCAGGTCGCTGGGCGCCTTGCGCCGCCAGGCGGCCGTCAGGGCGGCGGCCAGCATGTCGAGCTCGGCGTCCGCCAGGCGCACCGTGATGCCGGCCAGGCGTTCGCCCCACCAGAGTTTCTCGCAGCCCGCTGGCGTGATGACGGTGGCGATATGCGCCGCTTCCGCATCGAGCAGCACATTAATGTGCTCGTCGTCGGGCAGGGTGGCGAAGATCTTCCCGCCCACGCGGAACGATGGACGGTCGTGGTGTTCTTCCTCGGTAGTGTCGGGAAACGACAGTGCCAGATAGCGTAGTTCTTCCAGGTCGACCATTCCTCTTTCCCCCTCATCGGACAGATAGCAGCGTGACTACATTTTGCCATGCTGTTTCGCCCCGTGGTGCAGCGGCATGCGAAAAGAAATGCGCAAGATGCGACACTGACGGACTGGTCTGTGGTGCCGCCGCGACACGCCGCGCACCGCGCACGGTCGTTGCGACAGAGTGGAAGATGGTGCTTTTCTGCCGCTGGACAGACGCTTGCCAGAAAAATATCTTTCATGGCTAAAAGAAAAATACTTTTCTTCCTGGAAATTTAAGCTAGAATAGCTCCAACGTCTTACCTGACCCGTCAATTGTCTGGCCTTGTCCCGGGAACCCGAACCCTTTCCAGGACGCTTGCAGTGCCGCCATGGCACGCCGCAAGTCCGCGCTGTTTTGTGGAAGCCACGTCCCCGACCGCTCATTCACGCAATCCCTAGCGCTACGCCGACACGCCTCAATGCAGCGTGTATTCAGCTCAAGCGCCCCTTGCTGCGCCCACTGAATACTTACTTACTGGATACCATCATGAAAAACCTGCCTAAAATCGCCCTGTCCCTGATCGTTGCCGGCGTGTTTGCCCACGCGAACGCCAGCACCATCACCGTCTCCACCGGCTATTCGGGCGCCGGCGCGCAAAGCTCGGCCGCCGACTACCAGTCCGTCGTGAATGCCGCCGTGGCCACGCCAGGCGCCGGCTATGGCTCGACGACGATCGCCAGCTACGACAACGTCAGCAACAGCGGCCTGTTCGGCAGCGGCTCGAACATCGCCTTCAAGTCGGTGATCAACTTTGGCGTCAGCGCGGCCGATGCGGGCGCCTGGAGCTTCCGCAGCGGCGTCGACTTCGGCAAGGGCGGCGCCCTGTTCCTCGATGGCGTGGCGCTGGACTTCAAGAGCAATGACATGTGGTGGGCAGGCAACTACAACAATGGCAGCCAGTTCTTCAGCGGTTCGAGCGCCTTGTCGGCCGGTAACCACACCCTGAGCATCTACGGCCTGGAAGGCTGCTGCGATGGCGGCCAGCAAGCGCAGTTCAAGGCGGGCAACAACAATTTCGTCAGCTTCGGCGCCAATGACGGCTTGATCTCGGCCGTTCCTGAGCCAAGCACCTATGCCATGCTGCTGATCGGCCTGGGCTTGCTGGGCTTTACGGCGCGCCGCAAGCAGGAAGCTAAGTTCTAAGCAGAATTTCCAAGCAATAATAAAAAGCCCGCCGGTCTGTCAGGACACGGCGGGCTTTTTGCATGTCGGCCTCTTAATCGCCGCTGTCTTCGTCTTCGTCGGCGCCCTTGGCCGCCTTGCCCCGTTCGGCATCGACGGCGCGCTGCAGGCCGGCCGCGTCGCGGAAGAAGGCGTCCGTCGTGTGATCCGGGCTCAGGCGCAAGGCCGGCGGGTAGATCACGGACATGTAGGTCTCGTCGGCCAGGCGGCCGCTGGCCTGCAGGTTGCTCAGCAGGATCAGGCTCGAGCCGAGGATGGCCAGCACGACGGCGACGAGGCCGAAGCGGCGTGGATGCTGCGGCTTGATCGTGCACAAATGGTAGTAGATCATGGCGCACACGATGATGATGAACATATGCCGTCCGTAGCGCGTCAGCGCTTCCAGCGACAGCGCGTACGCCGCCACGTTGCTGGCCAGCTCCCACACTTCCATGGCCAGCAGGCCGCAGCCGATGATGAACAGGTGGCGGCCGAAGCGCGCCACATGGCCGAACAATCGGTTTGCCACGGCCCAGATCGACGCCCATACGAGGCCGCCGGCCAGCGCATAGGCGACGATCATCAGGTAGGAAATCGGCTCGAAGGCGTCCGCATCGCTGAGCCAGTTGCTGAAGGCGGCCGAGGCGCCGATCATGGCCAGGCCGGCGACGGCGGGGCGCAAGCCTTCCCAGTCGTGCCGGGTCGTGTCGCCCAGTTCGGGCGCCACCGGATGATCGCTGGCCCGCACGCGCAGGCGCGTGTGGCCGAGGCGCACGATGCTGTTGCCACTCAAGGCCACTTGCGGTTGCCGCTGTCCCCGGTGGATCACGCCGTTCTGGCTGCCCAGGTCGCGCAGCAGCAGGCCGCCGTCGCCGTCGTCTTCCACAATGGCGTGCTCGGCCGCCGTATGCGGGTCGTCGAGGATGAAGTCGTTGCCGTAGCCGCGGCCGATGCGGATCGGCAGGGACTCGATCCGCTGGCGCCGCTGCACTTCGCCATTCTCGGCGAGGATTTCAAGGTAATAGGGCGGCTTCATGGCTTGCGGCTGCTGGTGGTGGTGGGCGCGCGCGACAGCGCTTCGAGGAAGGTGCGCGTGACGCGCATGCCGTTGGCGTAGGACACGCCGCGCGCGTCGATGCGGCTTTGCAGGCTCATCAGTGGCTCATCGGTGCTGGCGGCCAGCAGGGCAAAGTCGTACAGTCCCGTAAATTTGCGGTAGGCGCGCACGCACAGGACGGCGCGCAGGGGCAGCGTCTTGTTCTTGACGAACTGCTCGGTGCATTGCGGGCCCGTCAGATTCACGCTCTTGTAGCTGCCGAAACTTTCATTCTTGAACGAGGCGCTGGCCAACTCGGAAAAGCGCAGGGCGCCCAGTTCGCTGCTGCGCAAGAATTCGTGGCGCATCGACACTTGCCCCGTCTGCAGGGCGCCGGAAATGAAGATGGCCGATTCCATGGCGCAGCTGGTGTTGTCGAGCATGTAGGGCTTGTCGGACTTGACGTTGGAGCGGCCCCAGCAGCGCATCTGGTCGGACTCGCGCACGGGCACGCGGTATGGGCCCATGGCTTTCAGGCTCAAGGGCGTGTCGAGCAGGCGCGCCAGCATGACTTCCTGGTGCGCCAGCAGCTGCGCCGTCACCAGCGGCTTGAAGTCTTTCGGCGGCTTGCCTTGCTGCGCCACCTTGGCCAGCAATTGCTGGGCATAGCGGGCCGGCACGAGAAAACTGACGAGTTCGCCATCGAGGCGTTTCGACACGTTCACGCCGGCCACGTCGCCATTCGCCGTGACGCTGGGGCCGCCGCTCATGCCGGAATTGATCGGCCCCGTAAACATCAGCTGGTCGTAGAAACTGCGCGTGACGACGCCGTTGTACGAACCTTCCGAAATGGCGAAGCCCAGGTCCAGCGGATTGCCCATCGAATACAGGTACTGGCCCTGGGTCAGCGGTGCCAGCGGCTCCGGCATCTTGAAGAAGCCCGTGCCGTGGCGGTTGACGCGCAGCACGGCCAGGTCGTGCAGCACGTCGACGGCCAGCAATTCCACGTTACCGCGCTGGCCGCTCGTGTCGACCCATTCGCCCACATAGGTATCGGGGTCGAGCGCGAACTGGGACACCACGTGATAGTTGCTCACCACCAGGTCGCCCGTGCCGATCAAGAAGCCCGAGCCGACCGACGACTGCGTGCGGCCGTTTTTCAGCAGCACGCGCACTTGCAGGATGTCGGCACGCGCGGCCGTGTACAGTTTTTGCGCGGCCGACGAGGGTGGCGGCAGGGCCGCATGTTCGGTGGCGGCGGGCGCGGCGGTGGCCGGCGGTGGTTTGGCGGGAGGAGTCGAAGCGGCGGGCGCAGTGGCTGGCGCAGCGGCTGGCGCAGGCGCCGGGGCCGCGTGTGCGCCCGCTGCAGCGCACAGGCTGGCCAGCAGGAAGACGTAGTCAGATAATTTCATGCATCCTTTGTGCGTGAGCAGGAGCGCGGCGGGCGAGGGCCGGCATGCGCCGGCCCGGCAAGCCGGGGCAGCAATTACAGGGCGCCGTCTTCCAGCGCCGGGGCCGTTTCCGGCGTCATCATGTGACCCAGCTTGCTTTGCTTGGTATTCAGGTAGTGCTGGTTGAAGGCGTTGCGGTTGACCAGCAGCGGCACCCGTTCGGCCACCGTGATGCCCAGCGCTTCCATTGCCGCGATCTTGCGCGGGTTGTTCGTCATCAGACGCAGGCTGTGGATGCCGAATTGCGCGAACATGGGCTTGCACAAGGTGTAGTTGCGCGCGTCGGCCTTGAAGCCCAGCTGTTCATTCGCCTGCACCGTGTCGGCGCCCGCTTCCTGCAGGCGGTAGGCGCGGATCTTGTTGATCAGGCCGATGCCGCGCCCTTCCTGGCGCAGGTACAGCAAGATGCCGCGGCCTTCTTCGGCGATGCGTTTCAGGGCGCCCTCGAGCTGCGCGCCGCAGTCGCAGCGCTGCGAAAACAGCACGTCGCCCGTCAGGCACTCGGAATGCACGCGCGCCAGCACCGGTTCGCCGTTGCCGATATCGCCCAGCACCATGGCCAGGTGTTCCTTGCCCGTGGCATGTTCGACAAAGGCGTGCAAGGTGAACTGGGCCCACGGCGTCGGCAGTGCGCAGGAAGTCGTGTAATCCAATTCGCCTGTCGCCAGGATGTCTGCGCCGCTTTGCATGGTTGTGCTCATATAAGTAATTATCAAAAATAAAAGGCGCGCGACACCACTCCGGTGCCGGCGCGCCTTGCCATCATACCAAAAAGCAGGGAAACGTTTTCCCTGGCTGCCATTCGGTCGTTGCAATGTCTGGTGATAAGCCTTACTTAGGGGCACTTCCTCCTTTTACAAGGTGAATTGCTGGCTTTGCCTGGCGGTAGCCGCCGCCAGGCACGGGACATCAACTGCCGATGCGTCCGCCATCGTTCTTGGTGATCACGATGGTGGCCGAGCGGGGGCGCTTGCCGGCGCCATAGCCGGCGTTGGCAGGCCACTGGCTCGTGTATTTGGACGGATCGCCGATATTCGCCAGCGAGGTGTTTTCGCCCGGGTGCTGGATGTTGATGAACATGGTCTTGCCGTCAGGCGTTTCGCTGATGCCCGTGATTTCCGAGCCGACCGGTCCCACCAGGAAGCGCTTGAGCGTATCGGCCGTGGGTTTCTTGCCGATGAAGGTGTCGACCGCCAGGTTGCCGCCGGCCGCCGTCGCGTAGTTCAGGGTGGACTTGGCGCCATCGCCGACCTTGCCGGGAATGGCCGCCAGCATCATGCAGTTGGTCACATCCGTGTACGCGCCATCGTCCGTCTGGATCCAGCAGATGCCCGTGTACGGGCTGAAGGCCAGGCCGTCAGGGCTTGAGAAATCCTGGTCGGCCGTCAGGTTCGACAGGTTGATCTTGCTGGCATCGGCGCCGCTCTCGGCGCCGAACAGGTAGACGTCCCACGTAAAGCTGGTGGCCGCGGCCGCGCCCGTGCCTTCCTTGAAGCGGATGATGTGGCCGTTCGGATTGCCGTTCTGCGCGCTGCTGCCCTTCATGTCCGTGTAGGCGCGCGGGTTGGCGCTGTCCGGCGCCAGCTGCGACGAGCCGCTCGGATTGACGGTGCGGTTCGAGTTGTTGGTCAGTGTGTAGTAGATCTCGCCATTGGCCGGGTTGACCGAGCACCATTCCGGACGGTCCATCTTCGTTGCGCCCACGGCATCGGCCGCCAGGCGGGCGTTGACCAGCACGTCGGCCAGGTCGGCGAATTTGTAGGTGCTGTAAGCCTGGATCAGCGCGTTCGACATGGCCAGCTCGATCCACTGGCCCGTGCCGTCGGCGGCCAGCTTGGCCACGTACAGCTTGCCCGAATCGAGGTATTTGTCGCCGGTGGCGATACGGTCAGCCGGATTGGCATCGGCGGCGGCCCAGACGGCCGTCGTGACAAACTTGTAGATGTATTCGTTGCGCGAATCGTCGCCCATGTAGACGGCCAGCTGCTGGCCCACGGCCGGCACGCTGAAGGCGGCGCTTTCGTGCGCGTAGCGGCCCAGCGCCGTGCGCTTGCGGATGGCCTTGGTTTTGTCGTACGGATCCATTTCGACGATGTAGCCCATGCCGTTCAGCTCATTGCGGTAGTCGTCGCTGCCGTTGGTCGACGCGCCGATCTTGCTCAGATTCCAGCGCGCGTACTTGTCGTCGCTGCCGCCCGTTTCCCAGCCGTGACGCGAGGCGCCGCCCTGGCTGCGGCCATAGCGGTTCAGCGACACGACGGACTTGTCGCCGCGCGCCGCGTTGTCGGTGGCCGAGCGCGTGAAGTAGCCGGCCCAGTTTTCTTCGCCGGACAGGTAGCTGCCCCAAGGCGACTTGCCCGTGCCGCAATTGTTGATGGTGCCGCGCGTCTTGGTGCCGGTCGGCGAATATTTGGTGACGACGAGGGCGTTGCCGCGCACGGGGCCGGCGATCTCGATGTCCGTCAGCGGCGTGACGCGGCGGTTGAAGGCGGAATCGTTGACGGTGGCCCAGGCGCTGCCCGTCTTCTTGACTTCCACCACGCTCAGGCCGTGGACGGCCACTTCCTTGTCGACTTCGGCCGCAGGGCGCGGCAGCGAGGTGGTGCCGCCATTCACGTGCAGGAAGTGCGAGGACAGTTTTTCGTCCGTCGTCGCTTCGTGGTTCATCGCCAGCAAGCCCCGTTCGGCGCCGGATGCCAGCGGTGCGCCGGCGGCGGACAGGCCGTAGTATTCCATGCCGTCGTGGTGGTCGCCGGCGCGGTTGTCGAAATCGGTATCGCTGCCGTCATTCTTGTACGCTGGCGTGGCCGCGCGCAGCGAGTCGCCCAGCGCGTACAGGGCCGTGGCCGTGTAGCCGGCCGGTACCGACACGACGTCGGCCAGGCTTTTTGGCACGGCCGTGAAGGCCAGCAGTTTTTCAGGCGTTGGCGTCGGCGTCGGCGTGACGGCGACCGCATCGCTGCCGCCACCGCAAGCGGACAGGCCCATCGACCCCATGACGGCGGTAGCGGCCGTGACGGCACTGCCGCGCAGCCAGTTGCGGCGGCTCAGGCGGGCGTTCAGGATGCTGTTGAAATGGTTGTCGTGGGACGCGTTGCTGTCAATGTCGTTCAGATCGGTGGCGCTGATGGCCAGATCGTTGGGCTTGTTCATGGGCTGCGATGTCCTGTGGTTGCGTGATTTAAATGGCAACCGCATGATAGTTGGCGAATGTGACAGCGCCATGTCAGCTTGATGACAAAACGGTGACAGGCTGCCGGCAGGGCGGGCCGCGTCGATGACGGGCCCATCCGGTCAGGCAGCCTTGGCCTTACTTGGCCTGGCGAAAGCCGCGTTCCACCAGCAAGAGCATGCCGCCGAAGATGGACAGGTTCTTCAGGAAGTTCGTCAGCTGGTCCTGGAAGTGGGCCGCATCGGCGCTCCAGAAGGCGTGGAAGATCACGGTAGTGGGAATCAGGAACAGCGCCAGGGCCAGCGCCGCCCAGCGCGCCTGCCAGCCCGTGATCAAGAGCAAGCCGCCGCCCACTTCCAGCACGATCACGCCCACCAGCAAGATATTGGCGATCGGCAAGCCCTGGCTGGCCATGTAGCCGGCCACACCGGCAAAGCCGCCGATTTTCAGCAAGCCCGAGACAAAGAACAGCACGCCAAGGGCGGCACGGCCGAGGGGCAGCAATACGTTGGTTCTGTTTTCCATGATTTTCTCTTTCTTAATATATTTATCAATTATTTAGGCAGGTCGAAGAGCAGGAACTCCGCATCTTCCGGCTGAGTGATGATCACGCTGGCTTCCTGCGTCAGCTTCAGCGCATCGCCCGCTTTCAACGGCGTGCCGTTGACAACCAGGCTGCCGCGGATCAGGTGCACATAGGCGAGACGGCCTTCTTCCAGCGCATGTTCTGCCTGTTCGCCTTCCTGCAGGATGCTGGCGTAGATGGCCGCATTCTGGTGGATCAGCACGGAACCCTGGCGGCCGTCGGAGGAGGCGATCAGGCGCAGCTTGCCCCGTTTGCTTTCCGGCGTGAAGTGTTTCTCTTCATAGCTGGGCGGAATGCCCGTCACGTTCGGCTGGATCCAGATCTGCAGGAAGTGCAAGCCCTCCGTTGCCGAATGATTGAACTCGCTGTGGCGCACGCCGCTGCCGGCGCTCATGCGCTGCACATCGCCGTAGTGCAGGACGGAACCCGTGCCCATGCTGTCCTTGTGTTCCAGCGCGCCGTCGAGCACATACGAAATGATTTCCATGTCGCGGTGGCCGTGCGTGCCGAAACCCTGGCCAGGCGTGACCCGGTCTTCATTGATCACCAGCAAGGGGCCAAAGCCCATGTGCAGCGGATCATGGTAGCTGCCGAAGGAAAAGCTGTGGTGGGAATTGAGCCAGCCGTGGTTGGCTGCGCCGCGTTCTTCGCTATGACGAATCTGTAACATGGTGGACTCCGTTTCTATAAGTTAATGTGCGATAATTTCGAAGGACCGTTGCCTGGCGTTACGCCGTGGCTTCTTTTCTTCCCTTCGCTGTACGATGAACAAAGTATAGGCCCCCTAGCAGAGAAAGAAAAACGGAAAATCTTGCGACCTATGATCGAAAAAATCGAATGTTAAGACTGAGCCTGGAAGCCCTGCAAATCGTTGACGCCATCGACCGCCGCGGATCGTTCTCGTCGGCCGGCAAGGAGTTGCATAAAGTCCCGTCCACCATTTCCTATACGGTGGCCAAGCTGGAAGACGACCTGGGCGTGCAAGTGTTCCAGCGCAATGGCCCGAAAGTCATGCTGACGGCGGCTGGCCAGGAATTGCTGAAAGAGGGCCGTTATCTATTGAAGGCGGCGCAGGACCTCGAGCACCGCGTGCGCAGGGTGGCGTCCGGCTGGGAAACGGAATTGTCCATCGGCATCGATTCCATGTTTTCCGCCGTGGCCCTGGCCGACGACGTGCGCGCCTTTTACGACGTGGCGCAGCAGACGCGCCTGCGTCTGTCGCAAGACACCCTGTCGGGCACGTGGGAAGCGCTGCTGGACCGGCGCGCCGACTTGCTCGTGGGCGCGCCCGGCGACGGACCGGCGGGCGGCGGCTATATCGCGCAGCCGATCGGCACGCTCGACTTCGTCTTTACCGTGGCGCCCACGCATCCGCTGGCGCAGGTGCGGGAACCCCTGTCGCGCGGCCACCTGCAGCAGCACCGGGCCGTGGTGGTGGCCGATTCGGCGCGCCAGATGGCGCCGCGCACGGTGGGGCTGCTGCTGGGGCAAGATGCCTTGAGCGTGCCGAACATGCAGGTCAAGTTCGATTACCAGGTGCTGGGGCTGGGCTTTGGCTTCCTGCCGGGACCGTGCGCCCGCGCCGCCATCGCGCGCGGCTTGCTGGTGGAAAAGGCCGTGGAAGAGCCGAAACCGTCGGAAACGTTTTACCTGGCGTGGCGAGTGGGCGAGGATGGCGCGGCATTGCGCTGGTGGATGGCGCGCATGCGCGAACCGGATGTGTTTGCCCGCCTGGCGCAGCATCTGCCGGGCCATTCGGCGTAGGCCTTAAAATGTTGACATACGCCAACATTTTTAAGTTACCATATTCGCAGTATTGCAATCGTATTTCTTGCCCGACCTCCATGCCCCACAGTGGGATTTTGATGATTACACACACCGCAGCGCCCCTGATACCTTCCCCTGACTTGGCCCACAAGTGGGGTTGCCATGCTTGAGGCGAAGGTCGCGCTGTGCCTGCGCCTGGCCCAGGACGCCCGTGAACAGGCGGGGCCGCAGCAGGCCGCCACCCTGGCGCGGCTGGAGGAAGAGCTGGAGCGCCTGCGCGGCGCCAGCCGGCCCGTGGTGCGCGTGGCGCCCCCCGACGCCTTGCTGGAAATCGATCCCGACGGCTTTTTGATCGGCTGGAACCATGGCGCCGAACAGATGTTCGGCTATTCCGAAATCGAGGCGCTGGGCCAGCACATCCTGTTTTTGTATCCGGAAGACGACGCGGAAGCGAGCGTGCTGGAACTGCATTTCATGCAGGGCGACGTGGCCACCGATGTGCGCCGGCGCAAGAAGTCGGGCATGGTGACGTGGCTGCGCATGCACCGCCACGTGATCCACGACCAGGCGGGCAAGGCATGCGGCATGGCCGTGCGCCTGTCGGCCATGAGCGAGCCGCTGTCCGACGTGGACAAGGTCAGGTTGCACGCGCGCATCATCGAAGACAGCGAGCAAGCCGTGCTGATCACGGATGCGGAAGAGCGCATCGTCTCGATCAACAGTTCGTTCAGCCGCATCACCGGCTATTCGCCTGCCGAAGCCATCGGCCGCACGCCGGACTTGCTGCGCTCGGGCGTGCACGACCCCGATTTCCGCGCCAAGGTGCGCGCCGCCATGCGCGGGCACGGTTCCTGGCGCGGTGAAATCATCGGCAAGCGCAAGAATGGCGAACTGTTTCCGCAAGACGTCACCATCAGCGTCGTGCGCGATGAATTCGGCGAAATCAGCCACGTGTTTTCCCTGTTTTCCGATATCTCGGTGCACAAGGATGCCGAAGCGCGCATGCAGCGCATGGCCAACTACGACAGCCTGACGGGCTTGCCCAACCGCTGCCTGCTCAATCAATTGGTCGACCAGGGCCTGGCCGAAGCGAAACGCCAGGGCACGCATGGCGCGCTGATGGTCATCGACATCAGCCGCATCGGTTCCATCAGCGACACCCTGGGCCATGAAGTGGGCGACCAGCTGGTGATCGCCATCGGCCAGCTGTTCCGTGGCGCCCTGCGCGACGCGGACATCCTGGCGCGCGTCGACAACAGCAAGTTCGTCGTGGCCCTGCTGCATATCGAAAAGCGCGAACACGCGGCAAATGTGGCGCAAAAGCTGCTCAACCTGCTCGAGGCGCCGATCAATATCGATGCGCACGCGCTGCATGTGGGCGCCAGCATCGGCATCACCGTGTATCCGGAAGATGGCCTGGAAGCGCCGGCCCTGTTCCGCTTTGCCGACGTGGCCGTGTCCAAGGCGGGGCAGACGATCGAATCGACCTTCCTGTTTTACCGCGAAGACATGAACCGCAGGGCCAAGGAGCATTTGCGCCTGGAAAGCGAAATGCGGCTGGCGCTGGGTGACAAGGAGCTGGAATTGCATTACCAGCCGAAAGTGAGCCTGGCCAGCGGACGCATCGTGGGCGCGGAAGCCTT
Source organism: Janthinobacterium sp. HH104 (assembly GCF_001758715.1). Lineage (NCBI taxonomy): Bacteria > Pseudomonadati > Pseudomonadota > Betaproteobacteria > Burkholderiales > Oxalobacteraceae > Janthinobacterium > Janthinobacterium sp. HH104. The sequence continues at coordinate 155,370 of NZ_LRIB01000023.1, read as the reverse complement.
GCTGCGCTGGAAGCATCCGATGCGCGGCATGGTCTCACCGGGCGTCTTTATCCCCGTTGCCGAGGAAACCAGTTTGATTCTGGAGCTGGGCACCTGGGTGCTGGACGAGGCCTGCCGCCAGATCCGCAGCTGGGAAGACCGGGGCCTGCACATGCCGGCCATCGCCGTCAACCTGTCGGCGCGCCAGTTCGATGAGCAGTTGCCGGCACGCATAGCGGCCGTGCTCGAGCGCTACGGCGTGCGGCCCGACCAAATCATGCTGGAAATCACGGAAAGCCTGCTGATGCGCGGCGCCGACAAGGTCATCGACATCATGAACCAGCTGGTGGCCATGGGCCTGGCGCTGGCGCTGGACGACTTCGGCACTGGCTATTCCAGCCTCGCCTACCTGAAGAAATTCCCCATCAGTACCTTGAAGATCGACCGCTCGTTCGTCATCGGTTTGCCGTTCGAGGAAAACGATTGCGCCATCGCCCGCGCCATCGTCACCATGGCGCAGCAGCTGCGCCAGGAAATCGTTGCCGAAGGGGTGGAAACGGCCGAGCAGATGCGCTTCCTGCGCGAACTCGGCTGCGACCAGCTGCAAGGCTATCTGTTCAGCCCGGCCGTGCCGGCGGCCGAGTTCGAGCTGATGCTCGATGAAGGCCGGCAATTGCGCCTGGAAGCGGCAGTCTGAAGCCTTAGCGGTCAGACGCGCAGCAAGCCACGGAAACCCCGGCTCGCATAATACGAGTCGGCGCCATTGTGATAGACGAAGACCTGCTCATAGCGGCGGTCGCAAAACAGGGCGCCGCCCAGCGCACGGATGCTGTCCGGCGTCGCGATCCAGCTCGAGGTCTTGCGGTCGAACGGTTCCAGTTCCTGCAACTGGCGGTACTGCGTTTCCGTCAGCAGTGTGACTCCCATCGTTTGCGCCATGGCCATGGCGCTGCCGGCCGGCTTGTTGGCCTTGCGCGCGGCCAGGGCATCAGCATCGAAACACAGGCTGCGCCGGCCGAGCGGGCTTTCTGCCGAGCAATCGCAAAACGTGACGGCGCCCGTGCCGCCGGCGTGCCCGATGACGTCCGGTTCGCCGCCCGTGTCTTCCATTTGCTCCAAGACCGCCAGGCTGGCGGGAGCGGCGTCCAGCCGCGCCAGCACCTTGTCCCACGTCCATCCCGGATGGCGGTGCATGTGCTTGCTGAAGCGGTTTTGCAAGGTGTGGATCAAGTCATCGTGCATGGCGCGGCTCCCTGGAAGTTCAATGGTACGGCCGATTATAAGACGCGATGCGGACAGGTGGCGCTCACCCCAGCTGCACTTTTTCCAGCAGATAATCGAGCATCACGCGCACCCTGGCCGGCACTTGCAGGCCCGGTCCCACGAAGACGGCGTGCACGAGTTCCCTGTCGCCCGGATTGTAGTCCTGCAGCACGGGGATCAAATCGCCCCGCTCGATATCGCGCAGCACGTGCTGGCGTGAAAAGCGTCCCAGTCCCATGCCGGCCAGCACCAGCTGGCGCATGCTTTCGCCATCGCTGACGCAGGTATTGCCCTGCGGCGCCACTTGCATCGTTCCGCCCGCGCCATCGAGGAAGGGCCAGGTTTCGTTCTGGCAGCGGAAGTTGAACGCCAGCAGATTGTGCGTGGATAAATCCTGCGGCGTGCGCGGCAAGCCGTGCCGCGCCGCGTAGGCGGGCGAGGCCACGACGATCATCGCGTCTTCGCCCAGTTTGCGCGCCACCAGGTTCGATTCCTTCAGCTTGCCCGTGCGGATGGCGATGTCGGTGCGGTCTTCCAGCAAGTCGACGATGGCGTCGCTGACGACGACGTCGAGCACGATGTCGGGATAGCGCTGCGTGAACTCGGGCAGGATGGGCAGCAGATGGCGTACGCCGAACGGCACGAAACAGTTGATGCGCAAGCGCCCGCGCGGCGCCGCGCCTTGCGATGCTTCGCGCTCGGCGCCGTCGATATCGTCGAGGATGCGCTTGCACTGCACGAAGAAGGCGTCGCCCTCGGGCGTCGTGTGCAGCTGGCGCGTGCTGCGCTGGAGCAAACGGGCGCCGAGCCGCGCTTCCAGGCGGTTGACGAGCTTGCTCACGGCCGATGGCGTCAAGGCCAGGCGGCGCGCGGCGGCGGAAAAGGCGCCCGTTTCCACCACGGCGACGAAGACGGCCATCTCGAACGCGCGGTTGATGTCTTGCCTGGCCATTATTGAATCCATTTCACAGGTGTTTCCATTATCGGAGTCTATATCAAAAGCGGAATGCCCGATACACTGGCTGGCTTGAACTCAGCCGGAGAATGCCATGACCACCGCAAGCCCTGTTTCCCCTCAAACAAGCAAGATGCCGCCCGGCGTGCTGGCGCTGGCCGTCGGCGCCTTTGCCATCGGCGTGACCGAATTCATCGTCGTCGGCATCCTGCCAAGCATCGCGAAAGATTTGCGGATTTCCATCGAATCGGCCGGCTCGCTGGTGAGCCTGTATGCGCTGGCGCTGGCCATCGGCACGCCGCTGCTGGTGCTCTTGATGTCGCGCCTGCCGCGCAAGGCGGCCCTGCTGGGGCTGATGAGTGTGTTCCTGGCAGGTAACCTGCTGGCAGCGTTTTCCCACACGTTCGAACTGTTGCTGCTGGGGCGGGTCATCACTGCCGTGGCGCACGGCACCTACTTTGCCATCGGCGCCACCGTGGCCGCCAGCCTGGTGGACAAGGCGCAGGCGGGCAGGGCGATTTCCGTGATGTTCGCGGGATTGACCCTGGCCATGGTGATCGGCGTGCCGTTCGGCAGCTTCCTCGGCAATTTGATGGGCTGGCGTTTGCCCTTCTTTGCCGTGGTGGTCTTGGCCGCGCTGGGCCTGGCCGCCATGGCGCGCTGGCTGCCGGCCGGTTTAGTGCAAGGCAAGGGCGGCAAGGCCATGACGCAGCTGGCGGCCCTGGGCAGCGGTCCCATTATCACCATGATGGCCGTGACGACGTTCGGTTTCGGCAGCAGCTTTGCCGCGTTCACGTTTATCACGCCCATCCTGACGGACGTGACGGGTTTTTCCGCCACCATGGCCAGCGCCTTGCTGATTGTGTTCGGCATCGCCACTTTTGCCGGCAATCTGGCGGGCGGCTACCTGACCAGCCACCTGGGCTGGCCAAAGGCCTTGCGTGTGATGCTGCTGTTGCTGGCCGCCACGCAAGCGGGCGTGGCGCTCAGCATCAGCTCGCAGTGGATGATGACGGTGATGCTGTTCGTCTGGGGCGTGTTCGCCTTCGGCCTGTCGCCCGCCTTGCAGGCCGGCATGCTGGCCACGGCCGAGCGCTACACGCCGCACGCCGTCGATTTCGCCTCGGGCCTGAACATTTCCGCGTTTAATCTCGGCATTTCCTTCGGTTCCATGCTCGGTGCGCTGATGGTCTCGCGCCACATGATGGCGTCGTCGCCATGGGCCGGCGTGGCGGCGGCATTGCTCGCCTTGCTGCCGCTGGCCTGGCTGGCGCGCAGGAACGTGGCGAAATCAGGCGCGGTAGCGCAGCGCCTCCACGAAGGCTGAAAACGCGGGCGTGGCCTGGCGCCGGTTCGGGTAGTACAGGTGGTAGCCCTGGAAGGTGGGGCACCAGTCGGCGAGGATTTCGACCAGGCGGCCATCGGCCAGGTAGGGCGCCAGCAGGGGCTCGGGCACATACGCCAGGCCGATGCCGTCGAGCGCCGCATTGAGCACGTGCATGATGCTGTTGAACACCAGCTGGCCTTCGGCCTTGACGGCAAAGGCTTGCCCATCCTTTTCGAATTCCCAGGCGTAGATGGCGCCAGCGGGCCGGTGGCGGATATTCACGCAAGCGAATTCCGTCAGTGCATGCGGCGTCGCGGGCGCTCCATGGCGCGCGAAATACGCGGGCGACCCTACCACGGCCAGGCGCCAGTCGGGGCCGATGCGCACGGCGATCATGTCCTTGCTGATCGCTTCGCCCAGGCGGATGCCGGCGTCGAAGCGCTGCTCGACCACATTCGTAAAGCCGTAGTCGACCACCAGTTCCAGGCTGATGTCGGGATAGTCGCGCAGGAAGCCGGCCAGCATGGGGCGCAGCAGCAGTTCGATATGGTCGTCGGTGCAGGTGACGCGGATAGTGCCGCGCGGCTTGTCGCGCAGCGCGCCCAGCGCCTCGACCTCGGCGGCGATCTGCTCGAACAGGGGCGCGATGGCCAGCATGAGCTTTTCACCCGCGTCGGTGGGCGCCACGTTGCGCGTGGTGCGCGCCAGCAGGCGCACGCCCAGCCGTTCTTCCAGGGTGCGGATGGTGTGGCTGAGCGCGGACGCGGTGATGCCCAGCCTGGCGGCGGCCTTGGTAAAGCTGCGTTCCCGCGCCACGGCGAGGAAGGCTTGCAGATCGTTGACTTTGGCTTGGCTCATTACTGAATTTTTCTCATAACTACATCAAGATTGTACCCGCTAATCAAAAGAGCTTGCCTGCGTCAAGATGGTGCCCTGACTTTTAAAGGAGCATGGGCATGAAGACAACACGCATGAAAACGACAGCTGGCCGCCGCGAATTCGTCAAGGCAGCGGGCACGGGCATGGCGGCACTGGGCGTCCTATCCGTCCTGGGCGCACCCATTTTCGCCACCGCCGCGCCGGCCTTGCCGGCCATGCCCGATGGCGCCGACAATTTCTACAAAAGCGGCAAGGTGACGGTGCAGCCGGTGCGCTTCCGCAACCAGTACCAGATGACGGTTGCCGGCAATCTGTTCCTGCCGGCGCAGCTGGACCCCGCTCGCCGGCACGCCGCCATCATCGTTGGCCACCCGATGGGCGCCGTCAAGGAGCAAAGCGCGAACCTGTATGCGACCAAAATGGCCGAGCAGGGCTTCGTCGCCCTGTCGCTGGACCTGTCGTTCTGGGGCGAGAGCGAAGGGCAGCCGCGCAACGCCGTCTCGCCCGACATCTACGCCGAGGATTTCAGCGCGGCCGTCGATTTTCTCGGCGCACAAGCGGTTGTCGACAGCGAACGCATCGCCGCCATCGGCATTTGCGGCAGCGGCAGCTTTGTCATCAGCGCGGCCAAGATCGACCCGCGCATCAAGGCCGTCGCCACGGTGAGCATGTATGACATGGGCAGCGCCAGCCGCCATGGCTTGCGCCGCTCGCAAACGCTGGCGCAGCGCCAGGCTTATATCGGCGCGGCCGCGCGCCAGCGCCAGGTGGAGTTTGCCGGCGGCGCCACCGCCTACACGAGCGGCACCTTGCCCGAGCTGAGCGCCAACCCAAGTGCTATCGAACGCGAATTCCACGACTTCTACCGCACGCCGCGCGGCGCCTACATCCCTGCCGGCCAGCTGCCCGAGCGCGCCACCCGTCCCACCTTGAGCAGCAACGTCAAGTTCATGAATTTCTATCCCTTCATCGATATCGAGACGATCTCGCCCCGTCCGCTGCTGTTCATCACGGGCGACCAGGCGCACTCGAAGGAGTTCAGCGAGGATGCCTACCGGCGCGCCGCCGAGCCGAAGGAACTCCATTACGTTGCCGGCGCCGGCCACGTCGACCTGTATGACCGCGTGACCCTGATCCCTTGGGACAGGCTGACGTCGTTCTTTCAGCGCGCCCTGGCGGCATGAGCGCGGTCCGCAGCGAGGCGGCAGCGCCCGCGTTCTGGGGCGGCATCTTTGCCATGACCCTGTGCGTGTTCACCCTGATCGCTTCCGAATTCATGCCCGTCAGCCTGCTCACGCCCTTGGCGGCGGACTTGCGCGTCAGCGAAGGCCTGGCCGGCTATGGCATCGCCATCTCGGGCGCCTTCGCCGTGCTGGCCAGCCTGTCCATCGCTACCCTGGCGGCATCGATGAACCGCAAGACCTTGCTGCTGCTGTTGACGGGCCTGATGTGCGTGTCGGCGCTGGTGGTGGGGCTGGCCACCAGCTACGCGATGTACATGGCGGGGCGCGCGCTGATTGGCGTCGTGGTGGGCGGCTTCTGGTCGATGTCGGTCGCCGTGGCGATGCGCCTCGTGCCCAGCCACAGCGTGCCCAGGGCGCTGGCCATCTTCAACGGCGGCAATGCGCTGGCGACCGTGGTGGCCGCGCCGCTGGGCAGCTATCTGGGCGCCAGCATCGGCTGGCGCGGCGCCTTCCTGTGCCTGGCGCCGGTGGCGTTGCTGGCGCTGGCCTGGCAGTGGCGCAGCCTGCCATCGATGCCGGCGGCGCCGCGTTCGGCCCGTTCCGGCCAGGTCTTGCGCCTGCTCGAACGACGCCAGGTCGCCCTGGGCATGCTGGCCGTCGGCGCGTTCTTCATGGGGCAGTTCGTGCTGTTTACCTATGTGCGACCGTTCCTGGAAAACGTCACGCGCGTCGGCGTGCCCACCTTGTCGATGCTGCTGCTGGTGATCGGCGTGGCCGGCTTCATCGGCACGGCGCTGATCGGCGTCGTGCTGCAGCGTGGCCTGTACCGCACGCTCGTCGCCATCCCCTTGCTGATGGCGGCCATCGCGCTGGCCTTGCTGGCGTTCGGCGCCGAGCTGGCGCCCGTCTTCGTGCTGCTGGGGCTATGGGGCTTGCTGGCGACGGCCGCGCCCACGGGCTGGTGGTCGTGGCTGGCGCAGACCTTGCCCGCCGACGCCGAAGCCGGCGGCGGCCTGATGGTGGCCGTCGTCCAGCTGTGCATCGCCTTCGGTTCGACCGTCGGCGGCATCCTGCTCGATGGCCACGGTTTTCGCGCCACCTTCATGGCCAGCGCCGCGCTGCTCGTGCTGGCCGCGCTGCTGGCCTGGCGCACGGCCAGGCTGCACGAGGCATCGTCATGATCTATGCCAGCTTCACGACTTATATTCGGGCCTGAGCACCAGCTGGCGCAGCGCGTCTCTGGCGCTGCGCCATGTACGAACTGCCCATCGACGCGGCCATGATCATGGCAATCGCCAGCCATTGCCCGGCACCGAGGCGCTCGTCGAGCAGGATGTACGCGAGCATGGCGGCCACGGCCGGCTCCATGCTGCTCATGATGCCGAACGCTTGCGGCGTCAGCCGCTTCAGGGCCACCATTTCCAGCGAGATCGGTATCGCGCTGGAAATAAGGGCCACGCCCAGGCCTACGCCCAGCACGACGGGCGAGAGCAGGGCGGCGCCGCTGTGCATCACCCCGACGGGCACGACCACCAGCGCGGCCATGGCCAGGCCCAGCGAGACGGAATGGCCCGCATGCAGATGGCTGGCGCGCTTGCCGAAGACGATGTACGAGGCCCAGCAGACGGCAGCGCCCAGGGCGAACAGCACGCCCGTGGGATCGAGGTTGCTGACGTCGTGGCCGAGGGGCAGCAGCAGCGCCAGTCCCGCCACGGCCAGGGCCACCCAGACGAAGTCGAGCGGGCGGCGCGAGGCCAGCAGGGCCACGGCCAGCGGGCCGGAAAACTCGATCGCCACGGCGATGCCGAACGGAATGGTGCGCAAGGCCATGTAGAAGCACAGGTTGGTCAAGCCCAGCGCGGCGCCGTACAGGGCCACGGTGCGCAGGTCGGCACGGCTCAGCTGCCAGCGCCACGGGCGCCAGAACAGCAACAGCAGCAGCGCGGAAAAGCCCACGCGCACGGCCGTCGTGCCCTGCGCGCCCACGAGCGGGAACAGACTGTGCTTGGCCCATGAGGTGCCCAGTCCCAGGCAGGTGACGGAGCCGAGGATGGCCAGCAGGGGAATCAACGAGGAATAGCGGCGTAATGGCATGGTGATAAAAGGCTTGATATCGGAATAGCGAAAGTTTATTGTGTCTGCTCCGAGTTTTGCACTGCATTTTGACCTTCATGACGCAACTTTCGCTCACGCCATCCCTCACCCTCGATACATTCGACCTGGCCATCCTCGACATCTTGCAGCGCGATAACACGACATCGCAGCGTGAAATCGCCCAGGCCGTGCACTTGTCGGCACCGGCCGTGCAGCGGCGCATCCGCCGCCTGCGCGAGAGCGGCGTGATCCGCAATGAAGTGGCCGTGCTCGACGCGAGCCGCGTAGGCCGCCCCCTGATCCTGACGGTGGAAGTGCATTTGCACGACGAACATCCGCAGCGCACGGCCGGCATGCGCGCGCGCATCATGGCCGAGCCTGCCATCCAGCAGTGCTACGGGATCACGGGCGAGGCCGATTACCTGCTGATCATTACCGCCAGCAGCATGGCCGAATACGAGGCGCTGACGGAGCGCCTGTTCGGCGGCGACGACAATATCCGCCGCTACCGCACGTCGGTGGCACTGACTTGCCTGAAGATGGGCTTGCACGTGCCGCTGGGGTAGGCGGAAGATTTTCCCTGGCATAAGCGGGACAGGGACGAATGTAGGAGCATGAAAATTGGAAGAACAAGGAAAGTCGTATCTGGCCGATCCCGGCCTGCTTGCCGCCTGGCTGGCGGCACGTTCGATGGCGCGCGGCCTGGCGCTGCCCGTGCCCGATCACGGCGGGTGGCGCGTCGATACGGGCTTGCCGGGCGAAATCCGGCGCCACGTTTTTGCGGGACCTGTTCCAGGCATCAGCGCGCTGGCAGCGTCGATCCACGGTCCGCATATCTTCATCAAGATGTGTGGTGACGGGGAGCAATTGCTGGGGCTGTTACCGCCGCAGTGGCAACTTTGCCCCGGCGGCTATTTCATGACCCATGAAGGCAGTCTGCAGGCGCCGGATCTGCCTGCCGGCTACCGGTTGGAAATAACGACGTCACAGGCAATCACGACGGCGCGTATTCTGGCCGAAGATGGCGGTGTTGCCGCCAGCGGCCATGCCGTGGAATATGCCGGTGTCTTTGTCTTTGACCGCATCGTCACCGAGGCCGGCCACCGGCGCCGGGGTCTGGGGCGGGCGCTGATGGCCGCGCTGGCGGCCAGGCAACGATCGGCCAGCGCGCGCCGGGTGCTGGTGGCAACGGACGATGGGGCGAAATTGTATGCGAGCCTGGGCTGGCATATCGCATCCCCGTATTCGACGGCAACGATTGTTCAGGACGGCATACGGCATCCGCCATCGAGCCGCTAGGGCTGCGCGTCGCGTTCGCGGCAGCTCAATGAGGCGTAATGGCCTTGCGGCAGCCTGGCCTTGATGGCTGCCTCGCTCAATGCATGTTGCATATCGACCGGGTCGGTCAGGGTGCAGCGCTGGGCGCTGGCGAATGCTTGCAGCTTCTGCGTGTTGCCGCGTACTTTCACCGTCACGCCGGCCCCGGGACTGACGCAGCAGCCTATGTATTGCGTGATGTATTCTTCCTCGATGAGCACCAGTTCATGTCCCATGAAGCTGGCCGGTTTCTTCAGCAAATAATAGTCTGTGTAGTCGAAGCGCTGGTCGGGACGCTTGCCGATATAGCCTTCGCGCATGTAGGCGGCGATGGCCTTGCCCGAGGTGCCCACCCTGTCCGTCGTGCCCTTTTTCAGGTGCAGCGCGTGGAGCAGGCCGCTTTCAAGGCCGGGATCGGCGCCGTGGGCACTGGCGCAGCTGGCGGCCAGCAGAAGAGCGCCGAGCAGGCGCCGGCTACGGCGCCATTCAAGCATGGGATGGATGTCTTGCATATATTTGACGCGAAGGGGAGGAGAGGCGCAGTGTAGCCCACGCCAGGCTGCGTGCGTGGCACAATGCGTGATCCGCACGCCACGTGCCACTCATCCCAGGACTTTCATGACCCGCGCCATCCTTGACCAAGCCCAGATTCATTCCGCCGCCCGCCCCTTGATCGGCAGCAAGCACAAGGACATTGTGCGCGAAGTGCAGGCGGCCATCGCCGCGCATCAGGTCGTCGTCGTCGGCATGGCGCTCAATCCGTTTCCACGCAAGGCGCGCAAGATCCTCGACGTGCTGGGCACGCCCTACCAGTACCTGCAATACGGCAGCTATCTGAACCAGTGGCACCGCCGCAACGCCCTCAAGATGTGGACGGGCTGGCCGACGTTTCCCATGGTCTTTGTCAACGGCGTACTCATCGGCGGCGCCAGCGAGCTGCAAAAACTCGTGGAAAATGGCGAGTTCAGCGCCATGCTGGCAAAGAAAGTGCGCGAGTTCTAAGACCCGCCTGACTACTCTCCTTACTCGCCCGGCGGCCACGGCGACTTGCGCGTGCGCAGCGGGTCGAGCAAGCTCCTTAAGTCGTTGTGGTCGAGCTCGTACATCAGCGCGATTAAACTGCCCAGTTCGCCCGAGGGAAAGCCTTCGCGCGCGAACCAGCCCAGGTAGTGCCCCGGCAAGTCGGCCAGCAGCCGTCCCTGGTATTTCCCATATGGCATTTCGCGCGTGACCAGCAGCGCCAGTTTTTCTGAATTCATATTACTGCCCTCCCTTGCTTGCGGCGCAGTGTAGCAGACGGGCCGGGACGGCCGACACCCGTCAGTTTGTACACCACGCGCGTGATTTGGTTCCATCGTATTGGGGCTGGCTTTCGCGAAATCAAACTATCATGCATTTCACTACGCGCAAGCGCCGTTGCGCCACATACTGTGTCGTCAGTGCGCCGTGACGCTTACATGCACGGGCAGCAGGTGGGCATCCGTGGTCATGGCATGGAAAGGGGGCAAGAATGCGAACAGCTGTCGCACTGCGCCGCCAGCATTGGTGGCTGACACTCATTGCTGCTTGCCTGGTCTTGGCTGCGTGCCACCGTTCGGCCCCTGTGAATGGCGAGGATCCAGGCTGGGTAGAGCGGTCCGATACCAGGCATAAAATCGCGGTCGTGTTCGTGCATGGCATCTTTGGCAGCACGCGAGGTACGTGGACGGACGCGCATGGCGAGAGTTTCTTTCGCCTGCTCAAGAATGATGCCACGCTGGGACCGCAAGTCGATACTTATGCCTTCGGTTTCAGCTCCAACATCATGACTGGCGGCTCGCTTGATATCCGCGAGGCAGCCAACAAGCTGCAAAGCTATCTGCAGCCGTCCGGTGTGCTTGACTACCCGGCCATTGTGTTTGTCGGGCACAGCATGGGCGGGCTCGTCATCATGCGCTATCTGGCCAATAATCTGGACAAGGCCCCCGCATTGGCTGAAAAAGTGCCGCTGATCGTTTTGTTCAGTGCGCCGATGGAGGGAGCACAGGTGGCGCAACTGGCAGGGCTGGTGGCGAGCAATCCTGCGCTGTCGAACTTGCGGCCAGTCGACAGCAATGACATGCTCAAGCAGCTTAGCGACGATTGGGCCAGCCTTGCGGCCAAGCCGCGCGTCAGCTGCGCCTATGAAACGGCTGATGTGGGGGGCGTGCGCATCGTGCAGTGGGGAAGCGCGACGCGCGTGTGCGACGGGCGTCCGGTGGCGATCGATAATGCGGATCATATTTCGCTCGTCAAGCCCGATCGGGCTACGCATCCTGCCTACATGTTTCTGTCCGGGCAGTTGACCGAGCATGTGCTGCCGCTGCAGATGAGTGCCCAGCTGGAGCTGCCCGATTTTCAGCGTGACGAGAATAGTTATATTTTCACCTTGGGCGCGCCCGAGGAAAACGTCCGCCTGATGAATACGGGGCGTGTCCACATGAAGTACTGGATCGGGAAAAAGTCCAGCCGTTCCTTGCTGGTTTCGCCTGGCGCAAGTCCGCAGCTGATCAATGGCAACTCCACTGAGTTGCTGACCGTTACGCTGCGCGTCGATGCCGATGAAAACGCCTACGAATTCACCTTAAAAAGCGATTTACCCTCGGAGCAAACGGTACGCGTGCTGGTGCCTGACTTGTCCCGTCTGCGTACGGGCCACCAGCGCAATGCCATCAAGGTGACGACCGGCCTGGCCCAGTACCTGGGCGATCCTGCCAATGCTGAAAAAATCGCGGCATTACAGCATGATCCCGACCAGCTCAATGCGCAACTGGCGGCTGTCGCGCACGCCGCTCTTGGCGAGCCCATCAAGCGCTTGCCCAGCGCCGAGCAATGGCTGCTGACTGCAGACCTGCTGGCCGCCGCCAATCTGAGGAGCATTGCTTCCGCGGCGCTGGCGCAGAGCGCCGGCATCGATGCCTTTTATCTGCAGGCAGAAAAGGAACTGCGCGACAAACTGCTGGCACAAGGCCGCGCGGAGTTGCTGATACGTTCAGATGCCATGGATTGGTCGCATGCGCTTCCGCACGCTGGGCATCCCGATACGCCGATGCCTGCCGCCCAAGAGGACCAGGCGCCGTCGATGCCGGCCATTCCGGTGTGGCTCGACACGGTTGCTTACCGCGAGTCGTCGCTGCAACTGGTGCGCAACATGGAAAAAGTAGCTTCGTTGCGGCAGGATGCGGCCAGCCTGGAGGTGGCGACCTTGAAAATGTCGGCCGAGGCGGCGACAGCTAAACTCCAGCAAGTAGAACGGCAAGAAAATGCCACGCAGATGCAGATATTCCAGTCTCCTGCCGCCGAAGCAGAGCGTCAGCGGCGCAGCGAAATTGAACGGGAAACACGCAGCAGGGCACAAAGGATAGAAAGGCCGCAGCTGCGTTAAGGTCCGGGCAATATGCCTTTGTAATCAATATGCCTTTGTAATATTTCCGGTTGTTCAATTCCTTTTGCTCATGTCCAGTCGTTATCGTTTGCATACCGCTCGGCAGGTAGTCAGCGGCTGCTACTGAATCGATATCTTATAAATTGTTGATTTGAGCGCAATTATCTTCTGCCAAGCGAAGTATTTTTCGACACAAAGAAAACCCCGATACTGCATGCCAACATCTTTTATCGGAGTTTGCCATGCCCATTGCCTTGCTCGCGCTGACCCTCAGCGCATTTGCCATCGGAACCACCGAGTTTGTCATCGTGGGGCTGTTGCCCACCATCGCCGCCGACCTGGGCGTGAACCTGCCGTCGGCCGGCTTGCTGGTCAGCCTGTATGCGCTGGGCGTTGCCGTCGGCGCACCCGTGCTGACTGCCCTGACGGGCAAGATCCCGCGCAAGACTTTGCTGTTGTCGCTGATGGTCTTGTTCACCCTGGGTAACTTGCTTGCGTGGAAGTCGCCCGGTTATGAAACCCTCGTCGTCGCCCGCATCCTGACGGGGCTGGCGCATGGCGTGTTCTTCTCGATCGGTTCGACCATCGCCACGTCATTGGTGCCGAAAGACAAGGCGGCCAGCGCGATTGCCATCATGTTTACGGGTTTGACCGTGGCCCTGGTGACGGGCGTGCCGCTGGGCACCTTCATCGGCCAGCATTTCGGCTGGCGCGAAACCTTCCTAGCCGTCTCGGCGCTGGGCCTGGTGGCGTTCATCGGCAGCCTGCTGTACGTGCCATCGAACATCGCCCACAGCAAACCGGCGTCCCTGCTGCAGCAAGTGCAGGTACTGGCCCAGCCGCGCCTGTTGCTGGTGTACGCCATGACGGCCATCGGCTATGGCGGCTCCTTCATCGCTTTTACCTATCTGGCGCCGATTTTGCAGCAAGTGTCGGGCTTCAGCGCCGGCGCCGTGGGCGTGGTGATGCTTGTGTATGGCGTGTCCGTGGCGTTCGGCAATATCTGGGGCGGCAAGCTGGCTGACAAGAAGGGCCCCGTCAGCGCCTTGAAACTGATCTTCTTGCTGCTGGCGTTTGTTTTGCTGCTGTTGACCTTCACGGCGCCGCATCCCGTGCTGGTCGTCATCACCGTGCTGCTGTGGGGCGCCGTGGCCTTCGGTAACGTGGCCGGGTTGCAAGTGTATGTCGTGCAGCAAGCGGAGCACTTCACGCCCCGCGCCGTCGACGTGGCGTCGGGCCTGAATATCGCCGCTTTCAACCTTGGTATCGCCGGCGGCGCCTGGGGCGGCGGCCTGATCGTCGAACACCTGGGCCTCGTGCACACGGGCTGGATCGGTGCGCTCGTCGTGCTCGGTGCGTTCGGCTTGACAGCCTTGAGCGGCCGGATGGACCGTTTGAGTCCCATACCTGTGCGTGCCGGCGGTGAAAAGTCGATCCATGCGGTGGGGCACTAGGCTAGCCTGATCTGCCAGCAAGTTTCTGGCAGAAAACACCGAAACGGGCGAGAATGACGTTTACTTTCCTCTTGCCCATATTTCCCATGTCCGATACAGCAATGTCACCGCTGCGCCTGCGCGCCGCCATCAATCCAAAACCGCTGGGCGTCGCGCTTGTGCTCATCGTGCTCGGCGCCTGGTATTTGGCGCAAACCGTCGGCGCCACGCTGTCCGCGCTGTATGTGGTGGGCGCCTTGCTCGGCATCACCCTGTATCACGCGGCCTTCGGTTTTACGTCCGCCTGGCGCGTCTTCATCGCCGATGGCCGCGGCGACGGCTTGCGCGCACAAATGCTGATGCTGGCCGTCGGCGTGGCGCTGTTCTTCCCCGCGCTGTCGGCCGGCACGCTGTTCGGCACGCCCGTCGCTGGCCTCGTTTCTCCCGCCGGTACCTCGGTGATCTTTGGCGCCTTCATCTTCGGCATCGGCATGCAGCTGGGCGGCGGTTGCGCGTCCGGCACCCTGTACACGGTGGGCGGGGGCAGCACGCGCATGCTCATCACCCTGGCCGCCTTCATCGTCGGCTCCGTGATCGGCACGGCGCACATGCCATTCTGGACGTCGCTGCCACAGCTCCAGCCCATTTCCCTCGTCACGACCCTGGGCCTGGTGCCCGCGCTGGCGCTGAACTGGATCGCCTTCGCGCTGATCGCCGGCATCACGGTGCTGGTGGAAAAGCGCCGCCATGGCAAGCTTGTCGCCACGCCCTTGCGCCCGGCACAGGCATCGCCCTGGCTGCACGGCCCGTGGCCGCTGGTGGCGGGCGCCGTTGCCCTCGTCGTGCTGAACTTTGCCACCCTGGCGCTGTCGGGCCGCCCTTGGGGCGTGACGTCCGCGTTCGCGCTGTGGGGCGCGAAAGCCGCGTCCGTGGTCGGCATCGACACGGCCAGCTGGGCTTACTGGTCGACCAAGGCCAACGCGGCTGCGCTGGCTGCGCCGCTGACGCAAGACAAGACGTCCGTGATGGACATCGGCATCGTGCTCGGTGCCATGCTGGCCGCCGCGCTGGCCGGCCGCTACGCGCCCGTGTGGCGCATCCCGCGCCGTTCGGTGATCGCCGCCGTCGTCGGCGGCTTGCTGCTCGGCTACGGCGCGCGCCTGGCCTACGGCTGCAACATCGGCGCTTACTTCAGCGGCATCATCTCTGGTAGCTTGCACGGCTGGCTGTGGCTGGTCTGCGCCTTTCTGGGCAACGTCGTCGGCACGCGCTTGCGTCCGTGGTTCGGTCTGGAAGTGGAGCGCGTGAAACGCAGCGGCTGCTGATGCCTGATTGACCGGGGGCATTGCTGTACGCTTTGTTGTATATTGCTGCCCCTGTTCCTTTTTGCCGCCAGCGCAACGCCCATGTCGCCCCTCATCCTGTTTGCCGTCGTCCTCGCATATTTCCTGATCTTGCTGTGTGTTGCGTGGCGCACGTCGCGCCATGCCACCAACGACAGTTTTTTCATCGGCAACAAGGACAGCAACTGGATGCTGGTGGCCTTCGGAATGGTGGGCACGACCTTGACGGGCGTGACCTTCATCAGTGTGCCCGGCGCCGTGGGCAGCAACGGTTTCGGCTACATCCAGCTGATGATCGGCTACGTACTGGGCTATCTGGCCATCACCTTCATCTTGTTGCCGCTGTACTACCGGCTGCAGCTGACCTCGATTTACCGCTACCTGGAATTGCGTCTGGGACGGCGCTCCTACCAGAGTGGGGCGGCGTTTTTCATCGTGTCGCGGTTGCTGGGCGCCACGGCGCGGCTGTATCTGGTGGTCAATATTCTGCAAGCGACCATCCTCGATAGCCTGGGCGTGCCGTTCTGGCTGACGTCGTGCGCCGTGCTGCTGCTGATCCTGCTGTACACGTATGAGGGCGGCGTCAAGACCATCGTCTGGACCGATACCCTGCAAACGGCGTGCATGCTGGCCGGTCTCGTCATCTGCAGCGTATTTTTATTGCGCGCAATGGACCTGTCCCTAGTCGACAGCCTCGAACGCATGCGCGCGCAGGGCCTCACGCGCATCTTCACCGTCGATCCGGACAGCCCCGCCTATGTCTGGAAGCACATCGTGGCCGGCATGTTCATCACGATCGCCATGACGGGCATGGACCAGGAGATGATGCAAAAGAATATCTCCGTGCGGACCTTGCGCGACTCGCAAAAGAATATGCTCAGCCTGACCGTGGTGCTGACGGGCGTGCTGCTGCTGTTCCTGTTCCTCGGCGGCTTGCTGCATCTGTACGCGCCGCTGGCCGGCGTGACGGCCACGGGCGACAAATTGTTCCCCGCCGTCGTGCTCGGGCATTTCCCTGCCGTCGTGCAGCTGATCTTCTTTATCGCCCTCATTTCCGCCCTGTTTCCCAGCGTGGACGGGGCGCTGACGGCGCTCACATCCACCTTCTGCATCGATATCCTCGGCGTGCAGAGGCGGGCGGACCTGAATCCGGCCGCGCAGATGCGCTGGCGCCGCCGTGTCCACCTGGGGTTTGCCGCGCTGTTCCTGATCCTGATCATGGCCTTCAAGTGGTTTGACGATCCCAGCATGATAGGCGTGATCCTCAAGCTGGCCAGTTATACCTATGGTCCGCTGCTGGGCCTGTTCGCCTTCGGCTTGCTGAGCCGGCGCGGCGTGCGCGACCGCTGGGTGCCGCTGGTGGCCGTGGCGGGGCCGCTGCTGTGTGCGCTGATCGAGCGGGAGCAGGCGCTGCTGTTCGAGCATTACCGCATCGGCCTGGAATTGCTGATCCTGAATGGCGCCCTGGTGCTGGGCGGCCTGTTCCTCATTTCGACGCCGCCAGGGCAGGCCATCAAAGGCGCGGCACACTTGTCAAAATAAGACGATTCAGCCCGTTTTCAGTTATATTGATTTCCTTTAGGTACACAACCTCACGGAGCATCAATGTCACTCAACCCCTTCCCGCCGCTGCGCCGCGGTTTTGGCGCATTCTGGCGCGCGCTCGACGCCACCCGCCGCGCGGTCATCAATCTGATCTTCCTGCTGATCGTCATCGCCATCCTGATCGCCATCTTCGGCGGCGGCGCCAAGCCCCTGGCGGAAAAGACCACCCTGGTGCTGGACTTGCAAGGCCCGCTCGTGGAGGAAACCCCGGGCGGCGTGCGCGAGGCCGTGCTGGCCAATGTCAGCGGCGAAGTCAAGAAGACGGTGCAGCTGCGCGATGTGCTGGCGGTGCTCGACACGGCGTCCAAGGACAAGGACATCGGCTCGATGGTGATCCTGCTCGATGAATTGCAGGGCGGCGGCCTTGCTTCGCTGCGCGAAGTGGCGGCAGGCGTGGAACGCTTCCGCGCCACGGGCAAGAAAGTCACGGCCTGGGGTTCGAGCTACAACCAGCGCCAGTACCTGGTGGCGGCCAAGGCCGACGAGGTATTCCTGCACCCGATGGGTGGCGTCATGCTGGAAGGCTTTGGCCGCTACCGCAATTACTACCGCGATGCGCTCGATAAAGTAGGCGTGACGGTCAACCTGCTGAAAGTGGGCACGTACAAAAGCGCGGCCGAGCCTTTCATCGCCAACGGCCCGTCCGAAGCGGCGGCCGAAGCGGACCGCTACCTGAACAACGGCCTGTGGACCACCTACACGACGGATGTGGAAAAGGCGCGCAAGCTGCCGGCCGGCGCCATCATGCAAACGATCGACAACTTGCCCGCCATGATGACGGCCGCCGGCGGCGACATTGCCAAGCTGTCGCTCGATGGCAAGCTGGTCGACGGTCTGAAAACGCGCGATGAACTGCGCCAGTTCATGATGGCGCGCGGCGCGAAGAACACGGAAGGCACGAACTTCCGCCAGGTGAACTACACCGATTACCTGGCGCGTCTGCGCCCCGTGCATGTCGGCGACGCCGTCGGCGTGGTCATCGCCTCCGGCGAAATCGGCGACGGCATCGCGCCACCGGGCGCCATCGGCGGCCTGTCCACCTCGCGCCTGATCCGCCAGGCACGCGAAGACAAATCGATCAAGGCCATCGTGCTGCGCGTCGATTCGCCGGGCGGCAGCGCCTTCGGCTCGGAACTGATCCGCCGCGAACTGGAACTGACGCGCGCCGCCGGCAAACCGGTGGTCGTCTCGATGGGCAACGTGGCCGCTTCGGGCGGCTACTGGATCAGCACCTCGGCCGATGAAGTGATCGCCGACGCGGCCACCATCACCGGTTCCATCGGCGTGTTCGCGATTCTGCCGACGGCCGACAAGGTGGTGGAAAAGCTGGGCATCCACACGGCCGGTTCGCCGACCACGTGGCTGGCCGACGCGGGCAACCCATTGCGCCCGCTCGACCCGCGTTTCGCGCAAGTGATCCAGGGTTCGATCAACCATGTGTATGGCGACTTCCTGAACCTGGCCGCCAAGGCGCGCAAGACGACGCCCGAGAAAATCAATGAGGTGGCGCAGGGCCGCGTCTGGACGGGCTTGCAGGCGAAAGAGCGTAACCTGGTCGACCGCATCGGCAGCTATGGCGATGCGCTGGCCTCGGCCGCCAAGCGCGCCAAGCTGGGCACCGATTACCGCGTGACCTACCTGGAGCAGGAAACCTCGAACGTGGACCGTTTGATCGGCATGTTCGGCTCCAAGGCCATGGCCTCGCTGGGCCTGGGCGAACACGTGAAGCTGGGCCTGGCCACGACCGGCTTGCCGGCCGATGCGGCGCTGGGCATGGCGCAGGACCTCTCCTGGCTGTCGGGCATCACGCGCGAACATAAACCGTTCATGGCCCTCACGCATTGCCTGTGCGAGGTGCCGTTAGGCGGCAAGTAATCGCAGTAGTGATATGACCTCAAGCCGGCTTCGCCCGGCTTGTTTTCCTTGAGGAGCAGACTATGCCAAGCGATATGAATGCAGACACCGACAACACGATCGCCATCCGTCCTTGCGCCAAGGGCGACGAGCAGGCGCTGGCGCTGGTGGGGCAGGCCACTTTTCTTGAAGCGTTCGCCGGCATCCTCGATGGCGCCGACGTCATCGCCCATTGCCAGCGCCAGCACGACGTGCAGTTGTACCGTGACTGGCTGGCGCTGCCGGCCATGCGCTTGTGGCTGGCCGAGGCCACGCCGGGCGGCGCGCCCGTCGGCTACCTGGTGCTCAGTCCCGCCGGCCTGCCGGTGGCCGACCCGCGCCCGAACGACCTGGAAATCAAGCGCATCTACCTGCTGCACCGCTTCCAGGGCCAGCGCGTGGGCCAGCGTTTGATGCAGGCGGCCGTGGAGCAGGCGCGCGCCAGCGGGGCGGGGAGGGTGCTGCTGGGCGTGTACGCGGAAAACCACGATGCGCTGGCCTTCTATGCGCGCTGCGGTTTTGCGCAGCTGGGCCGGCGCACCTTCCGCGTGGGCCGCACCGACTACCAGGACGTCATCCTCGGCATGAGCTTGTAAATCCGCGTAAAGAATCGGCGCCGCCTGTCGCCGCCCGAGCACCCGCGTGGCGCCAGGTCAAGCCGGCTGGCCGGAGATTTGTAGCGAGTTTGTATCTGCATGCGAGTCGCCCGCGCCACGTGTTCGCCAGGGCGCGGCGCCCCGCAAGCCTGATTTTTCCACCGTTCCCCCACAGTGGCGGCCCGCCTGCCGGCCCGCCGGATCCTCCCATGCCTGTCAGGCTGTGTGTAATTGTTTCAGGTAGAAATGAAACAGTTACATGACTATGCTAGAGTCGTTTCACGCTAGGGAGCGATGTTTTTTCAGCTGATTTTCAGCTCTTGACTCCCCCGGCTTTTACCGAAACAACCCCGAAAAACGGTCGTCCTGCCTGAGTGTGTTCCACCTCGGCCGGCGCCACAGACTCGCCGTGCCAGCGGCCTAGACAAGGATAAGCGATGGATTCGCAGACAACACCCAACACCCCACGGCGCAGCCGCCGTTCGAAAATCGTCGGCACGGTCATCGCGCTGGCCGTGATGGCGGCGCTGGGGGGCGGTGCCTGGTACCTGACCCATTCGGGCACCAGCGCCCAGGGCGGCCCAGGCATGGGCGCTGGCGGTCCTGGCGGGCCAGGTGGCCCGGGCGGGCGCCGCGGCGGCCCTTCGACCACTGTGGGCGTGGCCACGGCCGTCAAATCCGACCTGCCCGTGGTGCTCGATGCGCTGGGCACGGTGACGGCTGCGTCCACCGTGACGGTGCGCCCGCAAGTGTCGGGCATTTTGAAGGAATTGAAATTCAAGGAAGGCGGCATGGTCAAGGCGGGCCAGGTGGTGGCGCAGATCGACCCGGCACAATTCGAGATGGCGCTGATGCAGGCCACGGGCCAGCGCCAGCGCGATGAAGCGCAATTGGAAAACGCGCGCCTGACCCTGAAACGCTATCAGACTTTGCTGGGCCAGGATTCCATCGCGCGCCAGGACGTCGACACGCAAGCCGCCCTGGTCAAGCAGCTGGAAGGCACTGTGATGACGGACCGCGCGTCCGAAGGCACGGCCAGGCTGAACCTCGGCTACACCAAGGTGGTGTCGCCGATCAGCGGCCGCGCGGGCCTGAAGGTGGTCGATATCGGCAATTTGGTCAGCACCAGCGACACGGGCGGCGTGGTGGTGGTGACGCAGCTCTCGCCCATCGACGTGGAATTCTCCGTGCCGCAGGATAAAGTGCAGACTATCCAGGAGCGCCTGAATGGCGGTTCGGCCCTGGCGGCGCTGGCGCTGGACCGCACGCGCACGCATACCCTGGACAAGGGCAGCTTGACGGCGCTAGACAACCAGGTCGACGTGCAGACGGGCACCGTGCGCGCCAAGGCCCGCTACACGAATGACAAGATGGCGCTGTTCCCCAGCCAGTTCGTCAACGTGCGCCTGGAACTGGGCAACATCACGGGCGCCGTGCTGGTGCCCGTGACGGCCCTGCGTCACAGTAACAACGGCGACTTCGTCTATGTGCTCAAAGCGGATAAAACCGTCACCGTGCGCATGGTCACGCGGGGCCAGGCGACCACCGACATGGTGGAAATCCGCGCCGGCCTGGAAGCGGGAGAGCAAGTCATCACGGAAGGCGCAGACCGCCTGAAGGAAGGCGCGAAAGTCACCTTGGCGGGCGACAAGCCGGCCATGGGCGGCGCCGGTGGAGCGGGAGCGAATGGCGAACGCCGCCACCGCCGCCAGCACGCTGACGGCGCGGCCAGCGCACCGGCTGCATCGGCTGCTGCACCGGCGCCGGCGACCGCTCCCACTCCCGCTAAGGGCGCAGCGCAATGAGTCCATCGACGCCATTCATCAAGCGCCCCGTCGCCACGGCGCTGCTGATGCTGGCCATCGTGCTGGCGGGGCTGGTCGGCTTCAAGTTCCTGCCGCTGGCCGCCTTGCCGCAGGTGGACTTCCCCACCATCCAGGTGCAGACCCTGTATCCGGGAGCCAGTCCCGAAGTCATGGGGCAGACGGTGACGGCGCCGCTGGAGCGCCAGTTCGGGCAGATGTCGGGCTTGCAGCGCATGAGTTCCACCAGCGCGGCCGGCGTGTCCATCATCACCCTGCAATTCACCCTGGGCCAGACCCTGGACGTGGCCGAGCAGGAAGTGCAGGCGGCCATCAACGCGGGCGGCTCCCTGCTGCCGACCGACTTGCCGGCGCCGCCCGTGTACGCGAAGATCAACCCGGCCGACGCGCCCGTGCTGACCCTGGCCATCACGTCGGACACGATGCCGCTGACGCAGGTGCAGAACATCGTCAATACGCGCCTGGCGCTCAAGATCAGCCAGGTCAACGGCGTGGGCCTCGTCTCGCTGTCGGGCGGCCAGCGTCCCGCCGTGCGCATCCAGGGTGACACCAAGTTGCTGGCGTCGTACGGCCTGGGCCTCGACAGCCTGCGCACGGCCATCGCGGCGGCCAACGTCAATAGCGCCAAGGGCAGTTTCGACGGTCCCACGCGTTCATTCACCATCAACGCCAACGACCAGCTGGTGACGGCGGAAGACTACAAGCGCCTGATCATCACCTATAAAAACGGCGCGCCCGTGCGCCTGTCCGACGTGGCCAATGTTGTCGACAGCGCGGAAAACACGCGCCTGGGCGCCTGGTCGGGCAAGCAGCCGGCCATCATCCTGAACGTGCAGCGCCAGCCCGGCGCCAACGTCATCAAGACGGTCGACGCCATCAAGGCCTTGCTGCCCGACCTGCAGGCCAGCCTGCCGGCGGCCATGAAGCTCGACGTGCTGAGCGACCGCACGACGGGCATCCGCGCCTCGGTCGAACACGTGGAAATGGAACTGCTGTTGTCCGTGCTGCTGGTGGTGCTGGTGATCTTCGCCTTTTTGCACAGCATGCGCGCCACGGTGATCGCCAGCCTGTCCGTGCCGATCTCGCTGATCGGCGCCTGCGGCGTCATGTATCTGCTCGGTTACAGCCTGAACAACCTGTCCTTGATGGCGCTGACCATCGCCACGGGCTTTGTCGTCGATGACGCCATCGTCATGATCGAAAACATCGCCCGCTACATCGAGGAGGGCGAAACGCCGATGGCCGCCGCCCTGAAGGGCGCGTCGCAGATCGGCTTTACCATCATCTCGCTGACGGTGTCATTGATCGCCGTGCTGATTCCCTTGCTGTTCATGGGTGACGTGGTGGGCCGCTTGTTCCGCGAATTTGCCATGACCCTGGCCATCACGATCCTGATTTCCGCCGTGGTCTCGCTGACCCTGGTGCCGATGATGTCGGCGCGCTGGCTGAAAAGCCACGCCGATGAAAAAATCAGCGCCACGGGCCAGCGCATCCAGGCTTTCCTCGACCGTGTGATCGTGCAGTACGACCATGCGCTCGTGTGGGTGCTGAAACGCCAGGGATTGACCCTGCTCGTCGCCCTGGCCACCCTGGTGCTGACCGTCATCCTGTATATCACCATCCCGAAAGGCCTTTTCCCCACGCAGGACACGGGGCAGCTGCAGGCGCGCATCGAAACCTCGCAAGCCGTCTCGTACGAACGCATGGCCACCTTGCAGCAGGCGGCCGCCAGCGCGCTGCTGGAAGACCCCGCTGTCGATACCCTGAGTTCCCTCGTCGGCGTCGATGCGGCCAACAACACCATGCTGCACACGGGCAGCATGCTGATCAACCTGAAGCGTCCGCGCAGCGGCAGCCAGGACGAGGTCATGGAGCGTTTGCGCAACCGCGTGGCCAAGGTGGCCGGCGTGACCCTTTATCTGCAGCCGACGCAGGATCTGACCATCGATGCGGAATCGGGCCCGACGCAGTACCGCGTCTCGCTCGAAGGGGCCGACACGGCCACCGTCACCGAGTGGGCCGGCAAGCTGGCTGCGCGCATGCGTGAAAAATCGCAGCTGCGCAACGTCGTCACGGATGCGGGCGCCACGGGCGCCGCCGTCACCGTGGCGATCGACCGCGACAGCGCCGCGCGCATGTCCGTGACCACGGCCACCGTCGACGACGCGCTGTACAACGCCTTCGGCCAGCGCATCATTTCGACGATTTTCACGGAAACCAACCAGTACCGCGTGATCCTCGAAGCACAGCCGGGCATCGTCACCACGCCGTCCGATCTGTCGGACCTGCAGGTGCGCACGGGTTCCGGCAAGTCGACGCCGCTGTCCGCCTTTGCCAGCGTCAGCGAAAAACAGGCGCCGCTGCAAATCACGCACGTGGCGCAATACCCTGCCACGACCCTCGGCTTCGACACGACGCAGGGCGTGGCGCTGGGCAGCGCCGTCGACGCCATCCGCCAGGCCGCCAAGGACATCGCCTTGCCGCCATCGGTGACATTGACTTTCCTCGGCGCGGCCGGCGCGTATGAAAACTCGCTGTCGAATCAGCTGTGGCTCATTCTGGCCGCCGTCGTCTGCGTGTATATCGTGCTCGGCGTGCTGTACGAAAGCTACATCCACCCGCTGACGATTCTGTCGACCCTGCCGTCGGCCGGCGTGGGCGCCTTGCTGGCGCTGATGATCTCGGGGCAGGACCTGGGCGTGATCGGCATCATCGGCATCATCCTGCTGATCGGCATCGTCAAGAAGAACGCCATCATGATGATCGACTTCGCCATCGAGGCCGAACGCGACGAGGGCAAGAGCCCGCAGGAAGCCATCCACCAGGCGGCGCTGCTGCGCTTCCGTCCCATCCTGATGACGACCCTGGCGGCGCTGTTTGCGGCCGTGCCGCTGATGCTGGGCTGGGGCGAGGGCGCCGAGTTGCGCCGTCCGCTGGGCCTGGCCATCTTCGGCGGCCTGATCGTCAGCCAGGTGCTGACGCTGTTTACCACGCCCGTCATCTACCTGGGCTTCGACCGCCTGGGCCAGCGCTTCGCCTCCAGAACGCGGGGCGTCAACCTGGACAAGCCGGCCGATAACGCGGGGAGCGCCGCGTGAACCTGTCCGAACCGTTCGTCAAGCGTCCGATCGCCACCGTGCTGCTGACCATCGGCATCGCGCTGGCCGGTGTCGGCGCCTTCTTCGTGCTGCCCGTCTCGCCGCTGCCGCAGGTCGATTATCCGACCATTTCCGTCAGCGCCAGCCTGCCCGGCGCCAGCCCCGCGACCATGGCCACGTCGGTGGCCACGCCGCTGGAACGGCGCCTCGGTGTGATCTCGGGCGTGAACGAGATGACGTCGTCGTCGGGCACGGGCTCGGCGCGCATCAACCTGCAGTTCGACCTGAACCGCAAGATCGATTCGGCCGCGCGCGAAGTGCAGGCGGCGATTGCCGCCGCGCGCGTGGACTTGCCGGCCACCTTGCGCAGCAACCCCACCTACCGCAAGGCCAATCCGTCCGACGCGCCCGTGATCATCCTGGCGCTGACGTCGAAAACGCGCACGCCAGGCCAGATCTACGATGCTGTGTCGAATCTGGTGCAGCAGAAGGTGGCGCAAGTGAAGGGCGTGGGCGACGTGGAACTGGGCGGCGGCTCGCTGCCGGCCGTGCGCGTGGAACTGCTGCCATACCAGCTCAATCACTACAGCGTGTCGATGGAAGACGTGCGCGCGGCCATCCAGGCCAGCAACGCCAACCGGCCCAAGGGCGCCATTTCCGGCGACGAGCGCAGTCTGCAGATCTATTCGGGCGCGGCGACGGCTTCGGGCGGGCGCAGCGCGGCCGATTACCGCAGCCTGGTCGTGGCCTGGCGCGACGGCGCCGCCATCCGCCTCGACGACGTGGCCGAAGTGGTCGACGGCGTGGAGAACAACAATACCCTGGGCCTGTTCAACGGCGACCCGGCCGTCATCGTGCTGATCACGCGCCAGCCGGGTGCCAACGTCATCGCCACGGTCGACGGCGTGCGCGCGCTGCTGCCGCAACTGCAGGCGCAGCTGCCGGGTGACATCAAGCTGCAGGTGGCGTCCGACAGCACCAATTCCATCCGCTCGTCCCTGCACGAGATCGAGTTCACCCTGATCCTGTCCATCGTGCTCGTCGTGCTGGTGGTCAGCGCCTTTTTGCGCAGCGTGCGCGCCACCATCATCCCGGCTGTCGCTACCATCGTCTCGCTCTTGGGCACCTTCGGCGTGATGTACATGCTGGGCTTCAGCCTGAACAACCTGTCGCTGATGGCGCTGACGGTGGCCACGGGCTTTGTCGTCGACGACGCCATCGTGGTGCTGGAAAACACGCAGCGCCACATCGAGGCGGGCATGGACCGCTTCAAGGCGGCCCTGCTGGGCGCGCGCGAAGTGGGTTTTACCGTGCTGTCGATCAGCCTGTCCTTGGTCGCCGTCTTCATCCCGCTGCTGTTCATGGGTGGGCAGGTGGGACGGCTGTTCCGCGAATTCGCCGTGACCCTGTCGGCCGCCGTCATGATTTCGCTGGTCATCTCGCTGACCACCACGCCGATGATGTGCGCCTGGCTGCTGAAAAGCGGCGAGCAGCACAAGCCGCCTGGCCTTGTCGCGCGCTGGTTCGAACGCGGTTTCGAGCGCATGCTGAAAGTCTACGAGCACTGCCTGGACTGGGCTTTGTCCAGCGCCGCGCTCGTGATGACCATCCTCGTGTTCGTCGTCGGCCTGAACGTGTACCTGTTCGCGGCCGCGCCCAAGGGCTTCTTCCCGCAGCAGGATACGGGCCAGATCAATGGCGGCATGCGCGCCGACCAGAGCATCTCGTTCCAGGCCATGCAAAGTAAATTGCGCCAGCTGGTCGACATCATCAAGGACGATCCGGCAGTCGCCACCGTTGTCGGGTTTACGGGCGGCGGACGGGCGGGGGGCGGCTTCATGTTCATCGACCTGAAACCGGCCTCGCAGCGCACGGACAAGGGCCAGGCCGTGATCGCGCGATTGCGTCCGCAACTGGCCAAGGTGACGGGCATTTCGCTGTTCCTCAATCCCGTGCAGGATCTGCGCATGGGCGGGCGCTCCAGCAATTCAACCTACCAGTACACCCTGATCAGCGACAACCAGGCGGACCTCAAAAAATGGGCGGCGAAGCTGGCCGACCAGATGAAGCTGCAGCCGGCTCTGATCGACGTCGACACGGACCAGGCGGAAAACGGCGTGGAAACGTTTGTCAGCATCGACAAGGACCGTGCCACGCAGCTGGGCGTGCAGGTGCGCGACATCGACAATGCGTTGTACAACAGCTTCGGCCAGCGCCAGGTGGCGACCATCTACGATGAGCTGAACCAGTACCACGTGATCATGGAAGTGGCGCCGCGCTATGCGCAAAGCCCGGAAGCGCTGCGCTCCGTGTACGTGCCGGCGTCGAACGCGGCGGCCGTCGCCGCCACCGGCACGACGGCGACGACGACCACCAGCGTTGCCACGACGGCGTCCAACACGACGGCCGCGCGCGACCCGTCCAGCGGCTCGGCCCTGTCCACGACCCTGGCGCACATGGTGCCGCTGTCCTCGTTCAGCAGCTTTGCCGAAAGCTCGACGGCCACGTCGATCAACCACCAGGGCGGCGAACTGGCCACCACCGTGTCATTCAACCTGGCCGAGGGCTATCCGCTCAGCGACGGGCAGGCCGCCGTGGCCCAGGCGGAGTCGGAAATCGGCATGCCCGTGAATGTGCGCGGCAGCTTCCAGGGTTCGGCCAAGAGCGCGCAGGACAGCAACAAGGAGCAGCCGCTGTTGATCCTGGCGGCCATCGTGGTGATCTACATCGTGCTGGGCATCCTGTACGAAAGCCTGATCCACCCGGTCACCGTGCTGTCGACTTTGCCGTCGGCAGGCGTGGGCGCCGTGCTGGCATTGCTGCTGTTCCGCATGGAGTTTTCCATCATCGCCCTGATCGGCGTGTTCCTGTTGATCGGTATCGTGAAGAAAAATGCTATATTGATCATCGACTTCGCGCTGGAGGCCGAGCGTTCGCGCGGCTTGAGTGCGGTGGAGGCGGTGCGCGAGGCATGTTTGCTGCGTTTCCGCCCCATTCTGATGACCACCCTCGCGGCGGCGCTTGGCGCCTTGCCGCTGGCGATCGGTTTCGGCGAGGGGTCGGAGCTACGCCAGCCCTTGGGGGTCGCCATCATCGGCGGCCTGATTGCCAGCCAGTTACTCACATTGCTGACCACCCCGGTGGTCTACATCCTGCTCGACAAACTGCGCACGCGCAGCGCCGACGAGCAGCAATTGAGCCGCATTCCTGGGCCAGATAACCCGAGCACACAATCATGAAGCAAGTAAAACCTATTCTATCCGCCGTCCCCGCACGCCACTTGCCGGCATTGGCCGCCGCTACCGCTTTCCTGCTGCTGGCCGGCTGCGCCGTCAGCCCCACGTATGAAACGCCGACGGCCGCCGCGCCGCAAACGTTCAAGGAGGCGGCCGGCTGGCAGCCTGCCGTGCCGGCCGATACCCTGGAACGGGGTCCGTGGTGGACCCTGTTCGGCGACGCGCAGCTGAACCAGCTGGCCGAGGGCATCGACATATCGAACCAGAACGTGGCGGCCGCCATCGCCTCCTACGAGCAGGCGCGCGCGCTGGTGCGCGAACAGCGCGCCTCGCTGTTCCCCACCGTGAACCTGACGGGCAGCGGCGCCCGCTCTGGTGGCGGGGGCGAGCAGCAGACGAACAACAACTTCAAGGCGGCCATCGGCGCGTCGTGGGAGCCGGATATCTGGGGCCGCTTGCGTGCGGGCGTGACGGGCGCGGACGCGAGCGCGGCCGCCAGCGCGGCCGACCTGGCCGCGGCGCGCCTGTCGGCGCAGGGCGAACTGGCCACCAATTATTTTTCGCTGCGCCAGAGCGATGCGCAGATCGCGCTGCTCAATGCCACCATCGACGGCTACAAGCGCGTGCTCGAGATCACCAGCAACCGCTTCAACTCGGGCATCGCCGCCAAGTCCGACCTGCTGCAGGCGCAGACGCAGCTGGCCAATGCGCAGATCGATTTGTCGAGCCAGACGCGTGCGCGCGCCCAGCTCGAACACGCGATCGCCATCCTGCTGGGCAAGGCCCCATCGGACTTCAGCCTGGCCGTGGCGCCGTGGACCCTGACCGTGCCCGAGGTGCCGCTGGGCGTGCCATCGACCCTGCTGCAGCGCCGTCCCGACATCGCGGCCGCCGAGCGCCGGGTGGCCGTGGCCAACGAGCAGATCGGCATCGCCCGCTCGGCCTACTATCCGAGCCTGAACCTGACGGGTTCCTACGGTTCCGGCGCCAGCCGTGTGGGCGACCTGTTCAATGCATCGTCGAGCCTGTGGTCCTTGGGCGTGTCGGCCGCGCAAACGCTGTTCAACGCGGGCGCCACGACGGCCAGCGTGGACGCGGCGAAGGCGGGGCATGAGGCGGCCGTAGCGCGCTACCGCCAGACGGTATTGAGTGCCTTTGGCGCCGTGGAAGACCAGTTGTCGGCCACGCGCGCGCTGGCCGAACAGCTGGCCTTGCGCCAGCAGGCGTCGTCCGCCGCCGACCAGGTCGAGCAGCAGATGCTGAACCGCTACAACGCGGGCCAGGTAGGCTATACGGACGTGGTGACGGCGCAAGTGACGGCCCTGTCGGCGCGCCGCTCACTGGTGCAGGCGCAGGCGGACCGCCAGACCACGGCCGTGGCCCTGATCCAGTCGCTGGGCGGCGGTTGGCACGTGCCATAGGTGCAGTAGAGGAAAGGGCAGGCTGGCGCAGGGTAGAAAAACCTGCGCCAAATTCGCGTTTTCATGCGCGCCTTGAGTGCTAGAATGCAAGATTATCAATTGCCGGCCATGGCAAGGTTTGCCGAGGCTGGTTTCTAGCAGACGATGATAACCCGCAAACGCAGCAAAATCAGTCTGGCCAGCCTGCCTGCCGAAGCGCCCACCATCGGTTTTCCCGTGGTGGCCATTGGCGCTTCCGCTGGCGGACTCGACCCTATTGTCGCTTTCCTGACCCATGTGCCGCCGGAAAGCGGCATCGCCTATGTGGTGATCCAGCACCTTGATCCCACGCAAAAAGCCCTGTTGCCGGAACTGTTGCAGCGGGCCACCAGCATGCCTGTCACGGAAATCACGCACCATGCGGCATTGCGGCCCAACCATATCTATGTGATTCCGTCGAATGCCGACCTGGGCCTGTCGAAGGGACGGTTCCTGCTCAGCGAACCGCTGCAGCTACGCGGACACCGCTTGCCCATCAATGCTTTCTTCGAAAGCCTGGCGGCCGAGCTGGGCGAACTGGCCGTGGGCGTGATTCTGTCCGGCATGGGCAGCGACGGGACGCGCGGCTTGCAGGCCATCAAGCAGGCGGGCGGCCTGACCCTGGCGCAGCATCCCGATACGGCCAGGTTCGACATGATGCCGCAAAGCGCCATCGCCGCCGACGCGGTGGACCTTGTCGATTTTCCCGACAAGATGCCCGAAAAGATCGTCAGTTACCTGTTTCGCAGCAGCTTTCTGGAGTTGCCGGGCAAGGCGCCGAGTGGACGCAATTCCTTGCAGGAAATTGTCGCCTTGCT
Organism: Janthinobacterium sp. HH104; assembly: GCF_001758715.1. Taxonomy (NCBI): domain Bacteria; kingdom Pseudomonadati; phylum Pseudomonadota; class Betaproteobacteria; order Burkholderiales; family Oxalobacteraceae; genus Janthinobacterium; species Janthinobacterium sp. HH104. The sequence continues at coordinate 125,685 of NZ_LRIB01000023.1, read as the reverse complement.
GTCCGAACATACGGGCAACAGCTTCTCGGACTACAAGATCAATACGATCCTGCGCCGCATCGAGCGCCGCATGAGCTTGTACCAGATGATATCGATGGAAGAGTACATTCCCTATCTGCGCAACAATCCTGCGGAAATCGACCTGTTGTTCAAGGAGTTGCTGATCGGCGTGACGAATTTTTTCCGCGACCCCAAGGTGTGGGAATACCTGAAGATGGTGGTCTTGCCGCAAATGCTGGCGGCTAACCCTGACGGGCGCGCGTTCAAGGCCTGGATTCCTGCCTGTTCCACGGGAGAGGAAGCGTATTCGCTGGCCATGGTGTTCCAAGAGGTGGTAGCCGGCAGCAACCCGCCGTCGAAGTACAGCCTGCAGATTTTTGCCACCGACCTGTCGGCCGACGCCATCGATCGCGCGCGCCAGGGCCGGTTTCCGACAACGATCAGCAGCGATGTGTCGACCGAGCGCCTGGAACGGTTTTTCTTGCAGGACAAGAACGATTACCTGGTCAGGAAAGAGGTCCGCAACATGATCATCTTTGCCCAGCAAAACATTATTTCGGACCCGCCGTTCACCAAGCTCGATATCCTGTGTTGCCGTAACCTCTTGATTTACCTCAATGCCAAGTTGCAGCAGCGTTTAATTCCCCTGTTTCATTACGCCTTGAACCGCGATGGCGTTTTGCTGTTGGGCAGCGCCGACACGCCCGGTCATTTTTCCGAGCTGTTCGCGCCGCTGACGACATCGACCCGGCTGTACCGCCGTCTCGACAACATGGCGCGCCAGCGCTTGCTGACGTACTTTCCCACGAAAGTGTCGTCGGCCACTCCTCCTCCCCCCAGCGACACGAGAGAAGTCAGCATGCCCGGAAAAATTCAATCCCATGTCGAGCAATTATTGCTCCAAAAATATTCGCCTGCGGCCGTGCTGCTGAACCAGGATGGGGACATCCTGTATATCAACGGGCGCACGGGTTCCTTCCTGGAACCGGCGGCAGGCAAGGCCAACTGGAATATCCACGCGATGGCGCGCGATGGCTTGCGTTACGAGCTGGCGGGCCTGATCAAGCAGGCGCTGCAAAGCGACAGCCTGGTACGCCTGAATGGCCTGGTGCTCAAGGATCATGCAGGACAGGGGCATGGCGTGGATTTGACAGCGGAAGCCTTGCTTCAGCCCGAAGAGCTGCGCGGCATGGTCTTCGTCACGTTTGCCAGCGTACCGCTGGCGGCTATCCCGCGCCGGGGCCGCTCGCCGAGCCCCAAGGTGCTGGAACTGGAGCAGCAGCTGATCCAGGCACGCAATGAAATCCAGGCCGTGCGCGACGAAATGCAGACCTCGCGCGAAGAATTGAAATCGGCCAACGAGGAATTGCAGTCGACCAATGAAGAGTTGCAATCTGCGAACGAAGAGCTGACCACTTCGAAGGAAGAGATGCAGTCGCTTAATGAAGAGTTGTACACGGTCAATGCCGAGTTGCAATCGAAGGTCGACGATTTGTCGCTGGTCAACAGTGACATGAAAAACCTGCTCAATAGTACCGATATCGCCACCATCTTCCTCGACAGCGAGCTGCGCATCCGCCGCTTCACGGCGCCGGCCACGCAAATCTACAAGCTGATCCAGACGGACTTGCGCCGCCCGCTCAGCGACATCGTCAACGACCTGGCCTACCCGAACCTGGAGGCGGACGCACTGGAAGTCATCCGCAGCCTGGTGTTTTGCGAACGGCAGGTGCAGACCAAGAACGGGCGCTGGTACAACGTGCGCATCATGCCGTACCGCACGGTGGAAAATGTTATCGATGGCGTAGTGGTGACCTTTATTAACATTACCGAGTCAAAGGTATTGGAAGCCCAGTTACGCCAGATTCAGTCCGGCGCCGCGGCGGACGGGAAAGCAGGAGAGAGCGCGTCATGAGCGAACCATTCGACGACGGTAGCGGGCCGGCCAGGCTGAGAGAGCAGGCCGAGCAATTGGCGGCGCAGCAGCGCCAGTCCGTGGTGGCGCCGCAGTCGAATGAAGAGGTGATACGCCAGCTGCATGAGTTGCAGGTCAGCCAGATCGAGCTGGAAATGCAGAGCGCGGCCCTGGCCGAGCTGGAACAGCTGAAGAATGAATATGAAAGCAGCCGCGACCGTTATGCGCAGCTGTATGAACAGGCGCCCGTCAGCTACTTTTCGCTGGCGCCCGAGGGTGTCGTCACGCGTGTCAACGTGGCGGCCTGCGGCTTGCTGCAGCGCGACAAGAACCAGCTGCTTGGGCGGCGTTTCGAGCAATTCGTCGCGCCCCAGGCGCAAGGCAGCTTCCGCCGCTTCCTCGACGCCGTCTTTACGAGCGGCGCGCGCCAAGTACTTGAGGCGCAACTGTTCGAAGGCGAGGCGGGCGGCATGGGCGGCATGGTGCGCATCGAAGCCAATTTCGACGCGGACAGCGCCACGGCGCGCATGCTGGTGACGGACCTGGGCGACGAGCACGCGCGCGAATCGGCCTTGCGGCGCGCCTTCGTCATCCTCGACAGTATCCGCGAAGGCGTGCTGGTGACGGACAGCGACAACCGCATCATTTCCGTCAACCCCGCCTTCACCACCATCACCGGCTACCAGGCCGAGGAAGCCATCGGGCGCGATCCATCCTTCCTCGGCGGCGGCACGCATTTGCCGCATTTCTATGAAACCATGTGGCGCAGCCTGCACCGGGATGGCAGCTGGTATGGCGAACTGGTGAACCGGCGCAAGAATGGCGAGCGCTTCGTCGAATCGCTGTCGATCACGCCCATGCGCATGGCAGACGGCACCATCAGCCATTTTGTCGGCGTGTTTTCCGATATCACCGAGCGCAAGCTGGCCGAGGCGGACTTGCGCGAACTGCACCGCGAGCTGGACCAGCGGGTCATCGACCGCACGGCCGAATTGCTGCACGCCAACCAGCATCTGCAGCTGGAAGTGCAGCAGCGTGAGCGGGCGCAGGAAGCCTTGCGCGATGCCGAGCGTTTCTTTCATGCCACCATCGATTCGCTGACGGACCGGGTGCTGGTGCTGGACCAGGCGGGCAGCGTCGCGCATGCCAACCAGGCGTGCCTGGATTTTGTCGGGCAGATGCATAAACCGCTGCATTACCTGGAGTTTTGCGAGACGGACCCGCGCTGGCAGCGCAGCGCCGGACGCGAGCTGGCCGCAGGCATCCGCTCCGTCATTGCCGGCCGTGCCGACACGTTTGCGCTCGAATATGAATTTATCACGCGCTCAGGCCCCCGCTGGTCGCAGGCCAGGGTCAGCCGTTTCCTCGGCGAAGGGCCGCTGCGCGTGGTGGTGGCGCACACGGACATTACCGAACGCAAGTTGATGGATGGCGCCCTGCGCCAGTCGCACGCGCAGCTGCGCCAGCTGGCGCTGCACCTGGAAACGGCCAAGGAAGACGAGCGCAAGCGCATTTCGCGCGATATCCACGATGAACTGGGGCAAAACCTGCTGGCGCTGCGCATCGATATTTCCATGCTCAGCGCGCGCACCGAAGGTTCCCATCCGCGCCTGCACCGCCGGGTCGGTGCCGTGCTCAGCAATGTCGATACCACCATCAAGAGCGTGCGCGGCATCATCAACGAGCTGCGTCCGATGGCGCTGGACCTGGGCTTGCAGGCCGCCATCGAATGGCAGGTGGGCGACTTCCGCAAGCGCAGCGGCGTTGCTTGCCGCCTGCTGATCCGTGACGAGGGGCTGTTTGCCGCCATCGGCAGCCAGGCCGAGATCGTGCTGTTCCGCATCGTGCAGGAAGCGCTGAGCAACGTCATGCGCCATGCCGAGGCCAGCCAGGTCGAGATCGAACTCAGTTCGGATGCCTGCGCCGTGTACGTGGCCATCAGCGATAACGGCATCGGCATCACGCCGCAGCAGCAGCGCAAGAAACAGTGCTTTGGCCTGATCGGCATCGCCGAACGGGTGACGGCGCTGGGTGGCCACTTCGAGGTGGGCTTGCCGGCCTCGGGCGCCGGATGCCGCCTGGCCTTGCAGATTCCCCTGCAGGGAGTGGGGCGGCCGGCCGCCTGATACAGAAATTGCAATCGGTTAATTTTTGCCGACTCAGCTCGCCTGGACAGGCTATACTTTCGCCTGCTTTTATGGAGGGGCATATCTTGTTCAAAACAATCGTTTTACCAGTCGCCTTGTTGGGCGCGTTCGCCGGCGCACACGCCGACGAAGGGCAATGGCAACCACACCAACTGCCACAGCTGAAAGCCGAACTGAAACGGGTCGGTATCGAAATTCCTGCAGAAAAACTGGCTGACCTGAGCAAGCACCCGATGAGCGCCATCGTGTCGCTCGGTGGCTGCTCGGCCGCTTTCGTCTCCGACGCCGGCCTGGTGGTGACGAACCACCACTGCGCGTATGGCGCCGTGCAGCGCAATTCCACACCGGAACACAATTACATCACCAACGGCTTCCTGGCCAAGACGCGCGCCGCAGAGCTGCCGGGCGGTCCGAACAGCCTCGTGTATGTGACGGACAAGGTGGAGAACGTCAGCGACCGCGTGCTGAAAGGCTTGACGGCCGACATGAGCGGCCGCGCGCGCCACGAAGCCGTGGAAAAGCGCGTCAAGGACTTGATCGCCGAATGCGAAACGGACAAGATGTACCGCTGCTCCGTGCCCGCCTTCCACCGCGGCCTCGAGTACTACCGCATCCGCCAGATGATGATACGCGACGTGCGCCTGGTGTACGCGCCATCGGACAAGATCGGCAACTTCGGCGGCGACATCGACAACTACGAATGGCCGCGCCACACGGGCGACTATTCGTTCCTGCGCGCCTACGTGGGCAAGGATGGCCGCCCGGCCGACCCGTCGCCCGACAACGTGCCGTACAAATCGAAGGATTTCCTGGTGGTCTCGGCCGAAGGCTTGAAAGCCGGTGACGGCATCTTGCTGGCGGGCTACCCCGGCCGCACCAGCCGCTACAAGCTGCCGGCGGAAATCCGTTTTGCGCGCGATACGGCTTTCCCGCTGAAAGTATCGGAACTGCAGGCCGACCTGGCCGTGATGGCCGATGCGACGAATGGCGACGCGGCCGCTGCCGTGCGCTATGCGAGCGTGGTGAAAAGCATCAACAACGTGCTCAAGAAAACCCAGGGCTTGCTCGACGGTTTTGCGCGCAAGGATATCGCCGCCATCAAGGACGTGCAGGATGCCGAGTTCCGCGCCTGGTACGCGAAACAGCCGAACGTATCGCCGACCCTGCTGGCCGAACTGGACGCGGCGATCGCCAGCGACATGGCCTTGAGCGAAGAAGAGTTCGCCTGGAGCGTGGCCACCAACAGCGATTTGCTGAAAAGCGCGCGCACCATCTACCGTTTGTCGCTGGAGCGCCAGAAAGCGGATGCCGAGCGCGAATCGGGCTTCCAGCAGCGCGACCTGGCCTTCATCAAGGCCCGTCTGGCCCGCCTGGAGCAGTCGTACGTCAACAAGGTCGACCAGGCACGTTTTGAAGCTGGCCTGAAGCGTTACGCGCAACTGGCGGCGAAGAGCCATCCGCAAGGCCTGGACGCGCTGCTGCCGGCCCCAGGCGCCGTGGCCGCCCTGTACCAGCAGACGCAACTGGCTGACACGGCCAAGCGCCTGGCCTGGCTGGAAAAGGACCAGGCCGCCGTTGCCCAGTCCGACGACGCCTTCATGCAACTGGCCGTCAAGCTGCATCCGGTGGACGTGGCGCTGGAAGAGCGCCGCAAGGAAATCGACGGCAACCTGGAACGCGTGATTCCGCAATACATGCAAGCTGTGATCGCGTGGAAGAAGTCGCAAGGCAAACCTGTCTATCCTGACGCCAACTCGACCTTGCGCGTGACGTACGGCACCGTCTCGCCATACTCGCCGCGCGACGGCTTGACCAAGGGACCGTTCACGACCGTGGAAGGCATCGTCGAGAAAGTCACTGGCAAGGCCCCGTTCGAAGCGCCGCAAGCGCTGATCGACGCCGTCAAGCAAAAACGCTACGGCCAGTTCCGCGACCCGGTACTGGGCACGGTTCCCGTCAACTTCCTCACCAGCGCCGACACCACGGGCGGCAACTCCGGCTCGGCCGTGATGAACAAGCGTGGCGAACTGATCGGCCTGAACTTCGATTCGACGTATGAATCGATCACCAAGGACTGGTACTTCGACACGGCCATCACGCGCGCCATCCACCTCGACATCCGCTACATGCTGTGGGTGATGAAGGAAGTGGACCACGCGGATAACCTGCTGCAGGAAATGAGCATCAAGTATCCGAAAGCTGCCAAGAAATAATCTTTCTTAGTTGAAATAAAAGCCGCATCCGCCGCAGGGCTGATGCGGCTTTTTTGCGTATGGGCAACTAGTTTGAGTTCCATCAATATGCCAGCGTTCACCATGGTTAGCATGGGTTAGGGGAACTATCCGAAGGAGAAAAAATGGATAATGGCGAGCTGGCAGCCGATCTGGCGCGCCTTTTCGGAGCGAGCTGGCGAGTCCAGGACAGCCGCTTGCTGCGCATGGATTTTCCGCGCAACGATGGTCCGCCCGATACCGCGCTGCTGGTCAACAGCTTGCGGGCACACGAGGAAATGTCACGCGACTTCCGCTTCGACGTCGAACTGCTGTCCGACAATCTCCACGTCCCCCTGACGGCGATGATGGGCCGGATGGTTACGATTTCGATGGTGCGCGATGACGGCAGCTCGCGCTATTTTAATGGTTATGTCGGCGAATTTCGCTTGTTGCGCAGCGATGGCGGTTTCGCGTTCTACCAGATGGTGCTGCAACCCTGGCTGGCGTTTTCCAGGCTGCGCATGGACAACGTCTCGTTCCACGAACGCACGGTCATCGACATCAGCGAAACGACCTTCGATCACTATTTGCAGCGCGACTGGCAAAACCGGCTGCATGAGGAAAAAGCGATACTAAGTTGCGCCAACCAGCATAATGAAACCGATTACAACCATCTGCACCGGCGCTGGGAAGACCAGGGTATCCACTATTGGTATGAACATCGCGCCGACGGTCATACGCTCTGTTTGGGCGACAATACCTGGCTGAGCGACAGTATCGACCCAGGCGACCACGATGCCAGCGAAGCCGACGAAATGATGTTTCGCGGCGACGCGGGCTCGCTGGAGCGCGACGGCATTCGCGATTGGCAGGCAATACGGAAGATCGCTTCAGGCTCGCTCACGCTGGCCAGCTTCAACTACAAGCATCCGTATGCCAACCGCACCAGCGGCCATGCGCTGCACCAGCAGGGCGACGTGTTTGCCCATGAACTGTATCAGGACACCGGCTATGGCTATGCCGACATGGGCGACGGCGAAGCGCTGGCGCAACGCCGCCTGGAGGAGAGTAACTGCCGGGCGCAATACTTCGACGCTGGCGGCAATCACCGCTGCGTCCAGGCCGGGCGCAGTTTCACGCTGGGCGGACACTTCAGCGGCAAGCAATCCATGCCGGCCAGAGGTGAACCGGCGCGTCCGGACATCGGCTCGCGCGAATACCTGATCCTGTCGGTCGATCATATCGCCAGCAACAATTACCAGGCAGGCACGGGTGCGAAGTCGCATTATGAAAACCGTTTTAGCTGCATCCGCAAGAGCGTCCGCTGGTATCCGGGGCGACAGTTCAACAGCACGCCTTGTGCGTTGCCCGGCGTGCAGACGGCGATTGTCACCGGGCCGGCAGGCGAAACCATCCATACCGACGGTCTGGGCCGGGTGAAGGTGCAATTTCACTGGGACCGGCTGGGCAAGTTCGACGCGGGCAGTTCGCCATGGATCAGGGTCATGACGCCATGGGCGGGCCAGATGTTCGGCCAGATCGCGTTGCCGCGCATTGGCCAGGAAGTGTTGATCCAGTTTCTCGACGGCAATATCGACCGTCCCGTCATAGTCGGTGCTGTGTACAACGGCAACCATGCGCCGCCGTGGAATTTGCCGGGGCAACGCATGCTTGGGGGCTGGCGTAGCGCCGAGCTGATGCCTGGCGGCGGCTACGGCGTGCGCGGCAACCAGTTGGTGCTCGACGACACGCACCAGCGCATCCAGGTGCAACTGAAAAGCGATCATCAGCACAGCCAATTGTCGCTCGGCTGCATCAGTCGTATCGAAGACGCCAGCGGACGCAAGGATGCGCGTGGCGAGGGCTGGGAACTGGCGTCAGACGCCTGGGGCGTGGCGCGCGCCGGCCGCGGCATGTTGCTGACCACCGAAGCGCGCCCCGGTGCCGCTTCGCATATCAAGAGCATGGATGAAACCTTGCGCCGGTTGGCCGAGGCTGCTGAGCGGCACAAGGCGCTTGCCGCCTTGGCGCAGCATTACGGTGCGCAAGAAAGCGCCGCCCAGCAGGGCGCCGCCGCCGATGTGCTGAACGCTCAGCATGCCGGGATCAAGGGTGGTGGCGGCAATGGCGAAAACGCGTTTCCCGAATTATCAAAGCCGCATCTGGTGCTGGCCAGTCCGGCCGGTATCGAAACGACGACCGCGCAATCGACGCACATCGCCAGCGCCGAGCACACCGCGCTGACGACCGGGTGCGACCTGTCGCTGGCGGCCGGCGGCGGCCTGTTCGCCAGCATCGGCGCGGCGTTCCGCCTGTTCGTCCACAAGGCTGGCATGAAACTGATCGCCGCAGCTGGCCCGGTGCAGATCGCGGCGCAAACCGATGCGGTCGATATCGTCGCCAACAAGGTTCTGGAATTGATCAGCCAGACCGACTGGGTGAATATTCGCGGCCGCAAAGGCGTGCGCCTGCATGGCGCCAATTGCATGCTTGAAATTAGCGACAAGGTACAGTTTTTTACCGCGTCGCCGACGCTGTTCCATGGAAACCTGGAAACGCTGGCGCCCAAGAACCGGCCGCAACCGGAGCTGGAACCGCCCATCGCGCCGGTAGTGGGGCAATTGCAGCATACGATCCAGGCCCATGCGGATGGTGGTCAATACGCGCACGTGCCGTACACGCTGTACAGGGGAGACGCCGAAGTCGAACGCGGCTTGACCGACGAATTCGGCCGCATCCTGATCGCGCATCAGGACGGCACGCCGCGCTACCGTGTCGTCCTTGGCAATGGCGAAGAGTTTTCATTGCAGGCCAGCGCACGCTTCGACCCGAACGCGGCGCCGGACGGCGAACAGAAGCTGTCGAACCGCGGTTTGCGCGCCTTCGACGACACCGCCGATGGCCGCTGGGTTCAATGATGCACGACACTGACTGGAGAGCGCCATGCCGGAATCGAGCGGCCGTATCGAAACCACCCATATCGACGAAGTCGGACGGACTGCGACGAGTTCGCTCCAGTGGCTGCTGGAAAACCGCAACCTGAAAGGCAAGGCCAGCCACCCGATTACGCATAACAACAAGCTGACGCTGTTCATTTGCGGACAGGAAGCGTTCGCCGACATCGCCGCGGAGATCGCCAAGGCTAAACATTCGGTCGACCTGTGCTGCTGGGGCTTCGACCCGGGTATGGAACTGGTGCGCGGCAACGGTGCCACCTGGCCGCGTGGCGACACGTTTGGCGACTTGCTGATCGCCGCCGCACAGCGTCACGTCAGGGTACGCCTGCTGATCTGGCATGATCGGATCGGTTCGCCGATGGTGCACAATATGCCGGGCCATTCGCACGGCACCTCGCCATGGAAAACCGATGGACAGCGGGCCGACGACATCAGCGCAAAAGCCAGCCTGGCGATGTTGCAGGACGCGGTCGCCAGGAAAGCGATGTTCAGCGGCGGTTTCAGGGGTGATAGGGTCCGGCCCGAGGATATCCCGATGCTGGCGCGTGAAGAATATTGCTACAACTGGTATGTGGCGGCGTTTAAGGGCATGCTGAGTGGTATCACGATTCGTTTGCGCCACGGCGACAGCGGCGCAATAAGCAAGAGTATCTCGACCGAAATAAACCAGCCGCGCGGCTTGACGATGGGGGAAATCGAAAAGCCCGGCATGCAATACCTGGGCACGCACCACCAGAAGCCGGTCCTGATCGATTTCGACCACGAAGAGGGGGGCAAGGCCGTCGGTTACGTGATGGGCCTGAACTCTGTGACCGATTATTGGGACACGACGGCCCATCTGCTCGACGATACGCGCCGCGAACAGGGCGGCGTCAACGAGCGGCGCGAGTGTTTGCAGGGAATGGCCGCGGACGGCGGGTTCGCCACCTTGAAGCCCTATCAGGATTACGCCTGCCGCATCGACGGCGGCAAGGCGCTCATCGCGCTCTATAACAATTTCGTGAAGGCATGGGATCGCGCTATCGACGACCGCACGCGTTCGGCTTCCACCGACTGTGTTAGCCAGGAGTTGCCATGTGGCAGCCCACCGGCGCGGCTGTTGCGCGAGGTCGGGCCGGACGACTCCACCGTGCAGATCGTCCTGACCCAGCCCGAGGAACAAGACAAAACGATCAAGGAAACCTACTTTCGCGCCGTGACCCAGGCCAGCCTGGCAGCCGGCTACCTGTATGTGGAAAACCAGTATTTCCAGTATGAAGATTGGGCGCGGCATTTGCTGGCCGAGCGCAAGAAGGTGGTTGCCGCTTGGAAGGCCGGCAGTGTCAAGGCGGGCAAGAGTCTTGAAGACATGCCGGTCATGCACGTGTTCATCGTCATTCCGGTGCCGGAACGGGCGCAGATGGTGCCGCGCACCCACGACACGCTGGCGGCGCTGGGGCAGCACGCTGGCATGACGGGGCAAAACATCATGATCGACGACTACAACAAGCGACCGAAAACCCGGCGTGTCAGGGCAGGATTCGGCATTTCCACCGAGGCGGAAGTCAAGTTACCCGACGTGGTGCGGCACTCCAACGGCATCAACAAACCCGGCGCGATGACGCTCGAAAGCGAATTCGGGCTGAAGGTCTCGGTGGCCATGCTTAATGTCAGCGCGTTCGACAACGACCGCTGGCGTTACCGTGAAATCTATATCCATTCCAAATTGATGCTGGTCGACGACGTGTTCATGACCTTGGGCAGCGCCAACCTGAACCAGCGCAGCATGGCCGTCGACAGCGAAATCAATATCGCCACCATCGACCGTCGCGTGGCCAGCGATTTGCGCAAGCGGGTGTGGCGCATGCATAGCGGGGGATTGGTCGATGGCGGGGGTGGGACGAAGGGGGAGATTGTCACCGCATTCAAAGATTGGAATAATTTGATGCGAAGTAATCGCAAGAAAAAATTTGAAAAATCGGAAAATGCAATTTTAAAGAAAATGACCGGTTTTTTGCTGCCATTAGAAGACAAACGCAGCTCCACGATACGTTTGGGGTGAGCATGAAAAACTATAAAAATTTCCCCTTCCCCCTGCCTTTTTTTATCTTGGCAGTTTTCCTGATTTTCACTTTAGGCGCCTGCAAAATGTCAAACGATACGAAAGAAGTCCTGCCACGCGACCAAAGCCTGCCACTCTTCAATCCGCATGTTCCTCATTTTATTTGTGAAACCGAGGCGAGCAAGGTGCCGCCCATCGATGCGCAAGCCGAGGATTGGTTCCTCGAAGCGCGTGCCATGGAAGATCCCGAAATTGCCGTGGAAGACCGAGACTACAGAAAAATCGTCGATCTGACACATAGGGCGGCGGAGCGATTGCACTGGAAGGCGATGCTCAATCTGGCCAGCCTGTATGTGGAAGGGCGCGATCCCTTGCATGGAGAGGAAGAAGCGGTGCAACTGGTGGAAAAGGCGATGCGGCTGGGCATACCGGCGGCATATGACAGGATGGGGACGTATTATGCGAATAGCACCGGCGTTGACGGCGACATCACTCGCGCTTATGCTTTCTGGCAAAAGGCGGCGCAGATGGGTAACCCGCAAGCGCTGGGCTTTTTAGGCGAGAAATTGACGGCTGGAGAGGATCATCCAAGTATCGGAATGTGGGGCAACATTCCTGTAGCGACCAAAATGCTTGAGTGCGCGCTTGCACAAGGGCATGGCCAAGCTGCATTTGATTTGCATTATTTGTATGTGGTTTTAAGATCATCTGATGGGACTGCAAATGGGGGCGGTACCCCTGAAACAAAAGCGCGTGCCCTAAAAGTATTGCATGAGGGTGTCAAATTTGGTTGTGAAAATTGCGCTAACGCATTGCAAATAGAATTTGACCATCCCTTTGATTTAGCCAATATGTTTGCTCCGCACATCGATAAGGCTCGAGGCTTACGATATGGAATGTTAGGTGATGCCCTCGGCTTCAACCCCAATCGCCGCTTTCCCAACCTCGATAAAATTCTGCCATTGCCACCGGCCGATCTGCCGCCGTGGGATGGTCAACGAAAGAGCCTGCTCGACGCCGCCATGGGCGTGCGTCCGCCGCCAGCCATTCCGCAGCCAGGCGCTGCGTCGCTTTCAAAAGAACCGTATTTCCTGACAGCCGGCTATGCGTTGCGGCCCACCGGCTTGCATAGCGACGCGCCGACCGCGCCATTTTCCGCATACTGGCAACCTGTCGCTGGGCAGGGTTTGACGGAACCGGCCTGGCTGTTCGGTGAAGGCGAAGAGTTCCGCCATTTCGGCGTGCTCGATACCGATGGCAAGAGCCGTTACGGCCCCGTGATATGGGAACAGTGTCTGACGATACGGCACAACCATGGGGCAGTGGAACCGCGCGCAGCGCGCGGCTTGCTGCGCGAGGTGGCGCGGCCCGAGCCATGGTTAAGCTGCGCTTGCGACCAGGTCTGTCCGGTCAGCGGTGTCTGGCAACCGTGGGTGGCGGCCGACCATCCGCTGCAGGCCATCGTCAACCAGTACTGGCGCCAGGCTTGGCTGACCCAGGGCGCGCCGTTCCCGCGACCGCGCCGCGACTGGCTGCTCGATTTGTCAGACGACGATGTGACGTGGCATTTGATGGATGCGTCCATTGCAGATCTCGGCTAAGGCTGAACGTTAGCGATATCTCTCATAGGCGACCCTGTCCCAGCCTAAGAAATAGTTTCTATCTGCATATCCGACCTGGCCCCGGCTCCCTAGGCGGGTGCGGTCTTTTTTTCGCCGCGCTGACGATGAAGGGCCGCTCTGAGTCACCGGTTTGTGCTCCCGGCATCGTCCGCACTGTACACGCACCACCGCCTGCCGCCTTGGCTGTGCCACGTATAATTCCTCGCACTATCCACCGCTATTCTTTTTCGACAGGCCCGCCATGTCCCTGACTCCCGATTCGCTGCCCGACTGGCAAACGTTTGAAGCGGCATACGCTGTTGAAGAAACCTGGTTCAAGCTGGCCAGCGCCTCGCTGGCGGTGCTGGGCGGATCCCCATTCAAAGACCAGGAATTTTCAGCCTTTGCCTTCAACGCCGTATCGTTCCCGTCCCTTTCGCTGAGTTTTGACACCGACCCCGATAGCCGGGCGCGCGGTGACTACCCGCCGGACTGGTCGAACGAGTGCATGGAAGTCGATGTGCCTGAAATCGGCCAACTATGGGAAGAGAGGCATGCAAGGATAGAAGGCGCGCTGCTCGATCTGATCGACGCCGCCGATGACGACTTGCTCGAGTCCATCGAGGAAGGCTATCTGCACAGCCTGAGAAAAACCATGGTACGGCTTGAAACGCACCATGCTTTCGAGCAGATCAGGACCTGCGCGCCATTCTGGACCGTGGTCACGCAAATCGATGCCGATACGGATGAAGAGGAACGGCTGCTCGACCAGGTGCGGCTGGCGGCATTGGCCAGCCATGCATGAGGGGCTGACTGCTATATCAGGGCTTTCCAGGCCCTGACTTCGGCGTCCGTGAGCATCGGCCCCCAGCCGCCGCGCGGCGCCGTATCGTGCTGCGCATAGTGCGCAAGTTGCGGTACCGCCACATCATGCCGGACACAGATGTCAAGCACGGCTTCGAGCTGGCGCCGGCTTGCCGGAAGGTCGTCGGCATGCCAGGTACAGGCGCTCGTTTCCAGCACATGCTGAACAAGCTGCTCCAGCGTGCCGAGCAGGTGCCCGGGTATTGCCGTGCGGATGTCGTCCGGCCAGGGATCGCCCATGCCCGTCACAGCCAGGGAAGCAAAGCCGCGCTCCCAGGCCGCAAAATCCCCAGGCGCGACCTGCGTTACTTTCCATATGTGGCCGGCGAACGCGGACAGCGCCGGATGGTGAATGTCGAAGCGCAGGCAAAAGCGCTGCAGGCACGTCACGGCAATGCATTGCCTGGCGATCACGGAGAGAGTGTCTATTGATATATTGTGCATAAATTGACGGCGTTTCAAAAATAATGGCTGGTCTCGGCTGAATGCCTGCCTCTCAGCTGCCTGGCGCACGCTGCTTCAGCTTGAATCATTTCTCAAAGACCAGCCAGGACCAGCTCACCCCTGCCTGGCGATTCTGCGGCTGGATGGATGGCGCCTGCGTGCTCAGTATGACCTTGAGTCCATGCCGCATCGCCAGGTCTGCCGTTTCACCAGAGGATACGTCAAAGATGCGGCGGCCTTCCGGGGGCGGACCATGCCTCAGGGAAATGACGAGTACTGCGCCGGGCTTGATCAATGCGCTGATATTGCCCATCGCCTCCATCCTTTCTTCCGCCGCCAGATGCATCCAGACGGCAGCGACGACAATCAGGTCATACCTGGTGTGGCGCGCGCCTATCGTGGACAGGGCGGGCAGGCTATCGTTGATCCATTCAAGGTTGGCCAGGGCATGCGCCTGCATGCCCGCTGCGCGGAAGGCGGCAACGGGCTCAAGCGCGATCACCGTGTGTCCCAGGCTTGCCAGCCACGCCGCGTCGCCGCCGGTTCCGGCGCCGATGTCGAGCACGGCGCCTGATCGCGTCGGCAAGAGATGGGCAACGGGGCGGTATTTATCCAGGAAGGCAACGCTTTCATATCGGGCGATGAGCCGCTCTGCATGGTCTGCATAGCCCTCGGCGCCCGGGACAGTGGATGAGTCCATGGCATTCTGCATGATCAGCGGGCGCATCTGGCGATGGTCATCATGGCTGCTCTCCCGCTTGCTGGCGCGCCTGCCGCAAGGCCTCCACGGGCAACTGGAAAAACCGCGGCACCATGGCCGGTGACAAATCGTCGCCACCGTCCGCCATGGCCAGCCGGCCACTGAGCAGCAGCATCACGTAGCCGTGGCCCAGCGACCAGCCGGCGCTGGCGGCGGCCTTGTCCCAGCGCGGATCGAGACCCGCTTCGCGCACTGCCGCGCCGGCCGTCTGCAGCACGTACTGGAAGCACGCTTGCGCCGCTTCCAGCAGGGCGGGGAACTGGCGCACGTCCTGGTGCTCGAACATCAGCCGGTAGTGGGCCGGTGCGGCCAGGGCGAATTCGATGTATTGCTGGCCCAGCAGCTGAAACCGCTGTTCGGAGGGCAGGCTGCCCTGCGGCGGCAGTTCCGCTTCCCATTTGGCGATCAGGCTGGCGAAACCGGCGGCCGCCACGTCGGCCAGCAAGGCTTCCTTGCTGGGGAAGTGGCGGTACACGGCGGCGATCGACACGCCCACCGTGCGCGCCAGTTCTCGCAGCGAGAGCGTGGCGTCGTGCTGCTGCGCCAGTTGCGCGATGGTGGCGGCGACCAGGGTGTCGCGCAGGTTGCCATGGTGATAATTGCTGCTTGTGTTCATTCTATGTTATCGCTGTTCACATTGTCGTGTATGATGGTCATGTTATCACTGAACACATGGAGAGCACATGCAAGAGATGAGCAACGTGGTACGCGCCGTGGCCATGCCGCCCGGCGCCAGCATCGCCCCTTTGTACCAGGGCAGCAACCTGGCCGACGCGTATGCCGTCGGCCTGCCCAGCGCTGGCGTGCGGCAGATGGATATGCAGGCCCTGGCGCGCGTGGTGCTGTGCAGCCAGCCGCGCTGGGCGCAGTGGCTGCTGGCGGTGCGCGACATTATTGTCACGCCCTTCGGCATCAAGACGGCGAAACAGCTGGCGGCCAAGCCTGATGGACGCATCGGCATCTTTCGCATCTACGCTGTCAGCGATGATGAAATCATCGTGGGCGAGGACGACAGCCACCTGGACTTCCGTTTGTCCGTGCTGCGCAACCGGGACACGGGGCTGCATGGCAGCATCACCTTTTCCACAGTCGTGCATTGCCATAACTGGATAGGGCGTAGCTACATCCTGCTGATCCGGCCATTTCACAAGCTGGTTGTGCGGCGTACGCTGGCGCGCGCCGTCAAGGGAGGCTTTGCCTGAGCCGGTTGAACAAGGCAGGGGCGGGGCTGACGCTGCGGGCAATCTTGCTTATTCATGGCCGGTATTGCATACTGCACCACCAGCCTCATCACGATTCCCATGAACGATACGCTTCTCCTGCTGGGTTTTGCCACCACGCCGCTTGAACTGATTTCCTTTGTCCTGGCACTGACAACCGTTGCGCTGAACATCCGCCAGAATCACTGGGCGTGGCTGTTCGCCATCATTTCCTCGGCCGCCTACGGTTTCGTGTTTTTCGAGTCGCGCCTGTATGGCGACATGGCCTTGCAACTGCTGTTCATCAGCGTCTCGTTCTGGGGCTGGTACCAGTGGCTGCATCCGGTCAGCGGCGGCAAGACCTTGCCCGTGACGCGCCTTGATGGACGCGGCTGGCTAGCCTGCGCCGCGGGCTGGCTGGTCGGCTTCCTGCTGATCGCCTGGCTGCTGACGACGACGGATACGGACGTGCCGCACGCGGACGGTTTCCTCACGGCAGGCAGCCTGGTGGGCCAATTCCTGCTGTCGCGCAAGAAGCTGGAAAACTGGATCGCCTGGATCATCGTCGACGTGCTGTACGTGTGGCTGTACCTGCACAAGGGCCTGACCCTGACGGCCGTGCTGTATGCGTTCTTCGTCGTGATGGCCATCATTGGCTTGCTGGCGTGGAGAAAGTCGGCGCCGTCCGCGCCCGATGCGATGGTACTCAAGTGATGGGACACTGTGTGCGCGTGGCGATCCTGGGCGCGGAATCGTCGGGCAAGTCGACCTTGGCGGCTGCCCTGGCCGAGCGCTACGGCACCGTCTGGGTGCCCGAGTATTTACGAGAATTTGTCGAAGCGCAGGGCAGGGTGCCCGTCGCGGCCGATCAGTATGGCATTGCGCGCACTCAAGTCGAACGCGAGGCGGCAGCCGCCGCGCAAGCGCGCAACTTCCTGTTTTGCGACACGACGCCGCTGATGACGGTCGTCTACAGCCGTCATTATTTCCATGGCGCCGATGCACAGCTGGCGGCGCTGGCCGATGCCACGCAGTACGATCTGACCCTGGTGACGGCACCCGACAGCCCGTGGGTGGCCGACGGTTTGCAGCGCGAGTCCGAAGCCGTGCGCCAACTGATCTACCGCTACCTGCTCGACGAGCTCGACGCGCGCGGCATCGTCTACCACGCGCTGCACGACAGCCTGGAGGCGCGCCTGGAACAGGCGGCGCCTTTGCTGCAGCAGGCGCTAGCTGCAGCGCCTGCCATTTCCCTCAATTAAAAGTCGAACTGCGCTGACACTTTAAACGTGCGGCTGGCGCCCGGATACAGGTAGCCGTCTGATTCCGGCGTCACGTCGCGCCAGTAGAACTTGTCGGCCACGTTGTTGACGCTGGCGCGCAGCACGGCGTGCGTGCCGGCGATGCGCGTGGCCCAGGCGGCGCCCAGGTTGAATACGTTGTACGACGGCACGAAGGTCGTGTTGTTGTACTCGAACGCTTTCTTGCTAGCAAACTCCCAGCTGCCATTGACGCTCAAGCCCGCCACCTGTTGCACGGCGTAGTCCGCATGCACGGCTGCCTTGAAGGCCGGCACGTTGGGCACGCGCTTGCCATCGAGGGCGGCATTGCCCGTGCCTGACTGCTGGCTGTTCAGGGCCGTCACGGAGGCGCCCAAGCTCAGGTTGGACGATGCCTTGCCCTGGGCCGACAATTCCAGTCCACGATGCTGTGCCTGGCCTTCGCGCACGAAGTAGCCGGCGGCATTCTGGAATTCCAGGCCCTTGCGGATCTGGAACAGGCTGGCCGCCACCATGAAGTCCGGCGTCACATCCATCTTCGCGCCAAGTTCGATCTGCTTGGAGCGGCTGGGCGTGAGTTCCTCGTTGGCATTCATCGCCTTGCGGTCGGCCGTGCCGCCATGTTCCATGCCTTGCGAATAGGCCGCATACACGGAGATATTGTCGAGCGGGGTGTAGACGAGCGAGACGTTCGGGAGCAGGAAATCGTGCTTGGCGCGGATTTCCTTGTCGGCCTTCAGTACATACTGGTAGCCGTCGACGTCGATATGGCGCAAGCCGCCATGCAGCTTCCAGTTCGGCGCCAGGCTGACGATATCCTGCACGAAGACGGAGTTTTCCGTGTCCTTGCGCACCAGGCGCACGGGGCCTTGCACACCGGTCGACATGTCGACGATCTGCGGGTGGTAGATGTTGCTTACGCCAGCCCAGTCGTACACGTACAGGCCCGCGCGGTCCTTGCGGCGGAAGGTCGAGACGCCGGCCGTGAATTCATGGCGCAGGGGACCGGTGGCGAACTTGCCCTGGATCATGGCTTGCGCGCTCAGCGGCTTTTTCGTCTCGCCCAGGCTGCGGTAGTCATACACGTCGTAGTCGCCATTGCCGCAAAAGCCGGGGTACAGCTCTTGCCCGCTGCAGCCGTAAGGGAAGGCCGTGTAGTCGTCGCGCTTGAACGAGTGCTGGTTGGCCGATAAGGTGGCGCGCCAGTCGTCATTGAACGCGTACTGGAAGCGCAGGCCGATATTGCTGGTGACGGTTTCCACGGGGCGCGTCCACGGCTGCAGGTTGAGCATGGCGTCGGCGCTGATGCCGGTCGGCAAGGTCGTGTTATTCAGCAGCTGGAAGCCGGGCGCCGTCGCCTGCGCCTTGTCCTGGTAGTCGGCATCGATCTGCAGCAGCGCTTGCGGCGAAATCTGCCAGTCGAAGGCGCCGGAAATGAACTTGCGGTTGCCGTCCGCGCCCTTGATGTAGGAGCGCAGGCGCTCGGTCGCCACGTTGACCCGGTAGCCGAAGCGCGTGTCTTCCAGGCGGCCGCCCAGGTCGACGGCGCCATACAGGGTGCCGCGCTCGCGCGTTTCGACGGTGACGCTGCGCAGCGGTGCGGCGGTGGGGCGCTTGACGATGAAGTCGATCACGCCGCCCGGCGCGGCCACGCCTGCCTGCAAGCCGGCCAGGCCCTTCAGTACTTCGATGCGTTCCTTGTTTTCCAGCGGAATTTGCGTGTCGCCAGGAATGGCCACGCCATCCTTGCGGTAGCTGGAATTGTTGTCGAGCTTGAAGCCGCGGATGGAAAACTGTTCCGCATAGCCGACGGCGTTGTAGGCGTCGTTGATGCTGGCGTCGAGCTTGACGGCATCGCTGAGATTGCGGATCTGTAAGTCCTGCATGTCTTTCTGCGAAATGACGGTGACGGACGCCGGCGTCTGCAGCAGCGGCGCGTCGGAAAAGCCGCCCACGGAGGCGCGCTTGGCGGCCGGCGCCTTGCTGGCCGTGACGACGACTTCGGCCATGCTCTGGGCCTGCGGGTCGGCGGTTTCGGCGGCGTCATTCGCGGCAAAGGCCGGTGCGGCAAACGCGTGCAGGATCGCCAGGGTCAAAACAGAAACGGATAAATTCGGTGTGGACATAGATTGCTCGTGGTTCAAGCCGTCTCTGTAAAGAGCACGGCAGGCTGCTTGTTCGGCTGGCGCCAACGCAGGAGCTATCAAAGGAGGGAAGGTACTTTGCGCTTTCCTTCGCTGGCATTATCCAGATCAGGTACGAAGGGTATCTCTCACCCGGATGACTGCTCCAGGACCCCTAGCGAAACGACAGCTTAGCATGAAGCACGGCCAGCTGTCCCGCTGGCTGACCGTTTTACAACAGTGTCGGTTGAAACTACAAACTCAGTTCCAGCACCTTGCGGCTGATGGCGGGCGTGACTTCACGCTGTTCGCCCAGCGCCGTCATGCCGTGCGCTTCCAGGGCGGACACGACTGCATCCACGCTCGCATGGTTCAGGCCGTAGTCGGCCAGGCGCGTCTTGACGCCCATGTGGCGGAAGAAGAATTCCGTGCGCGCGATGGCCGCCTCGATGCGGCCATCTTCGTCGCCGCCGTCCAGGCCCCAGACGCGGGCCGCGTACTGCAGCAGCTTGGCGCGCTTGGCTTGCTTGCGCACGCGCAGCATGCTGGGCAGGATGATGGCCAAGGTTTGCGCATGATCGAGCTCGTACAAGGCCGTCAATTCGTGGCCGATGGCGTGCGTGGACCAGTCCTGCGGCACGCCCACGCCGATCAGGCCGTTCAAGGCCAGGGTGGCGCTCCACATCACGTTGGCGCGCACGTCGTAGTCATCCGGATGCGACAGGGCCTTCGGGCCTTCCTCGATCAGGGTCAGCAGGATGCCTTCGGCAAAGCGGTCCTGCACGGAGGCGTTCACAGGGTAGGTCAGGTATTGCTCCATCACATGCGCGAACGCGTCGACGACGCCATTGCCCACCTGGCGCAGCGGCAAAGTGAACGTTTTCGACGGGTCCAGCACGGAGAATTTCGGATACACCTTGCGGCTCATGAACGAGCGTTTTTCCTGCGTGGCCTTGCGCGTGATCACGGCCGAGCCATTCATTTCGGACCCCGTGGCCGGTAACGTCAAGACAGTGCCGAAGGGCAGGGCGGCCTCGACGATCTTGCCGCCCTTGGCCAGGATGTCCCACGCCTCACCCTCATGCAGGGCGGCGGCGGCGATGAACTTGGTGCCATCGACCACGGAGCCGCCGCCGACGGCCAGCAGGAAATCGATGCGCTCGCTTTTCACGAGGGCCACGGCCTGCATCAGCGTTTCATAGCTGGGATTGGGTTCGATGCCGGCAAACTCGATCATCGTATGGCCGGCCAGCGCCGCCTTGACTTTATCGTAGACGCCGTTCTGCTTGATGCTGCCGCCGCCATACGTCATGAGCACTCTGGCCTGGGGCGGGATCAGTGCCGTGATGGCGGCGATCTGGCCCTGGCCGAAGAGGATTTGCGTCGGATTGTAAAAGTCGAAATTGAACATGGGGCTCCTGCCGCTGGGGTTTAGGCTGTTGCTGAGCCATGATTATGGCCGAACGGGTGGAAACGTGTCGTGGACGCTTGAGCTTTTCGCCCGCGCGGTGGAGAATGCAGCCGATGTCACCACCACGCGAAAAGGAATGCGCATGACCACCGTCCCACTGGAAGAATCCGGCCTGCCGGCCACCGCGCTCGACATGCACCGCGCCATCGGCGCCACCATCGCCGCGCTGCAGGCGCTGGACTTGAACAGCCAGCGTTTCGAGGCGTGCACGGACCCGGAACTGCGCCGCGTGCTCGCGCATGCGGGCGACACGAGCCGCAAGGAAGCGGCCATGCTGCTCGAATGGATGCGCCGCCGCGATGCGCGCCTGGACACGGCCATGAAGGAGGCGCTGTTCAAGGCGGGGCCGATTGTTGCCCAGTATCACTATGACGAGAAAATATTGTAACTATTGGTTTGTTGTTGTAGCGTACCATGCGCCACTTTCGCATCGCTTCGCGTAGACTGTGCCCCTAATTAAATTTAACGCCGGACAGCCGCGGCTGTCCGGTGTATTCCAGGGGGCTTTTAGAAATGAAATCATTACCATACCGAGAAGGCAGCTGGTTTGCCGTGCCCCTGCCGGGCGGCGGTTATGCCGTCGGCGTGGTGGCGCGCAGGGCGCCTGCCGGGCGCATCATGTTGGCGTATATGTTCGGGCCGAAGCGCGACAGCTTGCCCACGCTGGACGAGCTGGAAGGCTTGCGGCCGGAACAGGCCGTGCGCCGTCTGCGCACGGGCGACATGGCCCTGCTCAACGAGCGCTGGCCTCTGCTGGGCGACAGTCCCCACTGGAACCGTGACGACTGGCCCATGCCGGCCTTTATCCGCCGCAACGAATCCTTGCAGCGCGCCTGGCGCGCCAGCTATGCGGATGCCGATCCTGCCAAGCTGAACCGCGAGGAATCGATTCCCTTCGATACGCCGGGCATGGAAAGCGATTCCTTGTACGGCTACGGGGCGACGGAATTGTTGATGAGTAAATTGCTGGCGCAGGAGCAGGCGTCGGCTTGATTGCTGCTGGGTGGCGGTGATGTTGGCGCAGCGTAGGTCGGATTACGCGGTTCCCGCTAATCCGACCTACATCGCCCGCACCGCTGGCGCGATTATTTTTACGCCGCTGGCAAGCTGATTTGAAACGCCAGGCCGCCGCCTTCGCGGTTGCGCACCTGTAATTCGGCGCCGTGGCGCAGCAGCACGCGGTCGACGATGGCCAGGCCCAGGCCGGCGCCGTTGGCCTGCCCGCGCGCCGTGTCGAGGCGGGTGAACGGTTTCATCAACTGCTCGATCTTTTCCGCCGGCACGCCCGTGCCGTGATCCTGCACTTCGATGATGACCTTTTTTGCGCCGTGGCTGGTACGTACGTGGCAGGCGATGTCGATTTCCGTCATCTCGCTGCCCGGCGTCTTGCCATAGCGGCGCGCATTCTCGATCAGGTTGTTCAGCACGCGGCGCAAGTCGGTGGGGTTGCCCATCGCATGCGCGCCATCGGCGATGGTGGCGTTGATCTTCACGTCCGGCAGGCGCATCGCTTCGCGCGTCATGTCGTTGAGCAAACCGCTGAGGTCGACGTCCGTAAAGCTCGACGCTTCCGTCGGCTTGGCATAGTCGAGGAACTGGCCGATGATGGCGTCCATTTGCCCGATATCGGACTGGATGCCTTCGCGCGCCTCGTCCGACAGATTGGCCATTTCCACTTCCAGCTGCATGCGCGCCAGCGGCGTGCGCAAGTCGTGCGAAATGCCGGCCAGAATCACGGCGCGGTCCGATTCCACCTGCTTTAAATCATCGACCATCTGGTTGAAGCTGCGGTTCGCCTCGATGATTTCGATCGGCCCCTTTTCCGGCAGCGGCGCCGGCTGCTTGCCCTTGGCGATGTCGCGCGCGGCCGCCGTCAGACGCGACAGCGGCAGGTTGATCAGGCTGGAAATGATGGCAGCGCCCAGCAGGGAGAGCAGGGACACCAGGCTGGCCCAGCCCAGCCATTGGAAGCCCGTCAGGCCGCGCAGGCGTTCGCGGTCCAGCATCAGCCAGTATTCGTCGTCGTCGATCTTGAAGCTGACCCAGAAGCCGGCCACGCCGTTGACGCGCGCGGAAAAGCGCGTGTCCTTGCCCAGCTTGGCCTTCACCAGCGCCTCGATGTCGGGCATCAGGTAATTGTCGGGCGGCGGCTCGATGCGGTCGTCCTCTTCCAGCGAGAAGATGCGGATGCCTTCATTGCTGACGAGGTCGAACAGCAGCTCGCGCCGCAGCTCGGGAGCCGAGTGCGTCAGTGCCGCATGCGTGATGGTGACGACGGAAATGATCTGGGCGGAAATCTGCTGCGCCTGCGGCTCGCGCTGGATGACGGAAATCATGCCGATCCAGGTGATCATGCTGACGGTGGTCAAGGTGCCGAGCAGCAAAAAGGTGCGCCAGAACAGGCCGCTTTTCAGCCGCGCCAGGCTGATATCGGGAACAAGCTTCATCATGCCTCGCCTGCGATCAGCGCGGCTGTCCGTCCGGGATGAAGACGTAGCCGAGGCCCCACACGGTCTGGATGAACAGCGGGCTCGACGGGTCGGGTTCGATCAGTTTGCGCAAGCGCGAAATCTGCACGTCCAGGCTGCGGTCGAACACTTCATATTCGCGGCCGCGCGCCAGTTCCATCAGTTTTTCGCGCGACAGCGGCTGGCGCGCATGGCGGGCAAACACTTTCAGCACGGAAAATTCACCGGTCGTCAGCGGCACCGTTTCGCCATTCTTTTTCAGGGTACGCGTGCCCAGGTCCAGCACGAAGTCGCCGAACTCGAAGGTTTGCGGCGTTTCCGACGGCGCGCCCGGGATTTCATCGGGACCCTTGCGGCGCAGCACGGCGCCAATGCGGGCCACCAGTTCGCGCGGATTGAATGGTTTCGGCAGGTAGTCGTCGGCACCCATTTCCAGGCCCACGATGCGGTCCACGTCCTCGCCCTTGGCCGTCAGCATGATGATCGGCGTCTGGTCGCCCGCGCCGCGCAGGCGGCGGCAGATCGACAGGCCATCTTCACCGGGCAGCATCAGGTCGAGCACCAGCAAGTCGTAGCGTTCGCGCAGCCACAGCTTGTTCATGGCCGTCGCGCTCTCTGCCGTGAAGACATTGAAGCCCTGTTCGGTCAGGTAGCGCCGCAGCAGGTCGCGCAGGCGCACATCGTCGTCGACCACCATGATTTTTGCCTGGTGGCCGTGGATCGATTGCGTTGTTGTATTGCTGCCGGTAGTGGAGGTTGTGGTCATTTAAGGTGTCGTGTTATCTTATATTAGTTGCTATAGTAACGCCTCGCGCGGCATCGGCAAGGGGCTGTGGCGACCCATTACAAAGTGTTACAAACTTTACCCAATTACTCTTACTGCACCGTGTAAAGCATCATACACTGGGGCCACAGTGGAAATCAGCTTTAGTTTATACGGCATCGCGGAAGAGGAACTCAATGAATATCTTTACTAAAAAAATTCACGCCGCTCCCAGCGCAGCTATTGCCGCACGTACAGTTGTGCTGTCCGCATTTGCCGTGTGTTCCGTGTTTGTCGCCAGCCTGGCGTCGGCACAAAACCAGCCGCCACCGCGCCGTGACGACCAGCAGCAAATGCAGGCCCAGCGGTATGAACAGGTACAGCGCAGCAACAGCAATGATACGCGACTGCGCGAGCAGCGTGACGCACGCAGTTTCGACACGCGCGCCGAAGAGCAGCGCCGCGCCAACGAAGGCGCCGACGCTTCGCGCCGCACGGGCCGCATGACGCCAGACGAACGCCGCGACCTGCGCCGCCAGATCAACGAAGTGGGCCAGGACATCTACTCGAATCCGCCGCGCCGCTAGGCACCATGCACCCCATCCGACAGGGCCATCTCGCAAGACATGGCCCTGTCTGCATTTGGCCGCCAACATTATTGCTGAGCCAGGCACACGGCGCCGCCCCGTGATATTGTTCTAACGCAATGAGGTAATTCTCTGACATTGTTGCTGGGGGAGGCAAGTGGTGAGCGACGACGACACACCCGTTCCGGATGCGGCCCCCGCAGGCGGCTTGCCGCTCGGCCTGCTCCAGCGCGACGAGGGCGTGTTCCTGGACCTGTCGCTGGCGCCGGCGCAGCTGCGCGCCGCCGTCGACCAGCTGTTCCAGTCGGGCCAGTTGCTGGCCGGCCTCGATTACGGTTTGTTCCTGCTGACCCTGTTTCACGCTCCTGTCCCCCGCGCCGCGCCCAAGGGCGATGCCTTGCTGCGCATCGCCGTGCGCGTGGCGCCGTTCCCGCCCCCGCGCCGCGCGCTGTACCAACAGGTCAAGATCCGTGGCGACAGCGCCGAGTTTTACTTTGAAACCTTGCTTGCGGACGCGGATGGCCAAGTGGCGGCGCGCCGCGAGTTTGACGAGCTGGTGGCCGATCTGTGGTGCAAGGGCGTGCACTACGGTATCGATAGCGTGGCCGTGCGCGCCATGCTCGCCAGCGGCAAGGCCGAGCGCATCACGGTGGCGCGGGTACTGCCGCCGCAGCCGGGCCGCGACGCCCAGCTCGTTGAAGTGTCGCAAGGCATCCACCGTGACGATGCGCCGCGCGAACGCTCCGATGGCCGCCTGGATTTGCTCAGCTTCAAGAACCGCTTCCCGCAGGTGAAAAAACACGCGCGCCTGCTGCGTCTGTTGCCTGGTACGCCCGGCTTGCCCGGCTACGACCTGGCCGGCAAGGCGCTGCCGCCGCCCGCGCCGCAGGAACTGGACCTGGCCACAGTGGCGGGGCCAGGCACGGCGGTCGAGCATTTCAGCGATGGCAATTTCCTCGTTGCCACCCAGGATGGCTATGTGAATGTCGATGAGCACGGCAAGATGGCGATCGAAAACAAGATCGTCAGCCGCGAAGGCGTCAGCAGCCGCACCACGGGCAATCTGAAGCTGCGCGCCGCCTATGAGGAGTACGGCGAAGTGCAGGAGCAGCGCCAGCTCGACGGCAGCGACATCACCATCCATGGCGACGTGTATGGCCATCTGCACTCGCACGGCGGCTTGATCTTGCTACACCGCAACCTGGTGGGCGGCACGGCCTTCAATGCGCATGGCGACGTGCGCGTCGAGGGCGTCGCTTCCGGTTCCGTGCTGCAGGCGCTGAGCGGCGAAGTACACGTGAAGCGTGCGGAAAGCTGCGTCATCGCCGGCACGCGCGTGGTGATCGACAGCGCCAGCAATTGCGAGATCATCGCCGACGAGGTCGTCATCGAGCTGGCCGAAGGCTGCGCCGTGGCGGCGCGCACCATCCGCATCGGCAGCGCTGGTCCCCGCAAGCAGGTGGAGATGCTGCTGTTTCCCCTCGTACCCGATTTGAGCGCCCTGGAACAAAAGATTGCGGAAAGCCAGGCGAAGGCGGCGCACTACCTGCAGGTGCAGCACAAGCGCCAGCAGGAAATCGATGCCATCGCGCAATTGCCCGAGGTGCGCAATTACCTGACCCTGGCGGGCCAGCTGCGGCGCGGCGAATTGCAACTGCAGCCAGCGCAACAGCTGCAGTACGACAAGCTGGCCGCGCGCATCGCTCCCGTCCTGAAAGAGGTGGCGCGGCTGCGCGTGGAGGTCAAACAGTCGGAAATCCTGCACGCACAGATGCTGGCCCTGGTGGCGCAAGTGCGGCAGGAGCGGCAGGCGACGGCCGGCCAGTCGCGCTGCAGCCTGGGCCTGATCGATGGCGAGACGACGGTGCGCGCCCTGGTCGTGCCGCCCGGGCCGGCCAAGGTCTACGACCGGCCGCCGAAGGAGATCAAGGCCTTGCTGCGCAGCGCCACGCCGGCCACGCAGCCCGTGTTTGCGGACAGCACAGGCAGCCTGGACTGGACCTATCAGCCGCCGCCGTAATCAGTCCGTGACCTTGCCGCGTGATTGCTTGAGCACGCTGTGCGTGCTCTTGCTGTCGAGGCGGCGTCGCTGCGAGCTGCGCGTGGGCTTGGTGGCGCGGCGCACGGCGGGCAGGAAGGTCACGCTGTCGATGATTTCCTGCAAGCGCCGCAACGCTTCTTCCTTGTTCTGCTCCTGGCTGCGCGACTGCTGCGCCTTGAGCACCAGCACGCCATCCTTGCTGATGCGGCTGTCGCGCAGGGCCAGCAGCCGTTCCTTGTACGCTTCCGGCAGCGACGAGGCGGCGATCGGAAAGCGCAAATGGATGGCGCTGGACACCTTGTTGACGTTCTGCCCGCCCGGGCCCTGGGCGCGGATGGCGGAAAATTCAACTTCAGCGGGATTGACGAGGTGTTGCATGGCCTGCCTGTGAGGGAATGATGTGGGTATTGTAAGGGAAGATGGCTGCGCCGGCGCAAGGGCGGGATCGCCAGCCGATGATGTCTTCCGGGAAAGTTGATGTTTCTCAACGCCGCGTGCGGCGATGCTGGTTAGCATGGGGCCAACGTTGCGCCACTGCGCATCCTGGCAGCGCTTACCGGATGAAAGGAACACCATGCAGCCCACGATCACGCCTGGCGCCGCAACCGCGCAATCCCTGACGCAGTACCTGAGCTTCCGGCTGGGCGGCCTGGAATACGGCCTCGACTACCGCTGCGTGCGGGAATTGCGCCCCCTCAAGGAGCTCGACCGTTTTTCCTCGGAAGGGGAAGTGCTGCACAGCGTGGCCGTCTCGCGCGGCGTGATCATCCCCATCGTCGACATGCGCGCCGCGTTCGGCGGCACCCAGAGCACGCCCGACCCGGCCACCGACGTGATCATCCTGCAGCTGAGTAATGGCGTGATGGGCATGGTGGTCGATGGCGTCACCGATATCGTCAGCCTGGCACCCGGCGACATCGCCGCCGTGCCCGGCCTGGGCGAGGCGGAAGCCGATTACCTGCTGGGCCTGGGCACGGTGGCGGGGCGCCGATTGATCCTCGTCGATATCGACCGCCTGATGGCGATCCGCAGCCCCAGCCCCATGCAGGCGGCATAAAAAAAGACGACCCTGGGGTCGTCTTTGTGTTTGGTGTTAGCCGAGCTTTTCCAACTGATCCTGCAGATCGAGCCATTCCGCTTCCAGCTGCGCCAGATCCTTGGTGAAGAAGGTCTGGTCGGCCAGCAGTTGCTTCAATTTCGCCTTGTTGGCCGCATCATAGATGGTCGGTTCGCCCAGCTTGGCATCGGTTTCCGCCTTTTGCGCATTGCGCTTGGCGATCTGCTCTTCCTGGCGCTTGATCTTGTTTTCGATCGGCTTGCGCAAAGCGGCGGCTTTCTGGCGCTCTTCCGCTTCCTTGCGCTTGTCGCGCACGGGCGCGGCAGGGGCTGCTGCGGCAACGACGGGCGAGACCACGGGGAAGTCGGTCTTGTTGGCCTTGCCGGCGGCCGGCAGCACGTCCGTGCCTTTGCCCAGCTTGGTCTTGAACAGCCAGTCCTTGTAGTCATCGAGGTCGCCGTCGAACGGCTGCAGCTTGCCGTCGGCAACGATGATGAATTCATCGGTGGTGGCGCGCAGCAAATGGCGATCATGGGACACGACGACCAGGGTGCCTTCGAACTGGGCCAGCGCTTCCGTCAGCGCTTCGCGCGTTTCCAGATCCAGGTGGTTGGTCGGTTCATCGAGCAGCAGCAGGTTCGGACGCTGCCAGACGATCAGGGCCAGCGCCAGACGGGCTTTTTCACCGCCCGAGAACGGCGCGATCGAGGCGGTGACCATGTTGCCGGGGAAGTTGAAGCCGCCCAGGAAGTTGCGCAGTTCCTGCTCGCGCACGGTCGGGGCGATCTTCGACAGATGCCACAGCGGCGATTCGTCGTGGCGCAGCATTTCCACCTGATGCTGGGCGAAATAGCCGATGTTGAGGCCCTTGCCCATGGTGGCGTCGCCCGTCAACGGCATCAGTTCGCCGGCGATGGTCTTGATCAGGGTCGATTTGCCGGCGCCGTTCTGGCCCAGCAAGCCGATACGCTGGCCGATCTGCAGCGAAAACTTGATGCCGTTGACGATGGTTTTATGCGTGATCTCGCCCGTCGCTTCGTTCTCGATCTTGTAGCCCGCATCGACGTCTTCCATCACCAGCAGCGGGTTCGGTGCGCTCAGCGGCTCGCGGAATTCGAACGAGAATTCGGCGGCGGCGCGCAGTGGCGCCAGTTCTTCCATCTTCGCCAGCGCCTTCATGCGGCTTTGCGCCTGGCGGGCCTTCGACGCTTGCGCCTTGAAGCGGTTCACGAACGATTCCAGATGGGCACGCTTGCGCTGCTGCTTTTCCAGCGCGCCGGCGGCCAGGATCATCTGCGCCGCGCGCTGGCGCTCGAAGCTCGAATAGTTGCCCGAATAGCGTTTCAGTTTGCGCTCGTCGATATGCACGACCACGTTGACCACTTCGTCGAGGAAGTCGCGGTCATGGGAAATGATCAGCAGGGTGCCGGCGTAGCGCTTGAGCCAGTCTTCCAGCCAGATGATGGCGTCCAGATCCAAGTGATTGGTCGGTTCATCGAGCAGCAGCAGGTCGGACGGGCACATCAGCGCTTGCGCCAGATTCAAGCGCATGCGCCAGCCGCCCGAGAAACTCGCTACTGGCTGCTGCATCTGGTCCAGGGTAAAGCCCAGGCCCAGCAGCAATTGCTCGCCGCGCGACTGCACGGTATACGCGTCGGCATCGGCCAGCGCGCTGTAGATTTCGCCGATGGCGATGCCGTTTTCCGACGTGGCCGGTTCCGATTCCAGGCGCGTCAGTTCCGCTTCCAGTTTGCGCAGGGTGATGTCGCCATCGATCGCATAGTCGAGCGCGGCACGGTCCAGCGGCGGCGTTTCCTGCGCCACGTAAGCCACGCGCCATTTGGCCGGGAAATCGATCTCGCCCTGGTCAGGGTGCAATTCGCCACGCATCATGGCGAACAGGCTCGATTTGCCCGCGCCATTGGCGCCGATCAGGCCGATCTTGTCGCCCGGATTGAGGGTGACGTCGACTTGTTCGAGCAACGGTTTGATGCCGCGCATCAGGCTTACTTGTAGGAAACGTATCATTTTTTTCTTTGTAAAGGCTGGGATTTACCCCTCGCCGTAAAATTCAGGTAGGTCGGATTAGCGTAGCGTAATCCGACAAGTGGGCGCTGCCCGTCGGATTACGCCCTTCGGGCAAATCCGACCTACCAAGTCGATCAAACCAGCTTCAGCTGCTCGGCCGTCAGCAGGAATACCATGTCGTCGCCGGCGCTCGTCGTCAGCCAGGTCAGGCCCAGCTCGCCGAAGGCCGCTTCCGCGTATGCGCGCTCATTGCCGATTTCAATCATCAGGATGCCGTCGTCCGTCAGGCGTTCGGCCGCACCGGCGATGATCTTGCGCACCAGGTCCATGCCGTCGCTGCCGCCGTCGAGGGCGATTTGCGGTTCGGCCAGGTATTCCTGGGGCAGGGCGCCCATCGAGGCGGAATTCACGTATGGTGGGTTGCTGATGATCAAATCATATTTCTTGGCCGGCACGTTCGTGTACAGGTCCGATTCGATCAGGTTCACGCGGTCCTGCAGCTTGTACGTGTCGACGTTGCGCTTGGCCACGGCCAGCGCGTCGGCGGAAATGTCCACGGCGTCGACCGCGGCGTTCGGGAAGGCGTCGGCCATCATGATCGACAGGCAGCCCGAACCGGTGCACAGTTCCAAGATGTTTTCCACGGCTTCCGGTTCCGCCACCCATGGCGAGAAGTATTCAGGGATCAGCTCGGCGATGAAGGAGCGGGGCACGATTACGCGCTCGTCCACGTAGAAGTTATACGTACCCAGCCAGCCTTCCTTGGTGATGTAGGCGGCTGGCACGCGGTCGATGCTGCGACGGTCGATGACGCTCATCACGCTGGCCACTTCCGATGGCAGCAGCTTGGCGTCGAGAAACGGTTCGAGCTTGTCGAGCGGCAACTTCAACGTGTGCAGGATCAAATAGGCCGCCTCGTCGAACGCTTCGGCGCTGCCGTGGCCGAAAAACAGCTTGGCGGTATTGAAACGGGTAACGGCGTAGCGCAGCAGGTCGCGTGGCGTGGAAAACGGGTTCGGGGTCATGGCATTCTCGAAAAGACGGTGTTCTGGCCCGCCGTGACGGGCCTCGGTATTCTGGTTCAGACGGGCAGCAAATGCTCCAGCGTGCGCCGGTAAATATTCTTCAGGGGATCGATGTGGCGCAGTTCGATGTGCTCGTCGATCTTGTGAATACTGGCATTGGGCGGCCCGAATTCTATCACTTGGGGGCAGATTTGCGCGATAAACCGGCCATCCGAGGTGCCGCCCGTGGTCGACAGTTCCGTCGTGAGGCCCGTTTCTTCGAGGATCGCGGACGACAGCGCATCGCTCAAGGTGCCGCGTGGCGTGAGGAAGGGCAGGCCGCTCAGGGTCCACTGCAAATCGTATTGCAAGTCATGCTTGTCGAGGATGGCGTGCACCCGTTCCTGCAGGTTTTCCGCCGTGCTGGCCGTGGAAAAGCGGAAGTTAAAGTCGATCACCATGTCGCCGGGAATCACGTTGTTGGCGCCCGTGCCCGCGTTGATGTTCGACATTTGCCATGACGTCGGCAGGTAATACTCGTTGCCGGCGTCCCATTTCTCTTCGACCAGGTCGGCCAGCGCCTGCGCCGCTTCGTGGATCGGGTTTTTCGCCAGGTGCGGGTAGGCGATATGGCCTTGCACGCCCTTGATCGTCAAGCGGCCCGACAGCGAGCCGCGGCGGCCGTTCTTGATCATGTCGCCCAGCTGCGCGCTCGACGTCGGCTCGCCGACCAGGCAATAGTCGATCTGCTCGCCCCGTTCCTTCAATTTGTTGCACACGATGACGGTGCCATCCGTGGCCGGGCCTTCCTCGTCGCTGGTGATCAGAAAGGCGATCGAACCCGTGTGCTCGGGCGTGGCGGCGATGAATTCCTCGCAGGCGACCACCATGGCGGCGATCGACGTCTTCATGTCGGCCGCGCCACGGCCGTACAGCTTGCCGTCGCGGTGGGTGGGAATGAAGGGTAGCGAGCGCCATTGCTCGACTGGGCCGGTCGGCACCACGTCCGTATGGCCGGCAAAGACGAACAGGGGAGAAGTCGTGCCACGGCGTGCCCACAGATTGGTGACGTCGTTCGACTGTATCGTCTCGCAGACAAAGCCCAGCGGCGTGAGGATGTCGATCAGGTGCTGCTGGCAGCCCTTGTCGTCGGGCGTGACCGAGGACAGGGCGATCAGTTTTTCGGTCAGGGCGAGGGTTTTGGAGGTGGTCATGGGCGGTATGTGGCGGAGCGTCAACTCGGGGTCAGACCCTTTGGGTCTGACCCCAGCTTTACAGGTGTTGGGCTAGACTGAAAAATTAAACTGAAAAAATGGTCTTGTACTGCGCATCCGAAAACGCCACGCTGAACTGGCCATCCTTGTCCAGCACGGGGCGCTTGATGATGGAAGGGTTTTCCAGCATCAGCTCCAGGGCGCTGTCCGCATCGATAGTGGATGCCTTGCGCTCGTCGGACAGGGCGCGCCAGGTCGTGCCTTTCTTGTTGACCAGCACGTCCCACGGCAATTGCTGCAGCCACGCTGCGACGGTAGCGCGTTCCAGGCCCTGTTTCTTGAAGTCGTGGAAGGTGAAATCGAGTTGCTGCGCGGCCAGCCAGGTGCGGGCCTTTTTGACGGTATCGCAGTTGGGGATACCGTAGAGTGTAATGGTCGTCATGGGTAGGGCTAAGGGGAATGAATGCGGTTCGCTTGATCGCGGCGCTTGCGCCAGCGAAAAATGCGATGGTCGCCGCCATTATACAGTTGATGCGTAGTCAATGCGGCAGTGCAACACGGCCCAGTGATTTTCCCTACACAGGCCGTGGCGCCGCCTTGCCCAACTCTGCCTGGCCGAAATGCAGGCCCAGCCGCAAGGCCAGGGCGCGCAGCGCGCCGCTTTCCTGCAGGTGCAGGGCCAGCGCGATATGGCCGTCGGGGCGCACGAGGTAGGCCGCGTCGCGGCCCAGGCCCGCCAGCTTGGCGGCCACGTTATAGGTGTAGCAATGCACGGGCAGTTTCAGCACGCGCGCTTCGTCCAGCAGTTCGGGCGCCGGCTCGCCATAGATGTGCAATTGCCAATCCATGCTGCGCAGGGCCGTGAAATTGTCTTGCGTACCGTCGGAAAACCATGGCAGGCGGTCGCCGCCGCGCAGGTATTCCGCATGGCCGGCGGACAGGGCGCTGTCTTCATAGCTGATCTGGATTTGCGACACTGTTTTAAACAGCAGACGGCGCGCCCGCGCGAAGCCGGAAAGAAAAGGCAGCGCGTGCGGCACCAGCCAGCGGCGCAGGAATTGCCCGGCCATGCCTTGCGCGACGATGGCCTGGAAGGCGCGGTCGGTGGTGGCGACGAGCTTGCGGGCAAACACGATGCGCTCGCTTTCATAGGTGTCGAGCAGGGCGTCGTTGCTCTGGCCCCGCAGTTTTTGCGCCAGTTTCCAGGCCAGGTTGACGGCGTCGCCCAGGCCCGTGTTCATGCCTTGGCCGCCCACGGGGCTGTGCAAATGGGCCGCGTCGCCGAGGATGAAGCAGCGCCGCTCGCGAAACTGCGCCGCCACCCGGTGATGGACTTTATACGTGGAAAACCAGTTCACGTGCTCGACCTCGATGCCCAGCAAGGTTTGCACCTGTTCCCGCACGTCATCGAAGACGGGCGCCGGCGCGCCATCGGGGCGGTCGGGCAGGATGCCGATCAGGCGCTGCATGCCGCTGGTGCGCACGGGCAGCATCAGCGCAAACGAGTTCGCGCCCAGGTGGGCGTGCAAATCCGTATTCTTGCCGGCCACTTGCGCGTCGGCCACGTAATACAGGTGGTCGTAGGTGCCGCCGGAAAAGTCGAAACCGGCGATTTCACGCACCTTGCTGCGGGCGCCGTCACAGCCGCAAATATAGTTGAACGTGCAATATTGGCGTTCGCCGTCCTTGAGCAGGATGGCTTGCACTTCGCTATCGTCCTGCGTCCACAGGTCCAGCGCAACGTTCCATTCCACGTGCACGCCGGCCGCCGCCAGCTTGCTGATCAGAAAGCGTTCATGCTCGTCCTGGGGCAGGCTCAGTACGAAAGGATAGGGGCTCAAGCCTTCGCCGATCTCGCCCAGCGCCAGTTTCACCAGCTCCTCGCCGCCTTCGTGGATGTGCATGGCATTGATCTTGATACCGAGGCTGACCAGTTCATCGGCAAAGCCCAGCTGCTGGTAAAACTCCAGGGTGCGCGCATGCACGGCCATGGCCCGCGACGCCTGGCCCGGACCGCTATTCTTGTCGATGATGCGGCAATCGACGCCATGGCGCGCCAGGCGCAAGGCCAGCATGAGGCCGGTAGGACCGGCGCCGACGATCAGGACGGGAGGTGTATTCATGCCATCCAGTATAGGGCAGGATGGGCAATGGCTGCGCGACGATTGAAGTTGCCAGTCGGAAATGAAAATGTCCCGCCGGGGCGGGACATTCAAGTGTTACCGATACTTCGCAGTGCGGTAATTAAATGCCGCGCAGCAGTTCGTTGATACCGGTCTTGGCACGGGTTTTTGCATCCACGCGTTTGACGATGACGGCGCAGTACAGCGAGTACTTGCCATCTTCCGAAGGCAGGTTGCCCGAGACCACGACGGAACCGGCTGGCACGCGGCCGTAGGTGACTTCGCCCGTGGCGCGGTCGTAGATCTTGGTCGACTGGCCGATGTAGACGCCCATCGAGATGACCGAGTTTTCTTCGACGATCACGCCTTCGACGATTTCCGAACGGGCACCGATGAAGCAGTTGTCTTCAATGATGGTCGGGTTTGCTTGCATAGGTTCCAGCACGCCGCCGATGCCGACGCCGCCGGACAGGTGGACGTTCTTGCCGATCTGTGCGCAGGAACCGACGGTGGCCCAGGTGTCGACCATGGCGCCTTCATCGACATAGGCGCCGATGTTGACGTAGGACGGCATCAGCACGACGTTCTTGGCGATGAAGCTGCCGCGGCGGGCGACGGCTGGCGGCACCACGCGGAAACCGCCCTTGACGAAGTCTTCCTTGGTGTAATTGGCGAACTTGGTCGGGACCTTGTCGTAGAACTGCATCGTGCCATCGGACGGCAGGACGACGTTGTCTTCCAGGCGGAACGACAGCAGCACGGCTTTCTTGACCCACTGGTTGACTACCCAGTCGCCCGTGGTTTTTTCCGCCACGCGGATGCTGCCGTTGTCCAGGCCATTGATGACGTGGGAGACGGCGTCGCGCAGTTCGGCCGTGCCGTTGCCCGGATTGATCTCGGCGCGGTTTTCCCAGGCCTGGTCGATGATGGTTTGCAGTTGTTGGCTCATGATGATGTCTTGTTTATGTAGGGTTAATGCGTGGTTGATGCGGATGCGGAAAGCTGCTGGCAGAATTTTACTATGCGCAAGGCGGCTTCCAGCCCTTCGGCCGTTTCGGCCACGAGGGCCATGCGGATGCGGTTGCGGCCCGGATTGATGCCGTGCGCGTCGCGCGCCAGGTAACTGCCAGGCAATACCGTCACATTATATTCGGCGTACAGGCGTTGCGCGAATTGCGTGTCGGATAGTCCCGTGCGGCTGACGTCGGCCCACAGGTAGAAGCCGGCGTCCGGCAATTGCACGTCCATCACCGATTGCAGCAGCGGCGTGATGGCGTCGAACTTGGCGCGGTACTTGGCGCGATTTTCCTCGACATGGGTTTCGTCGTTCCAGGCCGCGACGGAGGCCGCCTGCACGGCAGGGCTCATGGCGCCGCCGTGGTAGGTTCGGTAGAGCAGGAATTTTTTCAGTACTTCCGCGTCGCCGGCGACAAAGCCCGAGCGCATGCCCGGCACGTTCGAGCGCTTCGACAGGCTGGAAAACACCACCAGGCGCGCATACGGACGCTCGATGGTGGACAGGCCCAGCATGTGGGCCGCCTGCAGCGCGCCCAGCGGTGGCGTGTCACCATGGTAGATCTCGGAATAGCACTCGTCGGCGGCGATGACGAAATCATAGCGCTCGGACAGGGCGAACAGGTGTTCCCAGTCCGTCAGGGTGAGCACGGCGCCCGTCGGGTTGCCGGGCGAACACAGGAACAGCAGCTTGACCTTTTCCCACACGGAGGCCGGTACGCTGTCGTAGTCGCAGCCGAAATTGCGCGTGGGGTCGGAATTGACGAAATATGGTTCGGCGCCGGCCAGGTAGGCCGCGCCTTCATAGATCTGGTAAAACGGGTTCGGGCTGATCACGAGCGAACCGGCCGATGGATCGATCACCGTTTGCGCCAGCGCAAACAGCGCTTCGCGTGAACCGTTCACGGGCAGGATTTGCGTGGCAGGATTGAGCTTGGGGATGCCATAGCGGCGCTCGAGCCAGCCGGCGATGGCGGTGCGCAAGGCTTCCGAACCGATGGTGGTCGGATAGCTGGCCAGGCCATGGATATTGTCGGTCAATGCCTGCTCGATGAAGGCTGGCGTCGGGTGCTTGGGTTCGCCCATGCCCAGGCTGATGGGCGCGTAATCGGGATTGACCGTTACGCCGGCAAACAGCTGGCGCAGCTTTTCAAAAGGATATGGTTGCAGTTTGGCAAGAAGTGGATTCACGGAGCGGACCAGGGCAAGAGTGGGGTGATAGTGTCGCGTATGGATTGCCAGGCATGGCGCAATGACGCCGGTCAAGCAATCAGCTTAGCCTTTTATTATAGCCGTCCTCGCGCACGGGCTGTGCAAGTGGGCTGTTGTTGGCCTGCACGGCATGCCGTTCCCGGGCCTGGCAAGGTAAAATACGCTATGTCTACCTTACTTCCCACCTTACTTGCTATTGAAACGTCGTCCGAACTCGCCTCCTGCGCCTTGCTGCGCGGCGATGTCGTCCTGTCGCGCGCCTCGTCGGGCGTGCGCACCCATTCCCAGTCCATCCTGCCCATGGTGCAGGAATTGCTGGCCGAAGCGGGCGTGACCCTGGCGGACGTCGACGCCATCGCCTACGGCTCCGGCCCCGGCTCGTTTACGGGCGTGCGCACGGCTTGCGGCATCGCGCAAGGCCTGGCTTACGGCGCCAATCTGCCCGTCGTGCCTGTCGTCACGCTCGACGCCATGGCGCTCGCGTGCCACCAGCAGCATGGCGCGCAGCGCATCGTGACCGTGCTCGACGCCCGCATGGGCGAAGTGTACTGGGCGCAATATGAGTATCAAAACGGCTTGCAGGCCGTGTTGCCGCCGGCCCTGAGCGCGCCGGCCGGCGTCGCGCCGCAAGGCGACGTTACCGGCTGCGGCAACGGTTTTGCGGCCTATGCCGACGCCCTGGCCGCGCTGCCATGCGCCGCCAGCGCGGACGCGGCCATCATGCCGCATGCCGTGCAAGTGGCGCAGCTGGCGCGCATCGCCTTTGCGGCCGGTCAGTTCGTGACGGCGGCCGAGGCGCAGCCTCTGTACTTGCGCAACAAGATCGCCTACACAAGTGCCGAGCGTCTCGACATGCAGGCCGCCAAGGCCGCTGCGGAGTCCGCACAATGATGGAGGCGGGCAAGGACAAGGACAGCGCTGCAGACTGGGACTTGCTGCGCCTCGACTATCAACCAATGGTCGAAGCGGACTTGGTCGAAGTGCTGGCGCTGGAACAGCGCGTGTATCCGCATCCCTGGACGCACGGCAACTTTGTCGACTCCCTCAAGAGCGGCTACCCTGCCTGGGTGCTGCGCGACGTGGATGGCACCTTGCTCGGCTACTTCTTGCTGATGCTGGTCGTCGATGAAGCGCACTTGCTGAACGTGGCCGTCGAGGGCGCCATCCAGGGTCAGGGGCTGGGGCGTTTCCTGCTGAACCAGGCCTGCGCCTGTGCGCGCCAGCTGGGCATGGAATCGATGCTGCTGGAAGTGCGCCCGTCGAACGTGCGCGCGCTCGATATCTACCAGCGCTATGGATTTGAACAGATCGGGCGGCGCAAGGGATATTATCCTGCCGCCAATTCGCAACGTGAGGACGCCATCGTGATGCGTTATACCTTATGAGCCGCAGCGCCGTTTTCCTCGATGAAATGGGCGTCGGCCCCCTGTGGCGCTTGCGCCAGGGCGCAGCAGCCGAGGCCGTTGACGCCGTCGCCCAGGCCGCTGTGGAGATGGAAGCCGCCGTGGCGGCACCCGTACTTGAGGCCGTGATTGAGGTCGTCACAGAGGTGGTTGCCGAAGTCGTCGAGATGGCTGCCGAGGCGAAGGTCGAGGTGAAAGCCGAAGTGCCCGTCGCCGTTGCCGCGACGCCAGTCCTCGCCGCCGAGCCGGACGACACGGCCTGGTTCGACGATGCGCCGCCACCGCCGCCCGCCAGACAGCTGAGCGATGCAGACATTGCCGCCCTCGACTGGGATGGCTTGACGGCGGCCGTGGCCAAGTGCGCGCGCTGCGACTTGTGCAAGACGCGCAAGGGTGTCGTCATGGGCCGTGGCGACCGTCGGGGTGCTTGGCTGATGCTGGTCAGCAGCCCCTCGCGCGCGGAAGAGCGGGAAGGGCGTGCCTTGCCGGGCGAACAGGGCAAGCTGCTCGACAATATGCTCAAGGCTATCGATATCGACGCGGGCAGCGATGTGTACATCACGCACTTGCTGAAATGCCGTCCGCTCGACGAGGCCGGGCAGGAACGTCTGCCGACAGAAGCCGAGTCCGCTGCCTGCCGCCCATACTTTGACCGCGAACTGGCCCTGCTGCAGCCGCGCACCATCGTCACCCTCGGTTCGATGGCCGCCGCTGGCATCAATCCCGGTGAAAAGCCCGTACGCGGCAAGGTGCGCCAGCTGGGCAATGCGTCCGTCGTGGCCACCTTCCACCCAGAGCAACTGCTGCAGGATGGGACGGGCAAGGCCAAGGCGCGCACCTGGGCCGACCTGTGCCTGGCGAAAAGCACGCACGGTGATTGAGACGGACGTCGGCGCTTTCCAGGCCCGCTTCGAGCGCCGCTGGGGCCATTTGACGCACCCCCGCGTGCGTGCGCTGGCCTGGCTGCTCGACTCGCCCGACTTGCTGGACCCGGCCAGCCTCTATTGGGGCGGGCGCATCGCCAGCCTCGCGACCGTCACGCCCGCCGTGGCGGCGTGGCTGGAAGCGCTGCAGGATGACCCGTCGCCGCTCGATGCGGCGCTGGGGCCGAAATTCTATTCCCGCCTGGGCCTGTACGCTGAAAAGCTGCTGGCCTTTTATTTTGAGCAGCATGGATTGCTGGCTGCGCATGGCTTGCAAGTGCAGGTCAACCGCAAT
This sequence comes from Janthinobacterium sp. HH104, assembly GCF_001758715.1. Classification (NCBI taxonomy): domain Bacteria; kingdom Pseudomonadati; phylum Pseudomonadota; class Betaproteobacteria; order Burkholderiales; family Oxalobacteraceae; genus Janthinobacterium; species Janthinobacterium sp. HH104. Next base: position 86,538 of record NZ_LRIB01000023.1, on the reverse strand, counting down.
GACACGGTGGGCGAGTTCGATTTCCTGCTGCATGACGGGAGTGAGCTGCTGCACTGGGAATTCGCCACCAAGTTCTACCTGCTCGAAGGCGCGCCCGATCCCGGTGTGTTCAACCACCTGATCGGCCCCAACCTGGCCGATACTTTGGGCTTGAAGATGCGCAAGATTCTCGACAAGCAATTGGCCTTGTCCCGCCATCCTGCCGCGCAAAGCCTGCTGGCGCATCCCGTGCGCACGGCGCAGGCGCTGGTCAAGGGATGGCTGTTCTATGCGGCAGGCGCCACGCCCGCCATGGACGGTATTTCCCGTTATCATGGACACGGCTTCTGGTGCACGCCAATGCAATTGCCGCAGCAGCGCTATGTCATGTTGCCCCGATTGCAATGGCTGGCGCCGTTCAAGGGGCGCGACGTGGAAGTGCTCGATATCGACGTCTTGCAGGCGCGCTTGTTTGATCTGGCGCAACCGGTGCTGGTGGCCACGGTGGACAATGTCGAAGGCTGGGAAGTGGAGTGCACGCGCGGTTTTGTTGTGCCCCATGACTGGACGGAGCAGGCTGCCGCGCGGCGGCTGACAGGCGCGCTACCCGCGTAAGCATGAACCACAGCCGTAACGCCGGAATCATGTAGGTCGGATTAGCGCATAGCGCGTAATCCGACACCACCCTAATTAATGCTTCTGCTCGCCGATCAAGGAAAGATTGTCATGCTCGGCCTGGTTCAGTTTGTGCTTGCGCATGATCATGTACATGGTGCCGGCGACGAACAGGCCGAACAGGGTGATGATGATGTTGAGCGGCAGGTGCAAGCGGATCATGATCGAATACACGGCCAGCATGGTCAGAATCGACAGGTTTTCATTGAAGTTCTGCACGGCGATGGAATGGCCTGCGCTCATCAGTACGTGGCCGCGGTGTTGCAGCAGTGCATTCATTGGCACGACGAAGAAACCGGACAGGGCGCCGATCAGTATCAGCAGCGGGTAGGCGATCCACACGGAGTGCACTTGCGTCATCATCATGACGATCACGCCCATGGCGATGCCCAGCGGAATGACGGTCAGCGATTTGCGTAGTGGAATGAAGCGGGCCGACAGCACGGCGCCGGCGGCCACGCCGATGGCGACCACGCCCACTAGACTGGTTGCCTTGTCGAAGGGCATGTTCAAGGATTGCTTGGCCCATTCCAGCACGATCAGTTGCAAGGTGGCGCCTGCGCCCCAGAACAGGGTCGTTACGGCCAGGGTGATCTGGCCCAGCTTGTCTTTCCACAGGATGGAATAGCAATTGGCAAAATCGGTAATCAGTTTGATAGGATTGCGTTCCTGGTGCGCATACACGCAGCCCGTGTCGGGAATCTTCAGGTTGGCCAGGGTCGCCAGCGCATAAATGCCCACTACCACGCACAAGGCCGCTTCTGTCTTGCTGGTGATGCCCGTATTGATCAGGGGAATGTCGATGGACAGCAGCATGTCGGACACGTGGCCGCTGACGAGCGCGCCGCCCATGACGGTGCCGAGGATGATGGAGGTGACGGTCAAGCCTTCGATCCAGCCATTCGCCGCCACGAGTTTTTCCGGCGGCAGCAGTTCCGTCAGGATGCCGTACTTGGCAGGCGAATACACGGCAGCGCCAAAACCGACGACAGCGTAGGCCAGCAGCGGATGCACGTGGAAGAAGACGAGGGCGCAGCCGAAGATCTTGACCATGTTGGCGATGAACATGACCTTGCCTTTTGGCAGTGCATCTGCGAAGGCGCCGACAAAAGCGGCCAACAGCACGTAAAACAGCACGAACGACAGTTTGAGCAGCGGCGTGATCCACGCCGGGGATTTCATGGACACCAATAAATCGACGGCGACAAAAAAGAGGGCGTTATCTGCCAGCGAGGAAAAGAACTGCGCCGCCATGATGGTATAAAAACCACGATTCATTCTGGATTGCCTGAAATCATATCTGGCTTGCTTTATACCACGAAAAAACGGCAAACCCCAAGTTTGGAAGGGGCTGCTTTGCATCCTCTTGCCTAAGCGAAGCTTAATTTTTCTGCCGTAGAAAAATACACATACATGTGAGCATTTTGTACATGGTGTCCTGCGCGCCTATTCTGCCTCCGCTAGCGGCGCGCGCCTGCGGCCCATCCGGTAAAATACGGCTTTCCCACTTGCCGTGTGTCACGCTTATGCCCAGGCCCCTCATCGCCACCATCCATCTCGATGCCATGCAACACAATCTGGCGCGCGCCCGTGCCGGCGCCCGCGGCGCCAACGTGTGGGCCGTCGTCAAGGCAAATGCCTATGGCCACGGCCTGGAGCGGGCCATGCGGGGCTTTGCCGACGCCGATGGCCTGGCGCTGGTCGAGGTCGATTACGCCGTGCGCTTGCGCGAACTGGGCTGGACCAAGCCCATCTTGCTGCTCGAAGGGTTTTTCGACGCCAGCGATTTGCCTGCCATGGCGCAGCACAAGCTGAACGGCAGCGTGCATTGCGAGGAACAGATCGACATGCTGGCGGCGGCGTGCTTGCCGCACGCCATCGACGTGCACCTGAAAATGAATACGGGCATGAACCGCCTGGGTTTTACGCCGGGCGCCGTGGCGGGTGCGTATGCGCGCCTGCGCGCCATCCCGCACGTCGGCACGATCACCCTGATGACGCATTTCGCCAATGCCGATGAAGCGGCGCCCACGCGCTTGCCCCTGGAGCAGCAGATGCTGCGTTTCGAAGCGGGCGCGGCCAGCATAGGCGTACCCTTGCCGCGCAGCCTGTGCAATTCGGCCGGCGTGCTGCTGCACCATCTCGACAGTGACTGGGTGCGCCCCGGCATCATGCTGTATGGCGGCACGCCCAGCGGCGCTGCCGGCGGCACGTCCGCGCAGGCGTTCGGCTTGCTGCCCACCATGACCTTGCGCAGCAAGATTATCGGCATCCAGGATATCGCCGCCGGCGAAGTGGTGGGCTACGGCAGCCGCTATGAGGCGGCCGGCAATATCAAGGTCGGCGTGGTGGCCTGCGGCTATGCGGACGGCTATCCGCGCCACGCGCCCGAAGGCACGCCCGTGCTCGTCGATGGCGTGCGCACTGGCCTCATCGGCCGGGTGTCGATGGACATGCTGATGGTCGATCTGACGCAGGTGCCGGAAGTAAAAGTCGGCAGCGCCGTCACCTTGTGGGGCCAGGGCATGCCGATCGACGAGGTGGCCCTGGCCGCCGGCACCATCGGCTACGAGCTGATGTGCGCATTGGCGCCGCGCGTTCCTGTGATCGAGGCGTGACAGTGACGTCGGCCCGCCGTTTGTATATACTGTGAATTTACTGTATATATAGACAGCAGTTTCACCTTACCCGGGCAAAGTACACCATGGCAAAAGTCAAGACCACCTATACCTGCAGCGATTGCGGCGCCATCAGCAACAAATGGATGGGGCAATGCACCTCGTGCAACCAGTGGAATACCATGGTGGAAACCCTGCCCGAGACGGGCGGCAACAACCGCTATTCGAATCCGCAGCACATGTCGCTGGCGCAGACGGCGCCCGTGCTGTCGCTCGACGATATCGATGCCATCGACGTGCCCCGCTTCGGCACGGGCATCGAGGAATTCGACCGCGTGCTGGGCGGCGGCATGGTGGCCGGCGGCGTCGTGCTGATCGGCGGCGACCCCGGCATCGGCAAGTCGACCCTGCTGCTGCAGGCGCTGGCGAACATGTCGCACCACAAGCGCGTGCTGTACGTCAGCGGCGAGGAATCGGGCGCGCAGATCGCCCTGCGCGCCAAGCGCCTCGTCATCGACGCCAAGGAACTCAAATTGCAGGCCGAGATCCAGCTGGAAAAGATCCTGTCCACCTTGCACGACCTGAAGCCGGAAGTGGTGGTCATCGACTCGATCCAGACCGTGTATTCCGACGCCCTCAGCTCGGCACCCGGTTCCGTGGCGCAAGTGCGCGAATGCGCGGCGCAATTGACGCGCGCGGCCAAGCAGACGGGCGTGACCATCATTCTGGTCGGCCACGTGACGAAAGAGGGCGCGCTGGCCGGTCCCCGCGTGCTCGAGCACATTGTCGACACGGTGCTGTATTTCGAGGGCGACGCCCATTCCAGCTTCCGCCTCGTGCGTGCCATCAAGAACCGTTTCGGCGCCGTCAACGAACTGGGTGTGTTCGCCATGACGGAAAAGGGCTTGAAAGGCGTGTCGAATCCGTCCGCCCTGTTCCTGTCGCAGCACGACAACCAGGTGCCCGGTTCCTGCGTGATGGTGACGCAGGAAGGCACGCGTCCCTTGCTGGTGGAAATCCAGGCCCTCGTCGACACGAGCCACTTGCCCAATGCGCGCCGCTTGTCTGTCGGCCTGGAGCAGAACCGCCTGGCCATGCTGCTGGCCGTGGCGCACCGTCATGCGGGCATCGCCGCGTTCGACCAGGATGTGTTCATCAATGCCGTCGGCGGCGTGAAGATCACGGAACCGGCGGCCGACCTGGCCGTCTTGCTGGCGATTAATTCGTCGATGCGCAACAAGCCCCTGCCACGGGGATTGGTCGTGTTTGGCGAAGTGGGGCTGGCTGGTGAAATCCGCCCCGCGCCACGGGGCCAGGAGCGCTTGCGCGAAGCGGCCAAGCTGGGCTTTACCTTGGCCGTGGTGCCCAAGTCCAACTTGCCGAAACAGCTCATCGAGGGCCTCAAGGTCATCGGCGTCGAGCGCATCGACGAAGCGTTCAATAAGCTCCGCGACTTGGAGTAAAAGTTGGTATGGCTTAAATGCCAAGCTTGAGACAAGTCAAACATAATTTCCGTTTGGAACTATAATATTTGTCCGATGAGTTCGCATGGCGAATTCGTATCGACAATGCATAGAGAGAAGCGGAATACAGTGTCAGTAGAGCAAAGGCAGGGCGCACGCAAGATTTTGCGTGCCAAGGCAATGTTGGTCATCGATGGCGCGGGCCCCGTGGCGGCGCGCACCCTTGATGTGGGGCCCGGTGGCATGGCGGCCGTCATCGCTGAGCCGGTGCCGACAGGCAAGCAGGGCAAGGTGCTGTTCGAGCTGTTTTACGATGGCGCGGCGCACATCATCGAGGCGCGCGTGTCCGTCTCGCACTGCATTTTCAGCAGTGCCGGTTTCAAGGTGGGACTCACTTTCCTGCAGCTGGACATGGCCGTCAGCAGCGCCATCTCGAAGTTCATGCGCTGAGGCGCGCACGAGATAAGCGGCAAGTGAAATGCGCTAGAATGGTGCATATGGGTTTGCAGTCAGGAAAAACTTGTTCTGTTCACTGTTTTGATATTCCGGTAATACTGCATAATTATCAACCAGAAGAGGGATGCCACCGCGCCACGCGCGCCTGCCGTCCGTTTCTAGCGCAGCACGCGGTCAAGACCTGAACCGCGTGTCATGACCTTACACCCGACGGGAACGCCTACCATGTTTAATTCGACCATCAACAGCAGGGCTTACACCAACAACACGCAGCAGACGACGCAGGGCAATATCTCGGCCGATGTGTATGCGAAGGTGGAGCGCCAGATGCAGTCGCAGAACACGGGCGTCGTCAAGCTCAACGCCAGCCTGGCGCGCGACCAGGCCAAGTTTTCGGGCCTGGGCCAGCTGCAATCGGCGCTGGCAAAATTCCAGACCGTGGCCAAGAACATGGCCGGCAGCGGCCTGGCCACGTCGGCCACGTCGAGCGCCAAGGATGTGCTGAGCGCCACCACCACGGACAAGGCCGCCAGCGGCAGCCATGAGCTGAACGTCAAGCAGCTGGCGCAGGGGCAGACCCTGCTCAGCGGCGCGCAGAAATCGTCGAGCGCTGCGATCGGCACGGGCGCGCCCGCGCTGGTCAAGATCGAAGTGGGCACGGCCGATGGCAAGCAATTTACGCCCGGCAGCGGCAAGGTCATTTCGCTGACGATAGACAGCAGCAACAATAGCCTCGACGGCATCGCCGCCGCGCTCAAGCAGCAAGGCATCGACGCCAGCGTCGTCAAGGGCCCCGATGGCTACTCGCTGGCCATCAATGGCAAGAGCGGCGCCGACAGTAGCATGCGCATCAGCGTGTCCGGCGACGCGGCCGTCAGCAATTTGCTCAGCTATGCGCCCGGCTCTGGCAAGGGCCTACAGCAGACGGCCGCCGCGCAGGATGCGTTGCTGACCGTCGATGGCAAGGACATCAAGAGCGCCACGAATACCTTGACGACGGCTGTCGAGGGCGCCACCATCGAATTGAAGAAAAAGGGTGTGACCGACCTCGTCATCGCCAAGGACAGCAGCCAGATCGCGACCAACGTGGCCAGCTTCGTCACGGCCTACAATGAACTCAACAGCAAACTGCAAAGCCTGCAGCAGGGCGACTTGAAGTCCGACACGGCCCTGGGCCAGGTGCGTTCGCAGATGGAGCAAGTGCTGCGCACGGCCAGCACGGGCGTGCCCGCTTCCATCCTGAGCAGCGCCGGCGTGACCCTGGGCAAAAGCGGCGAATTGGTGCTCGACGATAAAAAACTCAAGGCCGCCATCGCTGCCGATCCGGATGCCGTCAGCAAGCTGTTTACGAATAACGGCAAGGGCGTGGCCGACCAGTTCTCCAGCAAGATCGGCGAGCTGACGGGCGAAACGAGCATCATCCGCAAGGAAGTGCAGACGGTGGGCAAGGACATCACCACCCTGACCAACAAGAAAGCCGTGCTGGCCAAGGCGCTGACGGCCCAGGCGCAGGCGCTGATCAAAGCCTATTCGGCGCAGGAACAGATGGGTACGAACTCGGCCTTGCCGGGTTATACCGGCAAGAATTCCTTATTCGACTTCATGGCTTAAGAGCGCTCGCCCTGGGCAAAGAAGGCTGACGGCGAACTGCCGAAAGTCTTCTTGAACATGGCGGAAAAGGCCGACTGGCTGGCGTAGCCCAGTTCTTCGGCCACTTGCGACAACGGCACGCCGCGCGCGATCAGGGGCGCCGCGTGCGCCAGGCGCACTTGCTGGCGCCACTGGCCAAAACTCATGCCCAACTCCCGTTCGAACAGCCGCGCCAGGGTCCGCTCCGAGGCGCCGACCAGCTGCGCCCAGTGTTCCAGGGTCTGGTTCAAGCCCGGTTTTTCGATCAGGCTGTCGCACAGGGTTTTCAGGCGCTTGTCGCTGGGCAAGGGGACGCGGATGGGGCGCGTGTCCGAGCGTTTCAATTCATCGAGGATCAGTTCGGCCAACAGCGCTTCGCGCGCCGGTTCCTCGCCCGGGTCCAATTGCTCCAGCGCCATGATCAGCTGGCGCAGCAGGTTCGATACTTCCAGCACCTTGCAGTCGCGGCCCGCGAACGGCGCGCGCGCGGCATGGATGCACAGGGGGCGCAAGCGGGTTTTTTCCAGTATCGTGACGGCATGCTCCACGTTGGGCGCGATCCAGATGGCGCGCATGGGCGGCAGCACCCAGCTGCTGTTGTTGGCCGTAATGCGCAGCACGCCTTCGAGCGCCATCGTTACCTGACCCCATGGATGGCTGTGCGGCAAGAGAAATTCATCGGGTTGCAGGTCGCGCGCGACCATGGTCACGGGGATGGTCGCGCTGGGCGCTTCCCGTGGCGGACACATGCGCGTATGGTGGAGGATAGGTACACCCATCAGCTTGGCCTTAATTCGATAAATTATGTCGTTCTGTCGGAAAACAGACGATGGTATTTTGCATACACTTGAGCTTCACCAGTATAAGACAGGGTATGACATGATAACAACTAACTCGGCATCCGAACTTCCCACCTTGCGCAGCGATGCGCGCGTCATCGCCCTCGTGGGGCTGGCGCATGGCGTGTCGCACTTCTACCATCTGATCCTTGCGGCCCTGTTCGTCTGGCTGAAACCGGCCTTCGACTTGTCGTATGCGGAGCTGGGCCTGCTGATGACGGTGTTCTTCATCATCTCGGGCGTGGGGCAGGCGCTGGCCGGCTTTGTCGTCGACCGCTTCGGCGCCCGCGCCGTGCTGTTTTCCGGCATTTTCCTGCTGGGCGTGTCGGCGCTGGCCCTGTCCACCGCGCACAGCTATGCGGCGCTGATGCTGGGCGCCATGCTGGCCGGCATGGGCAACAGCGTGTTCCATCCTGCCGACTACACCATCCTCAACCAGCGCGTGTCGGCGGCCCGCGTGGCCTACGGCTTTTCCGTGCATGGCATCAGCGGCAACATCGGCTGGGCCCTGGCACCGCTGTTCATGACGTACGTTGCCACCCATTATGACTGGCGGATCGCGCTGCAGTGCGCGGCCGTGCTACCGTTCGGCGTGCTGCTGATCCTGTTCCTGAACCGCCACGCCATCCGTCCCGAGCCTGTCAAGAAGGCCGCACCGGGCCAGGCGGCGGGCGGCGAGGGCACCTTGGACTTTCTGCGTTTGCCGGCCGTGTGGATGTGCTTTGCCTTCTTCTTCATTACCGCCATCGCCCTGGGCGGCATCCAGAGCTTTGCCAGTGTGGCCCTTGTCAAGCTGTACGGCATGAGCCTGGCGCTGGCCACCAGCGCCTATACTGCCTATATGCTGGCCTCGGCCGTGGGCATGCTGGCTGGCGGCGTGGTAGGCGCGCGCAGCACGCAGCCGGACCGCAACGTGGCGATCGCCTTTTCCGCTGCCGCGCTGCTGGCCGTGCTGCTGTCCATGGCCGCCGTGCCGGCCTGGGGCGCCGTGGTGCTGATGGGCGCCATCGGCTTGACGTCGGGCGTGGCGGGACCGTCGCGCGACCTGATGATACGCGCGGCGGCGCCGAAGAATGCCACCGGGCGCGTGTATGGCGTCGTGTATTCGGGTCTCGACAGCGGCCTGGCCGTCGGGCCCCTGTTCTTTGGCGCGCTGATGGATGGCGACCATCCGGCCCTGCTGTTCGTGTTCATCGGCCTGTTCCAGGCGCTGGCGATTGCCACGGCCGTGGGCGTGGGCGGTAAAACACGTGCCGCGGCGTTGCAAAAGGCATAGAATCGTTGCCATCAGCCACGAAAGGAATCCCCATGACCTTTGCCACCACCGACCTGTGCGACGACTATGCGGCCATGCTCGACGATGGCACCCTGGCCGTGCTGCCGCCCGTGTACCGCGCTTTTGGCCAGCGCATGCGTTTCAGCGGCCCCGCCACCACCTTGCAAGTGTTCGAGGACAACGCGCTCGTGCGCAGCACCCTGGAAACGCCGGGCCAGGGCCACGTGCTGGTGATCGATGGCGGCGGCAGCCTGCGCCGCGCGCTGGTGGGCGGCCAGCTGGGCGTGCTGGCGGAAAGCAACGGCTGGGCCGGCATCGTCGTCGATGGCTGCATCCGCGACAGCGAGGAAATCAATGTCTGCCAGATCGGCGTGCGCGCCCTGGCCACGCATCCGCGCAAGAGCAACAAGACGGGCGCCGGCCAGCGCGACGTGCGCGTGCAGGTCAGCGGCGTGGCCGTGCATCCGGGCGACTGGATCTACGCCGATGCGGATGGCATCCTGGTGGCGCGGCAGGAACTCGATTGACGGCGCAGCGCACCTGAAGACGTTGCAAATTATCTACATTAAATATATTTTTGCAAAGTTCTTTGATTTTTATCATGGCTGAGATATGATTTCACTTAAGGAAACTTTAATGCCTATAAGGCAAGGAAATCAGCTCATGAAAATCGCCACCATCGCAGCAGTTGTTGCCCTGTTCGCCGCCGGCACCGCCAGCGCCAGCCCCGTCAACCTGATCACGAATGGCGATTTTGAATCGGTCGCGCCCGGCTATACCTTTTCCAGTGGATATCATGTTGTCAATGGCGGTTCCTCGGCCATCGGCGGCTGGACGGTGGGCGCTTCCTCGGTCGACCTGATCCGCAATGCCTATAACGCTATCGACGGCTACAGCATCGACATGCTGGGCACGCCTGGTCCTGGTTTCCTGTCGCAAAGTTTCAACGTCGTTGCCGGCCAGACGTACAACCTGAGCTTTGACATGGCGCGCAATTCCGGCGGCCCTGCCGGCCAGGGCGTGGCCGTCAATTTTGGTGGCGTGGCAGGTAATTTCTACTCGACGGCTGCCGCCTCGAACACCTTGTACAGCAACACCTTGAGCTTCACGGCCGCTTCCAGCGGCCTGGCGACCCTGTCGTTTGCCAGCGCCGCCCAGGCCGGCACGCCGTTCGACAATTACTCGGGCGCCGTGATCGACAACGTGGCCGTGATGGCCGCCGTACCGGAACCGGAAACCTACGCCATGCTGCTGGCGGGCCTGGGCCTGATGGGTTTCCTGCGCCGCCGCAAGGCCGCCAAGTAAGCCTGATTTTGTCCGAGATCAAACCGCCTGCTGCCATGCACAGGCGGTTTTTTTACGTCAAGGGTCTTGTGCGTAGCCGTCCACCTGCACGACAAAGCGCTCGATCCGCGGCCAGTCTGTGCGCGTCCTGACCAGCGTTTCGCCCGTGGCCATCAGCAGCACATAGCCGTAGCCCGTGCGGCGGTCGCGCCAGGAGTGGGGCGTGCTGTCCCAAGCGCAGCAATAGCGCTTAAGCTTGGGCAAGCCGTACGCGCGCCGCAGATACGCTTCCGCCTGTTGCGCATGCTTGCCGTCCACTGCATAGCGGGCCTCGAACGGCTGGTCCTGGCGTTCCGTGTTTTGCCGGCAACCCTGGTAGACGAGATACGCGGGCTTCTTGCCCAGCTGGGACAGGAAGTCGCTGCAGGCCAGCCCGGCACCCTGCGCGCCGCCAGCGCCCAGCAGGAATAGCCACGGCAGCAGTGTAGCGAGTTTAGTGACTGGCATCGGCATCTCCCCGCAACGGACACGCTGCCGCTGCCGGCCCCATACGCAGCACCAGTTCGCCGCGCAACTGCGTCAATCCCGCGATGCGCGCATCGATTTCACCCAGCTTGCGCGCCAGCGCCGCGCGCAGCAGGTCCGCCGTGGCGGGATCGCCGGCGGCCGCCAGCAGCGGCATGTCGGCCTCGATTTCGGCCAGGGTAAAGCCCAGCTGCTGCGCCGTGCGCAGGTAGCGCAGCCAGTCGGCCGCTTCGGGCGGGTAATCGCGGTAGCCATTCGCGCCGCGCCGTGCGCGCAGCAAGCCCCGCTTTTCATAAAAGCGCAGGGTATCGCGGCTCAAGCCCGTTGCCTGCGCCATCTCGCCGATCTGCATGGTGATTTTTCTTTCATAAAATGCTTGACCATGGAGTGTACTCCAACCCTGATCATGGGCGCTTTCCATCGACAGGAGTTCCCATGTTGTCCGTTTCCGCTTTCCGCCGCGTGGTGCGCGCCAGCGCCATTTATGATGTGCTCATGACGGCCCCGTTTGTCACGCCGTGGACGTTTTTGCTGCTGCACGAGCACTTGAACGCCGTCAACCTGAGCCTGGGCGGCGTGCCGCTGCCCGTCTTCGGACCGTTTCATCTGCTCATCAGCAGCTTGTTTGGCAGCGTGGTGATGGTCTGGTCCGTGCTGCGCATGCTGGACCCGCAGCCGCGCTTCGGCCGCTATGACGCGGCGGCCCGCTACCTGTTTTCCACGTGGATGGCGTGGGCGCTGTTCACGACGGGCCAGCCGCTGCTGTGGCTGTTCCTCGTACCGGAACTGGCCTGGGGCCTCGCGCAAAGCTTGCCATTGCGCCGCAGCGGGGGCGCGCCGGCAGGACGCGCGCACGAATCGTTGTTGAGATGGCGATAACGAAATGCAATAATGGCCGTGCTTTACAGCAATAAACGACTATTAAGGGATGATTATGCAGCAGGATGCCGCTGGAAAAAACATAGCGTTGCTCGATCCGGTGGTGGCACCGCGCATCGCGGTGACGCGCCTGGTGACGGGCCTGCTGCAAGGCGTGCTGCTGTACTGGCTGTACAGCACGGCGCAAGCTAAAGTCTGGCCCGCCACGGAAGCCTACCTGCTGGCGCCGCTGATGCTGATCAGCCTGCTGCTGCCCATCCTGCTGGTTTCCAGCCTCGGCCATATGTCGGTCAAGCGCATTGCCCTGTGGATGGCGGGCGCCGCCGTCGTGATGGCCGTGCTGGCCTGGCATGACGTGGCGCGCGGCGCCGAGCACGTGATCTGGGGCAACTACAAGCCAGGCGCACCGCTGCGCGTCATTTCCGCGCAGCTGTTCGGTTTCTGTGTCGTCGGCTTTTATATCGCCCACGCGCTGGTGCTGGCCAGCGCCCAGGATGGCCAGCGCATCGCCCGCTATCCGACCTATTTTGAAATCGCCTGGAAGCTCGGCATCCAGCTGCTGTTTTCCCTGCTGTTCGTGCTGGGCCTGTGGCTGGTGCTGTGGCTGGGCGGACAACTGTTCCTGCTCATCAAACTGAGTTTCCTGAAAAAGCTGCTGAGCCAGGCCTGGTTCGTGATTCCCGTCATCTGCTTCGCGTTTTCGTTTGCCATCCACATCACGGACGTGCGCCCCTCCATCGTGCGCGGCATCCGCACCTTGCTGCTGGTGCTGCTGTCGTGGCTGATGCCGATCGCCGCCGTGCTCGTCTCCGGTTTCCTGCTGACCTTGCCTTTCATCGGCTTCGAGCGCCTGTGGGCCACGCGCCATGCGGCATCCGTGCTGCTGGGCATGGCTGGCGTGCTGGTAGTGCTGATCAATGCCGCCTTCCAGAATGGCGAAGTGGGCCATGGCGTGGCGCGCGGCATCCGCCTGGGCACGCGTCTGGCCTGTCTGCTGTTGCCGTGGGTGGTGGGCATCGCCATCTATGCGCTAACCCTGCGCGTGATGTCGCATGGCTGGACATCCGACCGCTTGATCGCCGCCGCCTGCCTGCTGATCGCCACCTGCTACGCCGCCGGTTACGCGTGGGCGGCCAGCAAGTATGGCGACTGGCTGCACCTGATCGCCAACGTCAACGTGGCCACCGCCTTTGTTACTCTGCTGGTGCTGTTCGCCCTGTTCTCGCCGCTGGCCGACCCGGCGCGCATTTCCGTGGCCAGCCAGATGGCGCGCCTGAACAGCGGTAAGATAGACGTGGACAAGTTCGATTTCGAATACCTGCGCTTCCAGGGCGCCCGCTATGGCCAGGCGGCCTTGCAGGAACTCAAGACGCGCACGGCGGGCCCGGACGCGGCCATCGTGCGGGCCCGCGCCGACGCCATGCTCAAGCGCCAGAACCGCCTCGACGAGACGGGCGCTCTCAGCGACGTGTCGATCAACCTGACCCTGCGCCCGGCCACGGCGAAGTTGCCGGAGAGTTTCCTGCGCCAGGACTGGACGCAAGTGAGCCCGGCCTGGCGCCTGCCCGCCTGTTTGAAGCGGGCAGGGCCGCAGTGCGACGCGTATCTGCTCGATTTCGACGGCGATGGCAAGCAGGACGTGCTGCTGATCAGCAATGACCCGCGCGCCTCGTCGGTGTTGCTGGCGGAAAAGGAAGACGGCAGCTGGACCGCGCGCGGACAAATCCCCACCGATGCCCTGCGCTGCAAACCCCTGCGCGAGAAATTGCAGGCGGGCGAATTCCAGCTGGTGCCGCCGAAAGTGCGCGAACTGGAAATCGACGGCCAGCGCGTGCCGATGACCTTATATACGCCAGAGGATGAGGTAGCCTGCCCGGATGAGGCGGAGCCGACGCCGTAAATGGCAGAAGAAAGGATTTGCCGCGCTGAACAAAACCGATTGCTTGCCATGACAGCAATCACTTCGTGGGCTGAGCGACTCCGTCCGTTATCGGCCCAGAGTGTGTGAAAACGCACCCCAATGTAAACGAGATTTTTTCTGAAGCGTTAATAGCTCATTTGACGTAATCAGGAGAGCAGGATGAAGCGTTTTGTCGAGGGAACCGACCGCAGCCAGAGTGTTCTCTTTCCCGAGCATCTGGATGACTACGTTGCAGAGGACAATATCGTTCGGATTGTAGAGGCATTCATTGAAGCGCTTGATCTCAGGACCCTTGGCTTTGCCGGTGCCGACCCGGCACGCACCGGTCGCCCGTCCTACCATCCTGCAGTTCTCCTTGGTATTTACATCTATGGTTACCTCAATCGAATCCAGTCCAGCCGCCGCCTGGAGCGTGAGGCGCAGCGTAATGTCGAACTGATGTGGTTGACCGGGAGGCTATCTCCCGACTTTAAAACCATCGCTGACTTTCGCAAAGATAACGGCCCCGCCATCTGCAAAGTGTGCCGCCAATTCGTCCAGGTATGTCGCAGGCTTGATGTTTTCTCGGATAGCAGCGTGGCAATCGATGGCAGCAAGTTCAAAGCGGTAAATAATCGCGACCGAAACTTCACCAACAACAAGCTGGAAGCCCGCATTGAGCAGATCGAGGAAAGCATCAAGCGCTACATGGACGAGCTTGATCGCGCCGACCGTGATCCTGCGCTTGTCCCCGCAACTCGCGTGATGCGTATTAAAGAAAAAATCGCAGGTCTGAAAGAGCAGATCGAAAGCCTGGGTGAGCTCGACAAGAAATTGAAGCAGACGCCAGATCAGCAGATTTCGCTGACTGATCCTGATGCACGCTCGATGTCGACCAGCGGACGCGGAACCGCCACCGTCGGATACAACGTGCAATCTGCCGTCGACACAAAGCACCACTTGATCGTGGCGCATGAAGTCACCAACATAGGAAATGATCGCGCCCAGCTGGCGTCAAGGGCAAAGCAAGCCAATGAGGTGATCGGTCTGAAGCATCTAGAAGTGTACGCTGATCGCGGCTATTACAGCGGTCCCGAAATTTTGGCGTGCGAGGAATCGGGGATGGTGCCATTAGTTCCTAAACCGCTCACTTCGGGCAATCGTGCAAAGGGGCTATTCGATAAACGCGACTTCCGATATCTGCCCGAGAGCGACGAGTTCCAATGTCCTGCTGGAGAACGTGCAATCCGACGATTCAGCACGCTAGAAAAAGGGCTGCTGTTTTACAAATACTGGTCGTCATCTTGTCCCAAGTGCCTGATGAAATCTCAGTGCACCACCGGCGCAAATCGCCGTATCGCCCGCTGGGAGCACGAAGACGCCCTCGATAGGATGAGCAAGCGGATAGCTGAGCACGGAGACGTCGCGAGAATCAGGCGGCAAACAGTCGAACATCCATTCGGTACGTTAAAAGCTTGGATGGGTGCTACACATTTTTTAACTCGAACGTTACCACGCGTGAAAACAGAGATGAGCTTACATGTTCTAGCCTACAACTTGAAACGCATGGTGAACATCATGGGAAATCAGGGGCTGAAAGCGGCGTTGTTGGGGGCGTGAGCCCTTTTTAACTTCGACTCGCACGTCGGGGAAAATCGGAGGCTTGCACGGAGCGGCCGCTCCCGATACAAAAACTCGGGTTTTCACACAGCCTGGGGCGGAAGCGGACGGTGCCATTGGGGCAAAGCGCCACCGGTAGCTAAGTGCTGATCCATAGTGCTTGGCAGATGAGAACGCGATTGGGCGTGGCAGGGCCTATGAGGCTTGCCAGATTCCTGGTGTGCGATCTCGTTGCTGCTTGGTCCAACGACGAGATCGGGTCTGGCCTGTTTATCTCCTGCCCAACAGAGACTCTTGCCGCGCTCAAGCAAGAGCTGGTCATCCCCCGCCGTACGGGCGGAGAGGGGTGACATGCACGAACAGCTTGCAGCGGTAACAGATGAAACGACGTTTCTGTAGTTGATCCGTGCGGAGCGGCCTGTCCGCTGTAGCAGTCGTTCGACTGATACAGCATGTGCTTGTACGCGGCGCCTTGTGCCTTGTCCCCGCCGTGCCGGGCTTCTAGACTGGGGCCTTCTCCACGCTGCGACTGCCTGCCATGACCGAACTCCTGCCCCTGATGAGCTATTGCTTTGTGATGTCCGCCACGCCCGGACCGAACAACGTCATGCTGGCCACCACCGGCGCCAATTTCGGCTATCGCGGTGCGCTGCCGGTGATCCTCGGCATCCAGGCCGGCATCTTCGTGCAGACCATGCTCATGTGCGTTGGGCTGGGCAGCGTGTTCGTCGCATACCCGATGGCGCAGCAGGTGCTGCGGATCGCGGGCGCGCTGTACCTGATGTTTTTGGCCTGGAAACTTGCCGGCGCCTCGGTGGCGGGGGCCGGCGCACCGAAGGCCGTGTCGTTTGCGCAGGCGGCGCTGTTCCAGGCGCTGAACCCCAAGAGCTGGCTCAAGGCGGTCACCATGGCGTCCGTCTTCATGCCTGCGCAGGGCAATATGCTCGCCAGCGCGCTGCTCGTATCCGTGATCGGCACCGTGGTGGGCATGCCGTGCAACGCCATGTGGGCGCTGTTCGGCGTCTCGATCCGCAGCGTGCTGAAAGCGCCCCGCAACCAGCGCCTCTTCAATCTGGCGATGGGCGCCATCCTGCTGGTCCTCGCCCTGACGTTTTTACGCTAGACTGCCACCATGTTCGCCATCGACCGCTCCTCGCCCATCGCCCTGTTCAAGCAGATCGAGGCCGCATTGCGCCAGCAGATCGCGCAACGCGTCCTGCCTGGCGGGACCAGGCTGCCGTCGATCCGCCAGCTTGCCACGCAGCTCGCGGTGAGCACCAACACCGTGGTGGTGGCGTATGACAGGCTGGTGGCCGCAGGCGTCATCGATACGCATGGCACGACGGGTTTTTTCGTCTGCGCCCCCGCTGACGCCAGCCGCGCCATCCCCGACGAGGTGGCGCTGGAAGCGGGCCAGGAGCAGGAACCAGTCTGGCTGAGCCAGCAAGTGAACGACCAGCGGCCGGGCGTGCTGCTGGCCAGCAGCGGCGCCTTGCCGCCCACGTGGCTGCAGGATGCGCTGCCGGCCGCCGCCGTGCAGCGTGGCCTGGCGCGCAGCACGGCCGGCATGGCTTCGCGCTGTCCGCCGCAGGGGCTGGCCGAACTGCGCGAGCAGATCGCGCTGCTGTTGCGCGGCATCGGCATCGCCGCGGACGCCAGCCACATCCTCACCACTTTCGGCGGCACCCATGCCATCGATCTGATTTGCCGCACGTTTCTGCAGCCCGGCGATACGGTGCTGGTGGAAGACCCCGGATACTTCCTGATGTTCGGCCGGCTGCGCCAGGACGGCGTGCGCCTGGTGCCCATCAAGCGCCGCCCCGATGGCCTCGACCTGGACGAACTGGACGCCGCCTGCCGCACGCACCGTCCGCGCCTGCTGTTCATGCAGACGGCTTTGCACAATCCCACCGGCTGGAGCAGCAGCGCCGCCAACCTGCACAAGGTGCTGATCATGGCGCAGCAGTACGGCTTCCTGATCGCCGAAGACGACGTGCACGGCCATTTCCAGCAGGGCCACAGCACGCGGCTGGCATCGCTGTCCGGACTCGACGGCGTGATCTACTACTCGAGTCTGTGCAAGGCGCTGAGCCCGGCCCTGCGCATGGGCTACCTGGCCGCGGCGCCGGCGCTGCTCAAGCTGCTGATGCGTACCAAGATCCATTCCATCATGACCTTGCCTGCGCTGAACGAATACGTACTGCTGGAAGTGCTCAAGGCCGGCAACCTGCGCAAGCACCTGGAGCGGCTGCAACGCAAGATCATGGTGGCGCGCAACGCCAGCACGCGGCAGCTGAGCGCGGCCGGCGTGCTGTTCGAGCAGCCGGGAGACGCAGGCATTTTCCTGTGGGGCAGCATGCCCGAGGGGCTGGACGTGGACCTGCTGGTGCAGGACGCCTACCGCAACAAGATCCTGCTGATGCGCGGCGCCGCGTTCTCGGCCAATGACACGCCCGACCAGCATATCCGCTTCAACGTCGCCTTCAGTCAGCATCCGCGCGTGAGCGCCTACCTTGAAGAACGCCTGCGCGCGGTGGCAGGCGCGCGCTTCAGCCTTGCCCGCGCCTTCCTTTAGTTTTTATTGGTATTCTGCAGGGACGATTTTTTCGTCAACGTGTGAGCAAGGAAGCGCCATGCACAAACAGATCATTCTCAACCTGCCCGTGAAGGACCTGGATAAGTCCAAGGCCTTCTTTTCCGCCCTCGGCTTTACCTTCGATCCCCGCTTCAGCGGCGAGAACGCGGCATTCATGAATATCGTCGAAGGCAGCATCCAGGCCATGCTGACGACGGAACCGTTCTTCCAGTCGCTGATCGACAAGCCGCTGGCGAATGCCAGGGAAACCAATGAAGTCGTCATTTGCCTCAGTTGCGAAAGCCGGGAAGAGGTGGACAGCCTGATCGCCAAGGCCCAGGCCGCCGGTGGCCGCATACCGCATCCGCCCGAAGACCATGGCTTCATGTATGACCAGGGCTTCGAGGATATCGATGGCCACCTGTGGAACCTCGTCTGGACGGCGCCGGAAGCCTGACGTGAACCGCTGGAATCAGTTCTTCGTGCGCACCTGGCGCACGTGGTTTTCCAGTTCGCTGAACGACGGGCGTTCCGTGGCGGAAATGACCTTGCGGCCGAATTCCACGGCCAGCGCCGGCGCATAGCCGTTCAGGCTGGCCAGTAACGTCACTTTCACGCACTGGTACATCTTCGCCGTTTCATGGTGCTTGCGGCGCAGCAAGCTGGCCAGGGGCGCGATGAAACCGTAGGCCAGCAAGATGCCGATGAAGGTGCCGACGAGCGCCTGAGCGATCAGCACGCCCAGCTCGGCCGGGGGCAAGCCGACGGAGGCCATTGTGTGCACGACGCCCATCACGGCTGCCACGATGCCGAAGGCGGGCATGGCGTCGGCCAGCTGCGAAATCGTCTGGATCGGCATTTCCGCATCTTCATGGTGCGTTTCGATCTCGTTATCCATCAGGTTTTCGATCTGGTAAGCATCCATATTGCCCGACACCATCAGGCGCAAATAATCGGTGATGAATTCCAGGATGTGCTCGTCGCCGAGCGTGTACGGGTATTTGATGAAAATGGGACTGCGGTACGGGTCGTCGATATCGTCCTCGACCGACATCAAGCCTTCCTTGCGGATCTTGCTGAGGATTTCATACATCAGCCCCATCAGTTCCATATAGCGCGCCTTCGTGTATTGCGAGCCGTGGAACAGGGTGGGCAGGGCGGCGAACGTGGCGCGGATGGCCTTGGCGTCATTGCCGACAAAGAAGGTGCCCAGCGCGGCGCCGCCGATCATCAGCAGTTCCAGCGGCTGGAACAGGGCGCCCAGGTGACCGCCCTGCATGGCGAAACCGCCGAAGACGGAAAACAGCACGACGAGAAATCCGAGTATGACTAGCAAAACCTACTCCTTCATATTATTGCCATATCGCAATATTGTAGTGTAACCCTATTTCCCCGTATTGGCCGAGTCCGGCTGCAACTGCTCGATGAGAAAATTGATAAAAGCGCGCACTTTGGCGGGCAGCTGGTGGCGGCTCGGGTAGTAGGCGTACAGGTCGGCCGGCGCCAGCGCGTAGTCTTCCAGCACCACGCGCAGGCGGCCGCTGTCGAGGTAGCGGGCCAGGTCCCATTCCGAGCGCAGCAGGATGCCGTGGCCGTCCAGCGCCCAGCCCAGCACCACGTCGCCATCGTTGCTGGCCACCGTGCCGCGCACCTTGACCGTGTGGGTGGCGCGGCCACGGCTCAAGCGCCAGATGCCGTAGGCGTCGTCGTTTTGCCGGTGGACGATGCAGCGGTGCCGCGCCAGGTCGTCCGGCGTTTGCGGCGTGCCGTGCGCCTGCAGGTAGGCGGGCGAAGCGCACAGGAAGCGCCGGTTCGACATGATGCGCCGTGCCGACAAACGCGTGTCGGGCAAGTCGCCGAAGCGGATGCCCAGGTCGTAGGCCTGCTCGACCAGGTTGATGGGGCTGTCCGTCAGTTGCAGCTGCACTTCCAGCTGCGGGTGGCGCAGCGCGAATTGCGACAGCAATGGCGCGATCACCGTGCGGCCGAAACCCAGGGTGGCATTTACGCGCAACAAGCCTTTCGGTTCCGCGCTGCCGCTGGCCAGGGACTCTTCCATGGCGCGGATATCGTCGAGAATCTGCCGCGCCTGTTGCAGATAGCTTTCGCCATCGCCCGTCAGGCTGATGCGCCGCGTGCTGCGGTTTAGCAGCCGCACGCCCAGGCGCTGTTCCATCAGCGCCAATCGCTTGCTGACGGCGGGTGGCGTGATGCCCAGCTCGCGCGCCGTGGCCGACAGGCTGCCCAGCTTGGCCAGCAGCACAAAGAAGGCCATTTCCGTCGTGGCGTCGCTTTTCATTATTAACTTCAAGTGAAGAATGGTTTAAATTAATATCGATTATACGACTGACTATCGCGGTTAAGCTGGCGTCATTGTTTTCACCCACAGGAGACCCGCATGAAAATCGTTGAAATCCGCGAAAAGACCATTCCCATCTCTTCCCCCATCCGCAACGCCTACATCGATTTCAGCAAGATGACCCTGAGCCTGGTAGCCGTCGTCACGGACGTGATGCGCGACGGCAAGCCCGTCGTCGGCTACGGCTTCAATTCGAACGGCCGCTACGGCCAGGGCATGCTGATGCGCGAGCGCTTCATTCCCCGCATCCTCGACGCCGATCCTGCCTCGCTCGTCACGGATGACGGCAGCAACCTTGATCCGCACAAGGTGTGGGATTGCATGTATACAAATGAAAAGCCGGGCGGCCATGGCGAGCGTTCGGTGGCCATCGGCACCATCGACATGGCCATCTGGGACGCCGTGGCGAAGATCGAGAACAAGCCCTTGTTCCAGCTGCTGGCCGAGCGCCACGGCACGGGCGTGCCCGATAAAAAAGTCTTCGTGTATGCGGCGGGCGGTTATTACTACCCGGGCCAGAGCCTGTCCGCCCTGCAGGACGAGATGCGCAGCTATATCGACCGCGGCTACACGGTGGTCAAGAAGAAGATCGGCGGCGCTTCGCTCGATGACGACTTGCGCCGCATCGACGCCATCATGGAAGTGCTGCAGGATGGGCAAAAGCTGTGCGTGGATGCGAACGGCCGCTTCGACCTCGATACCTCGATCGCCTACGCCAAGGCGCTGCGCCAGTACGATCTGTTCTGGTATGAAGAGGCGGGCGATCCGCTCGACTTCGAGTTGCAAGCGACCTTGCGCAGCTATTACGACAAGCCGATGGCGACGGGCGAAAACCTGTTTTCCATGCAGGATGCGCGCAACCTGATCCGCTACGGCGGCATGCGCGCCGACCGCGACTGGCTGCAGTTCGATTGCGCCCTCAGCTACGGCCTCGTGGAATACCTGCGCACGCTGGACATGCTGCACCAGCACGGCTGGTCGCGCAGCCGCTGCATCCCGCACGGCGGCCACCAGATGTCCCTGAATATCGCGGCCGGGCTGGGCCTTGGGGGCAATGAATCGTATCCCGATCTGTTCCAGCCCTTCGGCGGTTTTCCCGATGGCGTCAAGGTCGAAAACGGCCATATCACCATGCCGGACCTGGTTGGCATCGGCTTCGAAGGCAAGGCGAACCTGTATGCGGAAATGCGCGCCCTGAGCGGGCAATAAGCGTTATTCGCCGCGCTGCCAGAAGCGCAGCCGGTTGCCGAACGGGTCGGCCACTTCCAGAATGCGGCCCCAGTCCTCGTCGCGGATGCCGGGTCGCGCATACGGATAATCCCTGTCGCGCAATTCTGCGTGCAGGGCGGCGATATCGTCGACGGGGATCAAGAGCGCCGCGCCCGGCGTGGCGTCGCCGTGGTGTTCGGACAGGTGCAGCACCAGGTCGCCGCGCGTCACCTGCAGGTACAGCGGCGCCGTGGGCTCGAAGCGATGTTCCCAGTCCAGGGTAAAACCGAGAAAGCCGAGGTAGAACTCGCGCGCTTTGGCTTCGGAAAAGCTGCGCAGGATGGGGATGGGGGCATGCATGGAGGTGCTTTCAGCAAGGTGGCAATGCCTTCATTTTAGCCGCAGGCCAGCGCCTGCCGTTTCATGTGTGCGGCGGAACTGGTCTTCTCCCAGCGGAACAGCCACATGATGGCAAGCTTGGTCGTGGCGCTGACGCTGGCCAGCAGCAGCAAGGGCCAGCCCGTCGACAGCCCCATGACGCAGGCAAAGAAGATGGTGCTGGCATCCATTGCCAGGATGAACTGGCTCATTTTCAGGGACACGGCGCCCGTCCTGCCCGAGCGCCAGATCAGGCGGATCTGGTGCGCATAGCCCTGCGCCAGCAGCACGGTGACGGCGACGATCAGGCTTTGCGAGATCACGCGCTTTTCATCGGTGAAGGTGGGGCCGAAGGCCAGCCCCGCCACACCCGCGCCCAGCAGCAGCGCGCAGGCCAGCAGCGCATTGCGCGATGCCCGGCTGCGGCGGTCGCGGTCGATTTCATACAGGATGCCCAGCGCGATCAGCGAGGCGATCAAACGGGGCCAGACGATGTAGTGGTTGAATGGCGTGATCGAATAGCCGTACACGAAGAAGGCGCAATACGCGAGGAAGCTGACGGTGAACTGGTTGATGGACAGGATGTTCGTCGTCTTGCCGGCGCCGATGTGGGCATCGCGCTTGCGCTGCCAGATTTTTTGCAGCTGCGACCACAAGCCAAACAAGCTGACGACGATGAAAAGGGAATTGAGGCTGCCGGCGAGGACGTACAGTGAACTCGATTGCAAGGTGTCTCCGTGGATGGCAAGGCAGGGCGCCTTGTCTATACATTTTATTTGTGCAGAATGTTCTCATGAAGTAAATTGCCATGCAAGCAATATTGTATGTCCGGCTGACTTTGCCCATGCTTGCCTGAACTCACCTGTTCCTGAGCTTGCCCTTATAATCGGGGCATGACTTTCTTATCACTGCGTGCCCGCTCCGTGCTGGCCACCCTCGGCAAAATGGCCGTTTCCCTGATTATCCTGTTGACTGCATTGTGGGGCGCGCTGGCGCTGTGGTACCAGCTATCCGGCGGCACGGCGGCGCAAGGCATCGGCGCCTTGCTGTGGGCTGCGCTGGGCGTGGCCAGCATCGCGCTGTGGTGGATGCGCGGCGACATGCGCGTGTTGCTACCGTATGCGGCCGGTTTTATCCTGCTGCTCGTGTGGTGGAGTTTCATCACGCCGAAGCAGGAAAGGGTGTGGGCCGACGACGTGGCGCGCAACGTCACGGGTACGGTCAAGGGCAATCTCGTCACCCTGGACAATGTGCGCAATTTCGACTGGCGCAGCGATGACGACTACACGGTCAAGTGGGAGCAGCGCAGCTACGACCTCGACGAACTGCGCACGGTGGATACGGCGCTGTCGTACTGGACGGGACCCTACATCGCGCATACGCTGATCTCGTTCGGCTTTGCGGACGGGCGCTTTTTGACGTTCTCCATCGAGATCCGCAAGGAGAAGGGCGAGAGTTTTTCCGCCATCGGCGGCTTCTTCAAGCATTTCGAGATGAGCCTGATCGCCGCTGACGAGCGCGACATCCTGCGCGTGCGCACGAATGCGCGCGGCGAGGACATGCATCTGTACCGCGTCATGATGCCCAAAGCGGCCATGCGCTCGCTGTTCCTCGCCTACCTGGACGAGGCGCAATCGCTGAAGGCCAAGCCGCAGTTCTACAATACCCTGACGGCCAACTGCACCACCATCGTCTTCGAGATGGTGCGCCGCATCGTGCCGGGCCTGCCGCTCGACTACCGGCTGATGGCCTCGGGCTACCTGGACCGCTACTTGTTCGACGTGCAGGGCCTGGTGCCCGGCCAGACCTTCCAGCAGCTGCGCGATGGGGGCCACGTCACGGCGCGCGCACGGGCGGCCAACGACGATACGGATTTTTCGCACACGATCCGCCGCGGCATGCCGGGCTACGATGAAGCGGGTTATCCGAAGCTGCAAATGCCCAAGCAATAGCTGTCTGCCTTATACTGTCGCCATATCCGACCGGCCGCCTTTCGCGGCCGGTCTCACTTTACGAATAAAGAAGGCCCGCTATGCCATTTTCCTCACTGGGTCTGATTCCCGCCCTGGTCCGCGCCGTTGACAAGGCCGGCTATGCCGCGCCGACGGCCATCCAGGCGGCCGCCATTCCCGCCATCCTGCGCGGCAGCGACGTGCTGGGCGCGGCCCAGACGGGTTCCGGCAAGACGGCCGCCTACGCGCTGCCGCTGCTGCAGGCGCTGATGGCGCCCGCATCCGGTCCGCGCCAGGTGCGCGCGCTGATCCTCGTGCCCACGCGCGAGCTGGCGGCGCAGGTGGGGCAGACCGTGCACGCGCTGGCCAAGCCGCTGCCGATCAAACTGAAGATTTCCGTGCTGTTCGGCGGCGTGTCGATCAATCCGCAGATGATGGACTTGCGTGGCGGCGCCGATATCCTCGTCGCCACGCCGGGCCGTTTGCTCGATCTGGTACGCCAGAACGCCGTGAAACTCGGCGGCGTGTCGCTGTGCGTGCTCGACGAGGCCGACCGTTTGCTTGACATGGGTTTCAGCGAGGAGATCAACGCCATCCTCGCGCTGCTGCCCAAGCAGCGGCAAAACCTGTTCTTCTCGGCCACCTTCCCCGACAGCGTGCAGGCGCTGGCCGACAGCCTGCTCAAGGAGCCCGTGCGCATCGAGGTGGCGTCCGAACCGCAGGACAAGCCCGACATCGTGCAGCGCGCCATCACGGTCGACGTGCCGCGCCGCACGCAGCTGCTGCGCTACCTGATCCTGCAGCAGCAGTGGGAGCGCGTGCTGGTATTTGTCGCCACCAAGTACGCGGCTGAACACGTGGCCGACAAGCTGCAGCGCGCGGGCCTGCACGTGGGCGCCTTCCACGGTGAATTCAGCCAGGGCACGCGCAGCCAGCTGCTGGCCGACTTCAAGGCCTGCCGTTTGCAGGTGCTGGTGGCCACCGACGTGGCGGCGCGCGGCATCGACATCGCCGGCTTGCCGGCCGTCGTCAACTATGACTTGCCCCGTTCGGCCGTCGACTACACGCACCGCATCGGCCGCACGGGCCGCGCCGGCGAAAGCGGCACGGCCATCAGCTTCGTGACGGCCGACACGGAAGCGCATTTCCGCCTGATCGAAAACCGCAACGACTTGCGCATCGTGCGCGAAGTGGTGGCCGGTTTTGAGCCGACGGAATTGCCCGCGCCCGTGAATCCCGTTACGGACACGGTGAACGGCGGCGTGAAGGGCGCGCGCAAGAGCAAGAAGGACAAATTGCGCGAAGCGGCTGCCAAGGCGGCCGAGGGCAATTAAATTCCCCTTATGTGCGCTAGCCGCTTGAACGGCTGGCCGTCCCGCTTTAAGATGATGTTTCTATAAAGCAAGGGGACGGCAATGCACATGATATTCATCACGCGCGCGGGCGCTCTGGCTTGCGCGCTGGCGCTGGCCGGTTGCGCCGGCTTGGGCGGAAACAATGGCACAGCCGGCATGCAGATGCCGGGCAAGACGCCTGCCGATGCCGCCGTGGCCGCCACCTGGTACAACCCGCCCAGCGAATTTCCCGGCATTTGCCTGACCCAGTTCAAGGATGGCAGCCTGCGTTTCGATGGCGGTTTCGCCTTTTTCAACCCGGGCCGCTGGGCGTACGATGGCGCCGCGTCCGAACTGCGTTTGCAACTGGCGCCGACGCCATCGCTGGAACTGTCGCACGCGCAAATCGTCCAACATATGAACCTGTTGCGCATTGAGGCGGACAAGAGCACGCTGGTGTATGGCGTGAACGCCGATACCAAGGCCATCGGCCTGGGCGGCTTTGTGTTTTACCGCGACACGCCTTGTCCGGCGCGGCGCGGATAAGCGCCGGATTAGTGTCATACGGGAATATTTAGTCGTATAATTTCAACGCAAGCTGGCTGCCGCGCAAGACTCGCAAGACTGTCACGTGCGGCAGATTCCCCCTCCAGGCAAGCTCCGATTTCGCCATGGCGATGAGAGGATGGTCCGATGGATGTGCACGACGAGCATGGCATGCCGGGTACTGCGGCGCTGGCGGTGGATGCCGGGCAGCAGGCCGTGGCCCCGCCGCGCACCTTGCTGCTGGTCGATGACGAGCCGAATATCCTCGCTTCCCTCAAGCGGCTGCTGCGGCGCGATGGCTACCATATCCTGACGGCCAACGGCGGCCAGGAAGGGCTGGACGTATTGGCCAGCCATACGGTCGACGTCATCGTGTCGGACCAGCGCATGCCCGGCATGCTGGGCGCCGACTTCCTGCGCAAGGCCAAGCTGCTGTGTCCGCAAACCATACGCATCATGCTGTCGGGCTATACCGAGCTGCAGGCCGTCACGGACGCCGTCAATGAGGGCGCCATTTTCAAATTCCTCACCAAACCCTGGGAAGACCATCAGCTGCGCGAGCATATCGCCGAAGCCTTCCGCCTGAAGGGCATCGACGACGACAATGTGCGCCTCAATGCGCAGCTGCGCGAGGCCAACCAGGCGCTGGCGGCGGCCAATGCCGCCATGCAGGCGCTGGTGCGCCAGCAGCAGCACCAGATCAGCCGCGACGAAGTCAGCCTGGGCATCGCGCGCGAATTGCTGCAATTTTTGCCGCTGCCCGTGATCGGGCTCGATGAAGACGGCATGATCGCCTTCATCAACGCGGCGGCGGCCAACCTGTTCGAACGGGGCGCGGCCCTGCTGGGCAACGAGGCGGCGATCGTCTTGCCGCAGCTGTTCGACGGGCAGGGCGCCCCCCGCCTGGCCGCCATCGATGGCCAGCCATATGCCGTGGCCGTCCATCCGATGGGCCTGCATTCGCGCTCGCGCGGCAGCCTCGTCACCTTGAGCCGCCATGGGGAGGGCACATGAGTGAAGGCGGACGCGAGATTTCCATGGAACAGGCGCAGGAAGGCATGGTGCTGGCGCAAGCGCTGAGCGATGCCAGCGGCACCGTGCTGCTGGCCCAGGGCGCCACCCTGACGGCGGCGAACCTGACCGCCTTGCGCCGGCGCAATGTGGAACGCTGCCGCGTCGTCATGGACGAGGCGGTCGACCCCGCCGCGCAGGCGCACGCCGAGCAGGAACGCTTGCGCCGCCTGGAACGGCTGGCCGTGCTGTTCCGCGCCACGCCGCCCGATTCCGCCGGGGCCGAACTGCTGGCACTGCTGCAGCGCTACCGGCAAGGGAGCGCCACATGACACGGCTCAGTTTTGAACATATCATCCGCCAGATACAGGAACTGCCTTCGCTGCCCGTGGTGGTGCTGGAGCTGCTGTCGAGCATGGACCAGGACGACACGGACGTGCACGTGCTGGCACAAAAGATCGAGCTGGACCAAGGCCTGGCGGCAAAGACCCTGCGCATCGCCAACTCCTCGTTCTACGGCATGCAATCGAAGGTCACCAGCATCCCGCAAGCCGTTTCCGTGCTGGGCTTTCACAGCATCCGTACCGTCGTCACGGCTTGCGCCCTGACGGGCAGCTTCGCGCCCGTCAGCGGCGGCTTCGATTTCCAGGCGTTCTGGCGCCACTCGCTGGCCACGGCGATCGCCGCGCGCCTGCTGGCGCCGCACTTGCGCGTCAATCCCGAAACGGCGTTCACGGCCGGCTTGCTGCACGACCTGGGCACCCTGGTGCTGGTGACGCGCTTCCCGGCCGAGCATGCGCTCGTGCGCAGCTACCGCCAGGCGCATGACTGCCAGATGGCCGATGCGGAACTGGCCGTCATCGGCATCGATCACGCGCAGGTGGGCAGCGCCCTGGCCGCCTACTGGAAGTTCCCCGAGGCGATACAGCAGGCGGTGGCCGACCACCACAGCATCGACAGGCTGGAAGCGGGCGGCCTGCCGCTGGCCGTGCACCTGGCCAATGCCGTCGCCCTGGCGCTCGACCTGGCCGGCGTCGACGATGCGCTGGTGCCGCCCCTGTCGCCCGCGGGCTGGCGCAGCGTCGCGCTGGACGAGCAGGCCTGGCTGGCGCTGCTGGGGCAAACGGAACACACCTTCGATGAAATGTCGCGGATCATGCTGGCATGAACAAGAAAGAGGCCATGGAAACAGACGCAGGGCAGGCGCTGCCCGCCACGCCGGAACGCCGCCAAGGCGACACCATCGCGCTGTCGGCCTTTTTCGACGGCCATCCCGTGGCCACTTTCGCCATCGACACGGAGCACGTGGTGACGCACTGGAACAGCGCCTGCGAACAGCTGCTGGGCTTTACGGCCGCCGAGATGGTTGGCACGCGCGACCACTGGAAGGCGTTTTATCGGCAGCCGCGCGCCTGCCTGGCCGACCTGCTGGTGGCCGACGACATCGCGCTCGGTGAAAATGACCGCTACCTTGGCAAGCTGAAGCGCTCTTCCGTGATCCCAGGCGCCTTTGAGGCCGAGGATTTCTTTCCCGATATCGGCCCCGACGGCCACTGGCTGCATTTCACGGCGGCGCCCCTGCGCGACCGCCAGGGCCGGCTGGTGGGCGCCATTGAAACCCTGCGCGACGTGAGCGAGCGGCGCCTGGCGGAACTGGCGCTGCGCAAGGCGCACGACAACCTGGAACACCTGGTGGCCGAGCGCACGGCCCAGCTGGCCGAAATGAACGAACGCCTGGCCGACGATATCCGCCAGCGCCAGATCGCCGACCTGGAATTGCGCGAGCGTAACCTGGCCCTGACGGAATTGAACAGCAAGCTGTCGCTGGCCCAGCAAAAGCTGCTGCAGTCGGAAAAACTGGCCTCGATCGGCCAGCTGGCCGCCGGCGTGGCGCACGAGATCAACAATCCCATCGGCTATGTGTTTTCCAATGTCGGCACCCTGGAAGGCTATCTGGATGACCTGTTCAGCATGCTCGACGCCTATGAGGAAGCCGAGCCGGCCGTCGCCGACGCCGTGGTGGCGGCGCGCCTGCGGGCGCTGCGCGAACAGATCGACCTGGACTTCCTGCGTACCGACATTCCCATGCTGATGGGCGAGTCGAAGGAAGGCATTTCGCGCGTGCGCCGCATCGTGCAGGACCTGAAGGATTTTTCGCGCACGGATGCGCACCAGGAGTGGGTCTGGGCCGACCTGCGCCAGGGCATCGATACAACACTCAATATCGTGAATAACGAGGTCAAGTACAAGGCCGACGTGGTGCGCGAGTATGGCGACATTCCCGACATCGAATGCCAGCCTTCCGAGCTGAACCAGGTGATCATGAACCTGGTCGTCAATGCCGCTCACGCCATGAACGAGGAGCGCGGACGCATCACCCTGCGCACGGGCAGCGACAACGCGACGGAAGTGTGGATCGAGGTCGAGGACACGGGCGGCGGCATCGCGCCCGAACACCTGTCGCGCATCTTCGATCCGTTCTTCACCACCAAGGCGGTCGGCAAGGGCACGGGGCTGGGCCTGTCGCTGGCCTACACGACGGTACAAAAGCATCACGGCCGCATCGACGTGCGCAGCATCATCGGCAGCGGCACCACCTTCCGCATCACTTTGCCCGTGCGCCAGGCGCAGGCCGTCTCACCATGACCGAACAGGACAGCATGAGCATGAGCATCAGTACCAGCGCCAGCACCGCGGCCACGCCGCCCACCATCCTGTGCGTCGACGACGAACCGAATATCCTGTCGTCGCTGCGGCGGCTGTTCCGCCCGCACGGCTACCGCGTGCTGACGGCCGATGGCGGCGCGGCCGGCCTGGCCCTGCTCGAGAGCGAGACGGTGGACCTGGTCATCTCCGACATGCGCATGCCGCACATGGATGGCGCGCAATTTTTGGCCCAGGTGCGCCAGCGCTGGCCCGGCACCATACGCTTGCTGCTGACCGGCTATGCCGACATCCAGTCCATCCTCGACGCCATCAACCAGGGCGAGATCTACCGCTACGTGACCAAGCCTTGGGACGAGAACGATATCGTGCTGGTGGTGCGCCACGCGCTGGAACGGCGCGCGCTGGAGCAGGAAAAACTGCGCCTCGAAGCGCTGACGGCCAGCCAGAACGTGGAGCTGCAGGCGCTCAACGCCAGCCTGGAAGCGAAGGTGGCCACGCGCACGCAGCAGCTGAAGCAGTCGCACGACGAAGTGCAGGCGGCCAACGAGCGCCTGAAGGCGACGTTCGTGACGACCATCAAGGTGTTTTCCAACCTGATCGAGATGCGTGGCGGCAAGCTGGCCGGCCATGCGCGGCGGGTGGCCGAGCTGTCGCGCAAGCTGGCGCAGGCGCTGGGCCTGGAAGGGCAGGAGGCGCGCGACGTGTTCATCGCGGCCCTGCTCAAGGATATTGGCAAGCTCAGCCTGAGCGACGACGTGCTGGAATTGCCGGCCAGCGCCTGGAACGGCGAGCAACTGGCCGCCTTCCGCAAGCATCCGCTGCGCGCCGAACAGTTATTGATGGCGCTCGACGAGCTGCGGGCCGTCTCCGTGATCCTGCGCTCGCAGCTCGAGCGCTTCGACGGCGGCGGCTTCCCCGATGGCCTGGTGGGCCTGGCCATTCCGATGGGCGCGCGCATCCTGGCGCTGGCGTCGGACTACGATGGCTTGCAGATCGGCGCCATGGTGCAGCGCAGCCTGCGCGCCGAGGAAGCGCGCACCCTGATCTACGACAGCGTCGGCAAGCGCTACGACCCGGCCGTCGTGGCCGCTTTCCGCAGCATCATGGACGAAACGGAGCCGCCGGCGCGCGACCTGACCGTGCTGTCGGGCCAGCTGGAGCCGGGCATGGTGCTGTCGCGCGACCTGATCAGCCGCGATGGCCTGATGCTGCTGGCGGCCGAACACGTGCTGACGGCCCGCGTGATTTCCCAGCTGCTCGATTTCGAAGGCAAGAATGGCGGGCGCCTGAGCATCCGCGTGTACGCGCCCGTGAAGGAAGGCTAGGG
The DNA here is from genome assembly GCF_001758715.1 of Janthinobacterium sp. HH104. NCBI lineage: Bacteria > Pseudomonadati > Pseudomonadota > Betaproteobacteria > Burkholderiales > Oxalobacteraceae > Janthinobacterium > Janthinobacterium sp. HH104. The sequence continues at coordinate 56,037 of NZ_LRIB01000023.1, read as the reverse complement.
CGGGAAGGCTAGGGCGCTGGCGGGGCCGCCGGCGGCGTGACGGGCAGGTGCACGGTAAAGCGCGTGCCACGGCCCACTTCCGAGGCCACCTCGATGCGTCCGCCGTGCTTGTTGACGATGCCGTACGACAGCGACAGGCCCAGGCCCGTGCCGCTGCCCACGGCCTTGGTGGTGAAGAACGGTTCGAAGATGCGGTTCAGGTGCTCGGGCGCGATCCCGGCGCCCGTGTCACCGATCTCCACCCACACCCAATCGCCGGCGTGGCCCGTGCGGATGCTGATCACGCCATCGCTGCTGATGGCCTGGCCCGCGTTGACAAGCAGGTTCATGAACACCTGGTTCAGCTGCGAGGCCAGGCACAGTATCTGCGGCAGCTCGCCGTAGTGCTTCTCGATGCGCGCCTTGTATTTCAATTCGTTGGCGACGATGTTGAGGGTGCTGTCCAGGCCCGCATGCAGGCTGGCCACTTGCCAGTCCGTCTCGCCCACATGGGAAAAATCCTTCAGCGCCTGCACGATGTCGCGCACGCGTTTGAGGCCATCCATCGATTCGCGCACCAGGTCCACCATGTCGTCCTGCAGGAAGGCGAGGTCGGCCTGGTCGCGCACCTGGGCCACGCGCGCGGCCAGGGCCGGGCCGTCGGGCGTCTCGCGCATCGCCGCCTCGTACTGGCCGATCACGCCGAACAGGGTGCCGACATAGCCTTGCAGCGAACTCATGTTGGAGTTGACGAAGCCGATCGGGTTATTGATTTCATGCGCGATGCCGGCCGCCAGCTGGCCGATGGACGCCATCTTTTCCGATTGCAGCAGCTGGTCGTGCGCTTCCTGCAACTTGCTGATCAGTAGTTGCTGCTCTTCGCCGCGCGCCTGCAGCATCGCTTCCATGCGCTTGCGTTCCGTGATATCGGTCAGCGAGCCGATCACCTCGAACGGCACGCCGTGTTCGTCGCGCACGAGGCGCAGGCTGTCGTGCATCCACAGGTAGCTGCCGTCGTGCACGCGGAAGCGGTATTCATAGGCGCGCGCGCCTTCGACGAAGATCTGCGCCAGGCTGGAGAAAATGCCGGGCGCATCGTCGGGGTGGATGTGGTCGAACCAGAAATTGGGGTCGGCTACCATCTCCTCGGGCTGGTAGCCCAGGACATTGAGGGCATTGTTGCTGACGAACGTCATCTTGAAGTCGCCGCTGGGCACGGTGCAATAGATGATGGAGGGTGTATTGTCGAGCAGGTATTGCAGGCGCACGGCCGTGGCGGCCGGCGTGTCGGCGTCAGGCGCCGCCCCGGCATGCCGCCCGGTATCGGGAGTGGAAAGGTCAAAATCCTCGAACTGCATTGTCACACCTCGCGGCCTGCACGGCATTGATGTCGTCCTGCTTCGATTATGCCTGATTCTACCTGCCTTGGGCCGTCATCGGCACGCTCAAGGAGCCAGTGGCTGCTCGACGATCGCCATGCGCCGCGCGATGCGCTGCGCCGCTTGGGCATCGCCCGCCTGTTCGGCGCGCAGGCGCTGCACACCGAGCCATGCCAGCAGCGGACGGCGCCAGCCCTGGTCCGAGGCGGTGGCCACGGCCGTATCGAGCAGCTCCGGCGTGGCGCGGCCCGAGCGCAGCAGCACGCCGGCCGCCACCAGCTGCGACAGCGGGTCCTTGATGGCGGCCACGGCGCTGGCGGCGGCCGTATCCGAGCTGGCGCTGGCGGCCGCCCGCTGCGCTTCCGGCAGCAGGGCGGCGTCGGCCGCCTGCGCCTTGCCTGCGAGGTAGGCCGCATAGGCGCGGTCGGCGTCCGTCGCGTCGGCCTGCAGGGCGTCAAAGCCGGCGCAGTCCTCGAAGGCCAGGCTGGCCACGCGCGCGGCGCAGCGCAGCAGTTCGATGCGCGCCACGAGTTCGAGCTTGCCCGTGCCGGCGACCTGGCTGCGGGCGCGCCGGAATTCCGTCTGCTCGACCAGGGCGTTGCCATTCAAATATGCGGCTTGAAACCGTTCGACGGAACTTTGCGCATTCATTTTCCAGTCCGGCACGGGCGGGCCGCTGGAGCAGGCGGCGAGCGTGGTCAGGGCCAGTGCGGACAAGGTGGCGTTGAGTTTTCTCATGGCAGTTTGATCTCCGGATTGCGCTTGAACGGCCATTTGCGGTTGATTTCATTGACCAGCTGCTCGACCTTGCGCAGATTGCTTTCCACATCGGCGCGCAGCGGGCCCAGGTCGGCTGTGGCCGCCTTGGCGTTGGCGCCCACGGCTTGCGCTTCGACCAGCACGGCATCGACTTTTTTCAGGCTGTTGCGCGTATCGGCCAGCAGGGCGTTCAGCTGCACGATGGTCGCCTGCGCATCCGTCATCACGCCCTTGTCGCCGAAGACGCGCGTATCGGCATTGGCCACCAGGCCATCCGTGCGGCGCGCCAGCTGGTCCGCCGTGATCAGCAGGGCGTTGGCCCGTTCGATCAGCAGGCGCGACTGCTTGTCGTCGCCCGTCAGCAAGCCCATGGCGCCGCCCGGACCGCTGAGCTTGCCGGTGACGGCCTGCACGTTGCGCATGGTGCCGTCGAGTGCGGAATCGGTGCCCGTCAGGTTGCCCAGGTTGTTCAGCAAGTCCTTGGCGGCGGCCAGCAGGCGGGGGATTTCCGCCGCCATGTCGCCCACCAGCAAGTCGCGCGTGGCGTCGTCGGGCAGCGGCGGGTCCGTCAGGATGCCGCTGTAGGCGCGCAGCTTGGCGCCGCCGACGATGCCCCGTTCCAGGGTGAAGATGGAGCTGGTGCGCAGCCAGTGCGCGTCTTTGCGCGGCACGTCGATGATGACGCGCGCGCGGCCGTCCGGCGCCAGCTCGATGCGCTGCACGCGGCCGATGGGAAAGCCGGAAAAGGTCAGGTCGGCGCCGACGCCGACGCCGTCCGAATCGTCGGCCGTCAGCACCAGGGTTTGCGTGGCTTCGAAGGCGCCCCGCGCATACATCAGGTAGACGACGGAGCCGACCACCAGCACGAACATGAAGACGAGCAGGATGGCCGCCTTCAGTTCGGCGTGGCGCACGGGCGGCGGGGCGGGCAGCACAGCGTCGGGCGCCGTGACGTCGGTCTGGTCGGGATTTTGAGGTTGGCTCATGGCTTCTGGCTCTGGTATGGGTGGTTCAAGGTTAGCTGGGCGGTGGCGGGCATCAGTAGTAATTGCCCATCAGCGAAGCCACTTCGACCAGCAGGATGACGGAAAACAGGCGCAGCATTTCGGACAGGCCGTGCGCGGCCCACAGGCGGTTGCGCCGGCCGTGCGGTTCTTCCGGATAGTACGACGAGGCCAGCGGGATCAGGGCGACGGCAAAGCTGAAGAAGATGACTTTGAGCATCAGGATCAGCGCCACGGCCGGATTGAATATCTGCCCCACGACGCGCGTGTAGCCTTGCAGCGCCCACGGCGTAAAGCCGTAGATGGTGATGTAGGCGAGGATCAGCGAGGTGACGCAGCTGACGATGGCCAGCATCCACACGGCGAAGATGCCGGACATGACGCGCGGAAAGTATTCGCGGCGCAGCAGGTCGACGCCCTGGCGCTGCATCTTGTCGAGCATGCCGGACGAGCGCATTTGTGCAAACGCAATGCCGTCGGGCAGGGTCAGGCGCAGCGCGACGAACAGGGCGGCCGTCAGCGGTATCAGTTCCAGCACCAGCACGCGCACGACCATTTCCAGCGCATAGCGCGACAGGCCGTAGCTTTGCGCGCTGACGACGACGATGCGTATCAGCACCAGGCTGACGAGCGCGCAGGCCACGCTGAACCACACGAGATTGGGCGCCGTGTTCGTCACGAGTCGGTGCGCGAGGATGGGGCGGTTGTCGCGGTTATAGCTCGATGGCGACAGGGCCAGCGAAAACACGAGGATGGCGAAATGCAGCATGCGCCACCAGCTGACCAGCCAGGCCATGGTGGCCCGGTGCAGGCGGCGCAGGCTGATGATGAGGGAGACGGATAGGGTCATCATGGCATCTTAACATTGGATGCGTTCGATACAAGCGATTGTGCAGCCGTGCACGGCAGGCCCTTTATTGACCGGCCACGCTGGCGACGCTGTGGATAATCGCGTCGGCCGCCGCCCGCACGCGGGCAGAACGGTTCAGGTCCGCATGCATGACCAGCCACACGTCATACGCTTCCGCCCGCTCGGGCCAGATGCGCACGAGCTGCGGGTCGATGTCGCCCAGGTGGGTGGCCAGCTCGGCCACGCCCAGGCCCGCGCGCGTGGCTTCCTGCAGCATCGCCGCCGAGTTCACTTCCATGGCGACCCGGGCGTTGGCGACGGATTCGCCGGCGATTTTCTCGCCATGGCGCGGCGTCACGGAATGGTGGTAGATGACGATGTCGTGGCCGGCCAGTGCCGTGCCGCGCACGGGCTCGCCCCGTTCGGCCAGGTAGCTTTTCGACGCATACAGGCCCAGGCTGCGCTTGACGAGGTGGCGCGAGATCAGGTCCGGATCGGTGGGGCGCACGCCGCGCACGGCCAGGTCCGCTTCGCGCCGCGTCAGGCTGGCCAGCGCGGGCGCCACGTTGAGCACGATGCGGATGTCCGGGTGGGCCGCGTGCAGCTGCTGCATGGCGCGGATGACGAAATGGCTGGCCATGGTGTCCGTGGTGGCCACGCGCACCAGGCCGCTTAAACGGTTGTCGACGCCCTGCATCTCGCGCTGCAGCTTGTCGGCCGCCCGCTCCATCGCTTCGGCGGCCGTGAGCGCCAGCTCGCCGGCCGGCGTGGGCACGTAGCCCGACGGCGTGCGCAGGAACAGGGTGGCGCCCAGCGAGCTTTCCAGCGCGGCCAGGCGGCGCCCGCACGTGGCCTGGTCGATGCGCAGCAGGGCGGCCGCGCCGCGCAGGGTGCCGGCACGGCCGATGGCGAGAAAGATGCGCGCGTTATCCCAGTCCATCCGTTTCCTTGTGATTGGCGATGCATTTCTGCATCAAGGTGCCGAGTTTATGCCTGTTTACTGCATCATGCAACGCTCGCATAATGGCTGCCCCGCTGTCCCTGCAAGGAATACCATGTCTGCCCCTACACCGCACCGCGCCAACGGCTTGATCCTGCTGACCCTGGCTTTCGGCTTCGTCATGGCGATGATCGACGTCACGGCCGTCAACGTGGCCCTGTCCGATATCGCGCTGGACCTGGCCATTCCGCTGACGGGCCTGGTCTGGGTGGTCGACGGCTACACCCTGACGTTTGCCGCGCTGCTGCTGGCCGGCGGCGCGCTGGCTGACCGCTACGGACCGAAAGCCGTGTACCAGGGCGGCCTGGGCATCTTCCTGCTCGGCTCGATTTTGTGCGGCGCCGCGCCCGACGGGCATTTCTTGACGGCGGCGCGCCTGCTGCAGGGCGCGGGCGCGGCCCTGTTCATGCCCAGTTCGCTCAGTCTGCTCACGCACAGCTTTGACGACGAGCGCGAGCGCACGCGCATGCTGGGCGCGTGGTCGGCGCTGGTGGGCGTGGCTGGTGCATCCGGTCCATTGATCGGCGGCATCCTCGTGCACCAGTTCGGCTGGCGCAGCGTGTTCTGGGTGAACGTGCCGCTGGGCGTGCTGGCCATCGTCATGGCGCAAATGCTGCTGGCCGCGCCGGCGCGCCAGCCGCGCGATCTGTCGCTGTTCAGCCATGCGCTGGGCGTGGCGGCGCTGGCGGGCCTCAGTTTCGTGCTGATCGAAGGGCCCGTGCTGGGCTGGCTGTCGCCCGGCGTGCTGGCGGCGGTGGCATTGGCGGTGCTGTCGGCCGGCCAATTGCTGCGGCGCGAGCGCAGCGGCAGCCATCCGCTGTTGCCGCGCGCACTGTTTCATAGCAGCAGCTTCGGCGCGGCCAATGGCGTGGGTTTCCTGATCAATTTCTGCGTCTTCGGCCAGCTGTTCCTATTGAGCCTGTATTTGCAGCAGTCGGGCGGCGCCGACGCCTTGCAGTCGGGCTTGCGCCTGCTGCCCATGATGGCGGCCTATACGGTAGGCAATTTCATGGCGGGAAGTATTGCGGCCCGCCATGGCACACGCTTGCCCATGCTGGCCGGCTTGCTGGTAGGCGCCGTCATGGCCTTGTTGCTGATGGGCTTGCGTCCGGGCACGCCGTTTGCGCTGCTGGCGTTGGGCACGGCCGTCATGAACGTGGCCATCGGCATCGCCATTCCCGCCATGACGGCCACCGTGATGCGGGTGGCCGGCAAGCAGCATGCGAACAGCGCCGCCGCCGCCCTGAATGCGAACCGGCAAATCGGCGCGCTGGTGGGCGTGGCCCTGATCGGCAGCATCCTGCACATGGTGCAGGACTGGTCGCTGCGCTTGCCGCTGGCCTACGCGACGATTGCCGTCGCGTATGGCCTGGCGGCGGGCCTGGTCTACCGGCACGTGCATCTGCCGAAGACCGTCGCCGCCTGACAGTTTATTGCTCGCGCGTGCTGCGCCATTCCACCAGTTCTTCGATGGTGAGGATCGGCATGCCATGCAGTTCGGCGAAGCGTTCGATATCGTCGCCGCGCATCATGGTGCCGTCCGGATTCATCAGCTCGCACAGCACGGCGGCCGGGTTCAGGCCGGCCATGCGCGACAGGTCGACGGAGCCTTCCGTGTGGCCACGGCGCTCGAGCACACCACCGGGCGCGGCGCGCAGGGGGAACACGTGGCCGGGGCGCACCAGGTCGGCTGGCTTGGCGTTCGGCGCGATGGCGGCGCGGATGGTGGTAACCCTGTCGGCGGCCGACACGCCCGTCGTGACGCCATCGCGCGCCTCGATGGACACGGTGAACGGCGTGCCGTAGCGGCTACCGTTGTCGGACGACATGGGTGGCAATTCCAGCGCGCTGACGACGTCCGTCGGCAGGCACAGGCAGACGATGCCGCTGCATTCACGGATCAAGAGTGCCATGGTTTCGTGCGTGAGTTTTTCGGCAGACAGGATCAGGTCGGCTTCGTTTTCACGGTCGAAATCGTCGAGCAGGATGACGGGGATGCCGGCGCGCATGGCGGCCAGGGCGGATTGGATGCGACCTTCGAGGTCGTTGGAAAGCAGGGTATAGCTGTTGACTAACATGGTGAAACGCTCCTCGCATAGGCGAAAAACGCTGCAGGGCAAGCGAATAGACGCAGCCGGCCGCATCGACAGGTCGAGCGGACATCGCGTTTACTGCACATCTTCTTTCATCCGGACTATACCGTCGGCTCTGGAGTCGCACCAGATCTGCTGACCCTGCCAAACGAAGTTGGACAGGCGCTCGCGGGCTTGACCGTTGCCGGTCTTACCGCCGGTGGGGAATCGCACCCCGCCCCGAAGACGTATTGTTGTGCCGGTCCACATGACCGGCGGCAATACTTTAGCACAATTGAACAAAAGGGGCGGGGCACTGCTGAGTTTGTCATTCGGCAAAGTTGCTTGGGGAAAGCAGTTTTCCTAAGCTGTTTTTAATGGCGGAAACAGGATTTCAGTGTAAGGTACGCTTACTGAATCTTACCGTTGAGAATACATGAAGCTGAGTAAATTACGCCTGATCTCGGGTGCCGTCTTATTGGCGTGCGCCTGCATGGCCCAGGCGGAAATCCGTTTGAGCGATCCCCTGCCGCTGGCACCAGAAGTTACCGTTGGAAAACTGCCGAATGGCTTGACCTATTACATCAAGAAAAATGCCCGTCCCGCGCAGAAAGTGGAATTGCGCCTGGTGGTGAAAGCCGGTTCCATCCTGGAAGACGACGACCAGCAAGGCCTGGCCCATTTCACGGAACACATGGCCTTCAACGGTTCCACGCATTTCAAGCGCAATGAGCTGATTTCATATCTGCAATCGATCGGCGTGAAGTTCGGTGCCGACTTGAACGCCTACACGAGCTTTGATGAAACCGTCTACGTGCTGCCGATTCCCACGAACAAGAAGGAAAACCTGGAAAAAGGTTTTCTCGTGCTGGAAGATTGGGCGCATGGTTTGAAATTCAACCCGGCCGACATCAACAGCGAGCGAGGCATCGTGCTGGAAGAGGCGCGCCTGGGCAAGGGCGCCAGCGACCGCATGAACAAGGTGCTGTATCCGAAGTTGCTGAACGGTTCGCGCTATGCGGAACGCATGCCGATCGGCAAGGAATCCGTGCTGAAAACCTTCAAGCCGGAAGCCATCAAACGTTTCTACAAGGATTGGTACCGTCCCGACCTGATGGCCGTGATGGTGGTCGGTGATGTGGAGCCGAAACAGGCTGAAAAGCTGATCCGGCAGCATTTCGGCAAGCTGAAAAACCCCGCGAAACCGCGTCCGCGCCTGTATGCGGAAGTGCCGCAGCGCTCGCAGACGGAAGCGCTGGTGATCACGGACAAGGAAGCGCCGGACGACAGTGTCTTCATCCGCTATCCGATCCGCGCCGCGCAGGAGCCTGTCACCATCGCCGACTACCGCCGCCAGATGATCGAAAACCTGTATGGCCAAATGCTCAGCGCGCGCATGCAGGAATTGACGCAGCAAGCCAATCCCCCGTTCATCCAGGGCGGCAGCAGCATGGGCAAGCTGGTGCGCGGCTATGAATCGTTCAGCGCCTATGCATTGCTGGGCAAGGGCGGCGTGCAGCCGGCCGTCGATGCGCTGGTGCAGGAAGATGAGCGGGCGCGCCGCTTCGGTTTCAGCCAGGATGAACTGGACCGCGCGCGCAAGGACATGCTGCGCAATTACGAGCGCGCCTACAGCGAACGCGACAAATCCGATTCGGCCGGTTTCGTGGCCGAGTATTCGCGCAACTTCCTGGAACAGGAAGCCATCCCCGGCATCGCCAATGAATTGCTGTACGCGCAGGAGCTCTTGCCACAGGTAACCTTGCAGGAAATCAACGAGACGGTGGCCAAGGTGATTCCCGACCAGCAAAAGAAACTGGTCGTCTTCATGGGCGCCGAGCCGAAAGCGGGCGCCAGCGTCCCGACGCAGCAGCAATTGCTCGACGCCGTGGCGAAGGCCGAGCAGCAGAAGGTCGAGCCGCGCACGGAAAAAGTCCTTGCCAGCAAGCTGATGGATGGCCCGCCGGCCGGCGGCAGCATCGTCTCGGAAAAGTTGAACAGCGCCATCGGCGTGACGGAATTGACCCTGGGCAATGGCGTGCGCGTGCTGCTGAAACCGACGGACTTCAAGAATGACCAGGTGCTGATGGGCTCGACGCGTTTCGGCGGCCAGTCGCTGTTTGGCGACGCCGACATCTACAACGCCCGCTATGCCAGCGCCGTGGTCGGCAGCATGGGCTTGAAAGATCTGGCGCCGCTGGACTTGCAAAAAGTGTTGGCCGGCAAGACGGTCAACGTGGGCGCGTCGCTGGGCGAGCTGAGCGAAGGCTTTGGCGGCTCGGCCAGCAGCGCCGACGTGGAAGCCATGCTGCAACTGGTGTATTTGTATTTCAACGACGTGCGCAAGGATGCTGGCCTGTACCAGTCCTTCATCGGCAAGCAGCAGGACCTGGCGAAAAACAGCATGGCGCAGCCGGAAGCCGTGTTTTACGACGCCATCCAGCACGCCATGTTTGGCGACAACCCGCGCGTCGACGGCGTGCCGCGCGTGGCCGACTTCGACAAGGTGGGCCTGGACCGTTCGCTGGACATCTTCCGCCAGCGCTTTTCCAGCGCGCGCGACATGACCTTCATCTTTGCGGGCAGCTTCGAGCTCGACAAGATCAAGCCGCTGATCGCCAGCTATCTGGGGACCTTGCCCGTGGGCGACGTGCCGCATGCCTACCGCGACGTGGGCATGCGCCCGGTGACCGGCGTCGTCAAGAAGGATATCTACATGGGTAGCGAGCCCAAGAGCACGATTTCCATTACCTTCAATGGCGACGTGGCGTATTCGGACGAGCAAAAGCTGACCTTGCAGGCGCTGGGCGAGGTGCTGAACCTGAAAGTCATCGAAGTGCTGCGCGAAAAGATGAGCATGATCTATGGCGGCGGCTTTGAAACCTCAATGGGCCAGCACCCGTATGGCCATTATTCGGTGGCCTTGAACTTGCCGACGGGACCCGAAAACGTGGACAAGGTGATCGCCGCCGCCTTTGCCGAAATCAACAAGATGAAGACGGACGGGCCATCGGCGGCCGACCTGGAAAAGGTCAAGCTGAACTGGATCACGCGCCAGCAAAAGTCGCTGCGCGAAAACCGCTACTGGATGAGTCAGTTGATGGGTTCCGTGACCCAAGGGCGCGACCCCGCGCACATCCTGCGCTACGAACAGCGCGTGCGCGCCATCACGCCGCAAGCCGTCAAGCTGGCGGCGCAACGCTACCTGGACATGCACAATTATGTGCAGGTGGTGCTGTATCCTGAACGCAAAAACGTTGCAGCCAAGTAACCCTCGTGTTTGATCTGCATGGGCGGCAGCGTGGCGAAGCTGTTAAACTGCCGCTTATTGATGTGATATCGCAATTTAACAAGCAAGGAAATACGATGGCTAAGAAAGAAGAGCTCGATCCGGAAACCCTGGAGTTGATCAACTGGTGTATCGAGGTCGAAGGCTTCCTCGTGGCTGGCGGCGCCACCGTGGCGCAGGCGCAGGACCACATCGAAGAGCAGGTCGAGTGGTTTACCGACCAGTTCTACGACGGCTTGACGCCGGAAGAGGCGGCCAAGGAAGCCTTGGCCTGACCTTCAACAGTAACTTACAGCGGGCGGTGCCTGCCGGGCACAGCCCGGTAGCGCCGCCCGTTTTGCTTTTCTGAAAAGATTTCCATTGGGCAATTAATTCTCCTATTTATTTCCAGGCACCCATGACACTCCGTTCGCGCATTCTCCTCCTGTGTTTCAGCACCTTGCTGGGCATCGTCCTCATCGCTTCATTTTCCCTGTATTCCTTGCGCCAGACCATGATGGCGGAAAGGGTCGAGCAATTGACGGTGCTGGTGGAGCTGGCCAACGCGTCCGTGGAAAAGGCGTATGCGCTGGAACAATCGGGCAAGCTCACACGTGAGCAGGCCCAGCAGCAGGCCAAGCTGGCCATCGGCAGCTTCGCCAAGGACGAGATGTATTATTTCGTGCGCGATTTCAGCACGGACTTGCTGTACGTGCATCCGAATGCGTCGCGCATCGGCGTGCCGCAAAAGAACATGAAGCAGTCGGGTGACCGCTACCGCGTGGCCCTGGCTGCCAGCCGCATCGGCCTTGTGCAGGCGGACGGCACGCGCCCCGGCGTGCCCGACCCGGTGGCGAAGATGTATGCCGTGGTGAAATTTTCGCCGTGGGACTGGCTGATCGGCACGGGTACGTATATCGATGACATCAACCACAAATTCTGGGCCCAGGCGGGCGTGCTGCTGGCCATCGGCGGGGCGCTGATGCTGGTGGTGGGCGCCTTGGCGGCCCTGATGCTGCGCCGCATCCTGGCCCAGCTCGGCGGCGAACCCGACTATGCAGCGGCCATCGTGGCGCAAATCGCCCAGGGCGACCTGACCACGCACATCGATACGCGCCCCGGTGACACGTCGAGTTTGCTGATGGCGATCAAGGCCATGCGCGACAACCTGGCCCATCTGGTGAGCCAGGTGCGCACCGATGCAGAATCGATTTCCACGGCGTCGGGCGAGATCGCCTCGGGCAACCACGACTTGTCAGCGCGCACGGAGCAGCAGGCGGGCTCACTGGAAGAAACGGCGTCGACGATGGAAGAAATGACCTCGACCGTGCGCCAGAATGCGGACAATGCGCGCCAGGCCAACCAGCTGGCCATTTCCGCCTCGCAAGTGGCGAGCCAGGCGGGTGGCGTGGTGAGCCAGGTGGTCGACACCATGGGCGCCATCAATGCCTCGTCGAAAAAGATCGGCGACATCATCGCCGTCATCGACGGCATCGCTTTCCAGACGAACATCCTGGCCCTGAACGCGGCCGTGGAAGCGGCGCGCGCGGGCGAGCAGGGCCGTGGCTTCGCCGTCGTGGCCAGCGAGGTGCGCAACCTGGCGCAGCGTTCGGCCGCAGCCGCCAAGGAGATCAAGCAATTGATCGACAGTTCTGCCGAGCAAGTGGGTGCCGGTGAAAAACTGGTGGCGCTGGCGGGCGAGACGATGGAAAAAGTCGTTTCCAGTGTGCAGCACGTGACCGATATCGTGGCCGAGATTTCCTCGGCCAGCGCCGAGCAAAGTGCCGGCATCGAGCAGATCAACCAGGCCATCGTCGAGATGGATAACATGACGCAGCAAAACTCGGCCCTCGTCGAGCAGGCGTCGGCGGCGGCGCAGGCGATGAACGAGCAGGCGGCCGGGCTGGCGCAGATCGTCAGCGTGTTCAAGGTGGGCGCAGTGGCAGGGGCGCCGCGCCCGACGCAGGCGGCCCAGCGCCGGCTGGCCCGCTAAGTTTTCGTCATAGCGGGAACTTATCGCCTGACCATCTGTCAAATTCTTCTTGGTCCTTAGCGGACGCATAGTAGAGGTGAGCATGACAGATGGTTTTTCCTATCACGCGGCATTTGCCCGCAACCTGGGCTGGGTCACGCAGGCGGAGCAAAACAGCTTGCGCGGCAAACGCGTGGCCATTGCCGGCATGGGCGGTGTCGGCGGCGTGCACTTGCTGACCCTGGCGCGGCTGGGTATCGGCGCTTTCCACATCGCCGATTTCGACACCTTCGATATCGCCAACTTCAACCGCCAGGCCGGCGCCATGGTCTCCACCCTGGGCCAGCCCAAGGTGGCCGTGCTGGCGCAGATGGCGCGCGACATCAATCCCGAACTCGACATCAAGCAGTTTCCCGACGGCATACACGACAGCAACCTGGCCGAGTTCTTTGCCGGTGTCGACCTGTACGTGGACGGCCTGGATTTCTTCGCCTTTCCCGCGCGCCAAGCCACTTTCGCCACGTGCGCCCGCCTGGGCATTCCCGCCATCACGGCCGCGCCGCTGGGCATGGGCACGGCCGTGCTCAGCTTCATGCCGGGTGGCATGACGTTCGAAGAGTATTTCGGCTGGGGCGACTTGCCCGAAGAAGAAAAAGCGCTGCGCTTTCTCGTCGGGCTGGCGCCGGCCGGCTTGCACGGTCCTTACCTGGTCGACCCGTCCGCCATCAACCTGAAGGAGCGGCGCGGGCCGTCGACCATCATGGGCTGCCAGCTGTGCGCGGGCGCGGCCGCCACGGAAGCCTTGAAAATTTTGTTGAAACGCGGCAAGGTGATGGCGGCGCCGCACGGTGTGCATTTCGACGCCTATCGCAACAAGCTCGTGCATACCTGGCGTCCCGGCGGCAACCGTCATCCGTTGCAGCGCCTGACGATGGCCATCATCAAGCGGCGACGCGCCGCGCAGGGGGCATAAATGGCGCAAGCACTGTTGAACGATCCCGTGCTGGAAAGCATCCTCGACCAAGCGCGCTGGGCGCCCAGCGGCGACAACACGCAGCCGTGGCGCTTTGAAGTCGTGGACCCGCGGCACGTGGTCGTGCATGGTTTCGATACGCGCAGCCACTGCGTGTACGACCTCGACGGCCATCCCAGCCAGCTATCGCTGGGCGCCTTGCTTGAAAGCATGGCGCTGACGGCCAGCTGTCACGGCTTGCGCATGGAAGCGCGCCGGCGCCTGTCCATGCCCGATACCCTGCCCACCTTCGATGTGCACCTGATCGACAGCCCCGGCATGCTGCCCGATCCGCTGGCGGCCTTCCTGCCGCAGCGCAGCGTGCAGCGGCGGCGGCTCAGCACGCGCAGCCTGCGCGCCAGCGAAAAGGCGGCGCTGGCGGCCAGCTTGCCGTCCGGCTATGGCGTGCAGTGGTTCGAGGGCGGGCGCGCGCGGCTGGCCTGCGCGCGGCTGATGTTCGACAATGCAAAGCTGCGCCTGACCATGCCCGAAGCGCACAAGGTGCACCGCGACGTGATCGAATGGGGCGCGCGCTTCAGTAACGACCGCATCCCGGAGCAGGCGCTCGGCGTCGATGCGATGACGGCGCGCCTGATGCGCTGGGTCATGCACAGCTGGCGCCGCGTGGATTTTTTCAATACCTGGCTGGGCGGCACCATTGCCCCGCGGCTGCAGATGGACTTGCTGCCGGGCCTGTATTGCGCCGCGCATTTCGCGCTGCTGGCCGATGCGCCGCCGCGCCATATCGACGATTATGTGGCGGCCGGCCGTGCCATGCAGCGCTTCTGGCTGACGGCCACGCAGCTGGGACTGCAATTGCAGCCGGAACTGACGCCGCTGATCTTTGCCCGCTATGTGCGCGAGCGGCGCACCTTTTCGCGCACCGATGGCATGCAGGAAATGGCGCAGGAGTTGGCCGTGCAATGCCAAGGCGTGCTGGGGGCGGCGGCGGTCGAACGGGCCGTGTTCCTCGGACGCATCGGTGCGGGGCCGGCGGCCAGTGCACGCTCCTTGCGCCGTCCGCTGCAAGACTTGCTGGTGGCGCCCACAACGGGGCAGTAGCGCGCGTGACGCCGTGCGCGCCACGGCGTCAGCATCAGTGCCGGTGCCGGCGCCGTGGCGCCAGGCACGCCAGCGCTGCCAGGCCCGCCGCCAGCAGCGGCAAGGTGCCGGGCAGCGCCACCGGGGTGACGCCTGGCACGTAGGCCAGTTCGGAACTGTTCAGCATGTTCAACACGAGGGTGTAGTTGCCCGCCACCAGGTTGTCCGTGATGGCGCCATATTGCCCGCCGCAGGTCTTGCCGGTGCCCGTGCCCGTGGGCGCGCCGCAGCCGCTGGGGTCGTACGTGAATACGCTGCCGCTGGTGAGCGGCGTTTGCGCGTAGCCCGTATTGAGGTTGGCGGCGTCGGCCAGTTCGGTGCCGCCCAGGATGCCGGAGCCCAGGCTGCCGTCGGGCGCCCAGTTGAAGACGATCTGGCCATTGTCATCGATGATGCTGAACGTCATCGCCATATTCGTCGTGGCCGCCGAGCCCGTGCCGGCCAGCGCGTCCAGGTACAGCTGCATGAAGGGCAGGGCCTGGAAGTCGAAGGCCAGGGTTGCGCCCGGCTGGCCGACGACGAAATTGATGGCCAGGGCCGTGCTGGAACCGTTGCGTCCCGAGGCGTCGGCGCTGCCGCCGCCCGTCAGGAAGGTTTCCGCCGCATTCACCGTATGCGTACTGGTCGAGCCCGGCGGGAACGGGGGAATTTGCGAAGTGATGATTTGTGCCTCGCCGCGCGCATACGCGGCGTTGCCCATGCCTTGCTGGGTAAAATCATTTTGCCCTTTGGTCACGGCGCCGCGTGTCGCTTGCGGCGCGTCGATCTCATTGCTGCCACCGTTGATGACGCTGCTGCCGTTGAGCGTGGCGGTGGTGCGCGACAGGTCGATATTGCTGATCAAGGTGGTGGAACCGGTGGGATTGCTGATGACCAGGCCAAAGACGCTGGTGTAGGAATAGCCGTAGGCGGCGGCGCTGGCAGTGCCGCTGCCGGCCAGCAACAGCAAGGCCAGCAGGGCCATTGAAAGTCGGGTGCATAAAAATGTAGTCATGAAAATCCTCATCTCCTGGTCGGCCGCGTTGTAAGGAAAACCGACAGGCTTGCCGCATAAAAAAAAGGCGAGGAGACTCCCTCGCCTGTGAATCCCCCCTGTTGCCTGGTTCAGGCGGCAACTTTGCGGCGGCGGGCGTAGCCCAGGCCGGCCAGGCCCAGGCCCAGCAAGGCCAAGGTGCCCGGTTCGGGTGTCGCCGCCTGTTTCACCAAGTCCACGCTTTCTACCGCATTCAAGGTCAAGGTGTAGTTGCCGGCCGTCAAAGCATTGCTGACGGAGCTGAAGTTGCTGCCGCACGCTGTACCCACACCGGTGCCCGTGGGCGTGCCGCAGCCGGAAGGGTCGTAGGTGAACAGATTGCCGCGCGTGAGGAAATTGGTCGCCAGGCTGGTGTTCAGGTTGGCGCCATCGGCGTTTTCCGTGCCGCCGAAGATGCCCGAGCCGATCACGCCGTCCGGCGTCCAGTTGAATACCGTCGCGCCGGCCGCGTCCGTGATGGTGAAGGTTACGACCAGGTTGGCCGTGGCCGTGGACAGCTGCCCGACCGTGCTTTGCAGGAAGACCTGCATGAAGGGCGACGCCAGGAAGTCGAAGCTCAGGGTTGCCGTGGGCGAGCCGACGACGAAATCGACCGAGAAACCCGTGGTCGAGCCGTTGCGCCCGGACGCATCGGCCGTGCCGGCAGGCCCGTCAAGGTGGGCTTCGGCCACGTTGACGGCCTGGGTGGAGGTGGAGCCTGGCGGGAACGAAGGGAACTGCGTGCTGACGATTTGCGCATCGCCGCGTGAATAGTTGCCTGCCGGGCCTTGTTGCGTGAAGTCGTTTTCGCCCTTGATGACGGGGCCGACGTTGGCGCGTGGGGCATCGAGCGAGCCGGCGCCACCATTGATGACGCTCACGCCATTCAGGGTGGCCGTGCTGCGCGAGATCGTGGTGCTGTTGGCCACCGTGATCTGGCCCGTCGGCACGGCGATCACCAGGCCGAAGATGTTGTTGTACGAATAGCCGTAGGCGCCCGCCTGTGCGCTACCGGCGGCGCACAGCATGGCCAATGCCGCTGCGGCCGGGAGCAGTTTCAGTTTCGAGAGTTTCATTGTATTCACCTCATGGTTGAGTGAGTCTGGAAGTCTTGCCTGAGACCTGTCGGCAGGTGCTCATGGCCAGTACCTAGCGACTTCCATGCCAACGCATGAGGTTCTTTTAAAATCAATGACTTGGCGTGCTTTTGTTGACGCGGTGCAAGCTTTGCCGGATGCGCTGTAAGAAAAACCGACGCCAGCCTTTCAAGGCTGTCCGCCTTGTGGCAACGAGCCCAGCAGGGCGTGCATATGGGGCAGCAAGCGTTGCGCGGGCACATAGTCGCGCATGGCCGTGGCCAGCTGGCGCGCCGCCAGCTTGGCCCGGCCATCGTCGAGCATGCGCGTGGCGGCATGGCGCAGAGCGGTTTCCTGGAAGCGGTCGGCGCGCAGCAGCAGGCCGGCGCCGGCGCCCACGATGCCGTGCATGTTGAGAAATTGGTCGAGGTTGTTGGCGATGCCGATGACGGGCACGCCTGCCGTCAGCGCTTGCTGGCTGGTGGGGCTGCCGCCGTTGCAGATCACCAGGCTGGCGCGCCGGGCGGCCGCGTCGCCCGGCAGAAAGGGCGCGACATAGGCATTCGGTGGCACGGCATCGACGCGGATGGTGCCGGCCGTGGCCGCCAATACGGTGACGGGCAGGGGCGCCAGCGCGCGCAGCACGCGCGGCAGCAATTGCCCCTGGCCTGAACTGCCCAGGGTGACATAGATGATGGGCCGTCCGCTGCTCAGTTCCGGGCGCTGCCACCAGTCCGGCAAGTCGAGCGGCGGCGCCCAGATGATGGGACCCAGGTAGTCGTGCGTGGACGGCATGCCGTGCGGCGGGAACAGTTGCGGAATATCCGCGTACAAGGTGCGGTCGGCATCCGTATAGATGCGCCGCAGGTCGCTGCCCAGCGATGGCAAGCCATGGCGGCGGCGCACGCGGTTCAGGGGCACGGCGTGCGAAGCGAAGGCCAGCGGGCGGATCAGGCGGAACAGGGGATCGGCCAGCCAGATGGGCAGCACGCCCGTCAGGGGCAGGTTGGGCACCGTGTAGTGCTGGCGCACCCAGGGACTCCAGTAGGCGTTGCTGACGGTAATGTAGGGAATGCGCTGCAGGCGCGCGCTGACCGACAGCGACAGGCGGAAGTCGCCGATCACGAGGTCGGGCTGGACGGCATTGAGCAGGCGCAAGTCGTCTTCCACATACGCGTGCAAGGTGCTTTCCGTATACACGGGCTTGCCGTGCGCCAGCGCCTGCAGAAATTGCAGCGATGAAATACTGTCGATGCGCCAGCGGCGGAACGGGGCTTGCTTGAAACAAAAGTCATACCCATCGGCGCAGGCAAAATGCACCTCGTATTTTGCCTCGTCCAGGCCCTGGGCTAGGCTCAGGGGACGGCCAACATGGGCCAGGGTCACTGCCTCGGCCATAAAGAGGATTTTCTTGCGCGCCATAGGGGTCGCTTGTACTCGTGCTGGAGGGGATGCCTGCGAAGTTGGAGTGGCGCCACGCCGTTTAGTTCCCCTGCAGCGGGCCAATGGCGGGCGCCAGGATTTGGCTGCATCAGCTACAGTGGGGCAAAGGAGGCCACCATGCAGCCACAATTCCATCTTGCCCCGCTGCGTGCGCACAGCACGCCCGAACCCGATATACCGCCACCGCCCGAAGGCGATCCCCTCAAGCCGCCGCCAGAACCGCCGCCGCACATCGACCCCGTGCCGGTCGAGGAACCAACGCCGCCACCACCGCCCGTGAAAATGCATTGAACGGTTCTCGGACCGTGGCGCCGCGCCATGGGTGGCGGCGGGCAGGCGCGCGCGATGTTTATTTCCAATCGGAAATTGAAGGCGCGGGCCTCGCCAGAGGCACGCCATTTAAACAACAAAAATGCGCATAAATGTTGCCGAGCGGATACAAATCAAGCTCCAACTGCTGAGTGTCATGCGGCCGTCACGATTCTGTTCTTATAATGAGACATCATAAAAATTCTTGTACAGGAGACCATCGTGGGCAATTCCTTGCATAACAAAATCTACCTGGGCCGGCGGCCTGTGATCACCAGCAAACACCTCGTGGCGCTGGCCCTGGCGGGCGCCGTGGCTGGTTGCGGCCTGGCATGGCTGCTGCTGCGCAGCTACAAATAACGCTCGTCACGCCCGTGTTTCCGTCGCCTGGCCGCATGGCGGGCGGCGGTAGATTCACGTTGCCTGTTGCCGATGCGCAGCGGGGCGCGTACCATGGGGGCCGAACACCTGGCCTTTTATGGAAAAGTAATGAAGAACGAGAAATTAACAACCGATGAATATGACGCGCTGGAGCAAGTTGCACGCGGCATCAAGACCGAGCGCCCCAGTGCTTGCGTTGCCCGCAATGCCAAGCGCCTGTCGGGTCTGAAGCTGCTCAGCTATGCGCGCGATGGCCGTCTGTCCATCACCGAGAAAGCACAACAATTGCTGTTCCTGCGCCGCTGCATCATGGGTTTGCGCGCTGTCGCCACCGATCCGCTGACCAAGCTCGATACGGACGTGGCGTATTTCCTGGGCAAGAAAGCCCACATCGTGGCGCGCGCCGAAGGCGAAGGCCACGACATTTCCGACAAGGGCCGCGAATCGCTGGCCGACATCGACACCCTGGGCCTGTAAGGCTCACAACCGGCCCCTGGGGCCGGTTTTCACATCTTCCCTCACTTTTAATTTCCCCCTTGGAGAACACTTTGGACAGCGCGATGAACTGGTCGGCCCACGAACTGACGATGACGGTCCTGATGACGCCCGATATGGCCAACTTTTCCGGCAACGTGCACGGCGGCACCATCCTCAAATACCTCGACAGTGTCGCCTACGCCTGCGCCAGCCGCTATTCGGGCAGCTATGTGGTGACCTTGTCCGTGGACCAGGTGATGTTCCTGCAGCCTATTCACGTGGGCGAGCTGGTGACGTTCCTCGCCTCGATCAATTACACGGGTACGACGTCGATGGAAGTGGGTATCCGCGTGGTAACGGAAAACATCCAGCAGCGCCTGGTGCGCCATGCCAACAGCTGCTACTTCACGATGGTGGCCGTGGATGCCAACCGCAAGCCGGTGGCCGTGCCGCCGCTGGTGCTCGAGACGCCAGAGCAGCACGCGCGCTTCGAGCAGGCAAAGCTGCGCAAGCTGTCGCGCCAGAAGGTGTCGAAGAAATAAAGGCAGCGGACATGAAAAAACGGCCACCAGAGCGATCTGGTGGCCGTTTTTTATTGCTTGCCGCCGGCTGGCGGCATGGCGCCGTGATTAACGGTCGCCGTAGCTGCGGCGTGCGCCATCGGTGCTGCGCGGGTTGGAACCCTTGTAGCCGCCGCCGGTGCTAGGTGCGCCGTCTTTGCGTGGTGCGCCTGGCTTGCTGAACGTGCGTTGGCCTGGCTTCGCGCCGCCACGGTTGTCGCCTGGTTTCCAGCCGCCTGGACGGGCGCTCGAACGTGGTGCCGATGCCGTTTTCTTCGGTTCGAAACCTTCGATGACATTGACCGGGATCAATTGCTTGGTAAAGCGTTCGATGCGCTTGACGTTCATGCCTTCAGCGTGGTTCACCAGCGAGATGGCCAGGCCATTACGGCCAGCGCGGCCGGTACGGCCGATGCGGTGGACGTAGTCTTCAGGGAACTTCGGCAGATCGTAGTTGAACACGTGGGTGATCGTTGGCACGTCGATACCGCGGGCGGCAACGTCGGTGGCAACCAGCACTTTGACCTGGCCGCGGCGCATGCCGTCCAGGGTGCGGTTACGCGCGCCCTGATGCATGTCGCCGTGCAAAGCGGCAGCCGAGAAGCCTGCGATGTTCAGACGGTCGGCGATGGTGTCGGCGTCACGCTTGGTGGCGGTGAACACAACAGCCTGGTCCAGCGATTCGTCGCGCAGCAGGTGGTCCAGCAGGCGATTCTTGTGCGACAGATCGTCGACGAAGTGGACGCGCTGGGTGATGTTTTCATGCTTGTTGCTCGAGCTTGCCACTTGGATGACCAGTGGGTTCTTCGTGATGCGGCGGGCCATGTTGCCCACGACGCCGTCCAAGGTTGCCGAGAACAGCATGGTTTGACGGCCTTCTGGCGTCGCTTCCACGATTTTTTCGATGTCGTCGATGAAACCCATGTCCAGCATGCGGTCGGCTTCGTCCAGCACCAGGATTTCCAGTTGCGAGAAGTCGATCTTGCCCGAGTCCATGTGGTCGATCAGACGGCCAGGGGTGGCGACCAGAATCTCAGGATTCTTGGCCAGCAATTGCATCTGTTTAGGGTAAGGCATACCGCCCAGAATCGACACAGCCTTGATGCGGCGGATGCCGGTGCTGTACTTGTCGGTGTTGGTGGTTACTTGCAGGGCCAGTTCGCGCGTTGGCGTCAGCACCAGCATTTTTGGCTGGGCAGCCTTGAAACGTGGACGCTCGCCGCGGGCGCGCGATGCTTGCATTTCCTGGTTTGGCGTCTTGCCGGCGGCGCTTTGTTCGGCGCTGGCCAGTTTGTGCAGCGACGGCAGCATGAAAGCTGCGGTCTTGCCCGAACCGGTCTGCGACGAGACCAGCAGGTCACGGCCTTCGATCGCGGCTGGAATCGCTTGCGACTGTACCGCGGTTGGCGCGGTGTAGCCCGATTCGGTCAGTGCGGCGATGATGGACGGATGCAGGCCTAAGGATTCAAATGTCATTCTTTTCTTTCGTAAAAATCAGCGTTCTTGCAAAAAGCAGAACGCAAAATAGCAACGCCAACCAAAACGAAATGACTCAACTAGAAAGAAATTTCGGCACAAAAGCTTTGCGCCGGGACGGTGTCAGGTGCGACACACAAGGCGGGAGGGCTTTATAAGCGGCATCCTGTGGATGCGCTAAGGCTTGCGAAGCTGCTAAGTTTGTAGTGCATGACTGCGGTGTTGCCATCGCTTCAAGGGAACATATTGCAGCGCACAACGACACTATACCGTATTTGACGCCGTTTTGCACGGGCTAAATGGGAAGAAACGAAAGTCCTACCACGTTTTGCGCATGTTTCCTATGTGAAATCAGTAGGAATACGCAGTTTTCGCCCGTTCAGTTGAGCATGGCCACGATGTCGGCGGGCAGCGGCGGCGCCTGTCGCGTTTCCCTGGCCAGATTGATTTGCCGGGTGACCTGCGCCAGTTCGACCAGGCTGCGTTCCAGCTGATACGTTCCCTTTGCGTGCAGCCACGCCAGTACGTCGTCCAGGTGCCAGATGGTGGCGCTGCCTTCATGCACGGGCACGGGGAAGCTGTGGCGGTATTTGCTCATCAGCTTGTGCAGGTTTTGCCGGGACAGGCCCAGCACTTGCGCCACGTCGGTCAGGCCCACGAAGTCGGGCGAGGCCTCGACCAGCACGGCCTCGGGCACGATGGCCTTGACGTCGGCCAGGGCGCTGAGCAGCGCCTCCCTGGCATTGCTGGCCTCGCGCGTGAATTCCAGTGCCAGGCGTCCCGCTTGACCGATGCCGACCAGGGCGTCGTCGCAACCGCCACTGCCCAGGCGCCCGGCCAGCGCGTCGAGGTCGTGTTCGTGGTCGGGCAGGCGGTACTTGAGAGTGAAGATGTAATCCATGATGGTTATCCTCTGGATTTGCGTTGCATGCAGTCGTGCATCAGTTTGTTGAAAGTGCAATTGTCGACCACCCGGCGGATCGCCCGCGCGTAGTTGCCCGGGTTTTTCGGCGTGCTCCAGATGCAGGCGATGCAACCTCTCCACAGCGGCAGCCGTCGTCATTGTAGGGGCGACATTTTGCCCCAGGCATGGCTGCCGCCCACTTCCACTCGCCAGCCCTGGCTTTCCGCGTGGCGCAGCGCCGCTTCGATTTCTTTCCTGGGATGCGAGGAGCGCGCCATGCGATGCCTCCAATGTAGGTCGATATTTCGAGGTTGTCAAATGACAACCACAAAATATCGGCCATCACCGCATCACTCTACTTCGGGATTGACAGCCATCACTTGCGAAAAGCCGCCATCGACATAGGTAATCTCGCCCGTGATGCCCGAGGCCAGGTCGGACAGCAGAAAGGCGGCCGTGTTGCCGACCTCTTCGATGGTGACATTGCGCCGCAGCGGGGCGTGTTCGGCCACAAATCCCAGCAGTTTACTGAAATCCTTGATGCCCGAAGCGGCCAGGGTCTTGATGGGGCCGGCGGAAATGCCGTTGGCGCGGATGCCGCGCGGACCCAGCGATTCGGCCAGGTAGCGCACGGAGGCTTCCAGCGACGCCTTGGCCAGGCCCATGGTGTTGTAGTAGGGTACGGCACGTACGGCGCCCAGGTAAGTCAGGGTCAGGAGTGACGCGCCCGGATGCAGCAGGGGCAGGGCGGCCTTGGCCATGGCGGGAAAACTGTAGGCGGAAATGTCGTGCGCGATGCGGAAGCTGTCGCGCGACAGGCCGTCGAGGAAGTCGCCGGCGATCGCCTCGCGCGGCGCGAAGCCGATGGCGTGCACCAGGCCGTCCAACTGATCCCAGTGGCGCGCCAGATCGCTGAAGACGGCGCTGATCTGTTCATCGCTGGACACGTCGCAGTCGAATACCAGTTCGCTGCCGAATTCCGCCGCAAATTCCGTGATGCGCTCCTTGAAGCGTTCGCCCACATACGTGAAGGCGAGGGCGGCGCCTTCGCGGTGGCAAGCCTTGGCGATGCCATAGGCGATGGAGCGGTTCGACAGCAAGCCCGTGATGAGGATTTTTTTGCCTTGCAAGAAAGCCATGACGACTCCTGTCTGGGTAGGTGGGCGGGTAAGCGGATGTGCAACCGGCCGCGACAGCAAAGCTGTGGCGGCCGGTGAGGTGGATCTATACGGATCAGGCGATCAGTGACGGGCCTTGGCTCGGCTGTTACCGCCGCCGCGCTGGATGCGTGGTTTCACCAAGGAAATTGGCGCCGCTTGCACCTTGCCGCCCTTGGTGACGCGGCGCACGGCCTTGGCGACCCGTTCAGGACGGTCCGCTTCCAGCAGCATGGTGGCGCTGTCGGCGATTTCCTGGGTGATGTCGCTGTTCATCGTGGCCGAGGTTTTCGGCACGAGGATGGTGGAGCCGGCGCGCAAACGCGTGCGCTGGGGAATATTGTTGGCCTGGCGCAGCACGTCGGCCGTGGTGCCGAATTTCGACGCCAGCGTTTCGATGCGTTCGCGCGCATTGGTGATCTTGTGCGTGGTCCAGCTCGACAAGGCATGGCCCCATTGCGCCAGGTTGGTGGTGAACTTGGCGGCGTTTTCCTGCGGCAGCAGAATCTTCGTCTTTTCGCCACCGATGATGACGGGGCGGTTAAATTGCGGATTCAAGGCCTTGAATTCATCCATCGACAGTTCGGCCAGCTGGGCGGCGACGGTGATGTCGATGTCGCTGGTCTTGTCGATGGCCGTGAAGTAGGGCTGGTTGTCGACCACGGGCAGGGTCAGGCCGAACTGGGCCGGATTGGCGATGATGTTTTTCACCGCTTGCAATTTCGGCACGTAGTTGCGTGTTTCGGCCGGCATCAGGTCGGCCAGGCTTTCGAAGTCGGTCGGCTTGCCCAGCGCCTGGTTTTTCTTGATGGCGCGCTGCACCGAGCCTTCGCCCCAGTTGTAGGCGGCCAGGGCCAGTTGCCAGTCGCCAAACATGTCATACAGGCGTTGCAAGTACGTGAGGGCCGCATCGGTCGAGGCCAGCACGCCGCGGCGCTCGTCCTTGAACATGTTTTGCTTGAGGTTGAAATCGCGCCCCGTGGCGGGCACGAATTGCCACATGCCGGCCGCATTGGCGCTCGAGAACGCTTGCGGGTTGAAGGCGGACTCGATGAACGGCAGCAATGCCAGTTCCGTCGGCATGCCGCGTTTTTCCAGTTCCTGCACCACGTGGAAAATGTAGCGCGAGGCGCGCGCCGTCGTGCGGGCGATGTAGTCGGGGCGGGTGGCGTACCAGTTGACATGATTCGCTACCAGCTGGTTGTTGATGTCGGGAATCGCATAGCCGCTGCGGATGCGGCCCCAGACGTCGGCTTCGCGCAGCGGATCGGAATTGTCGCTGAGGTTTTTCAGCAGACGATCGGTCTTTTGCAGGCGGTTGTCGAGGGTGGGGAGTTTCGCCGTGACCTGGGCGGTCATCGGGATCAGGGCGGGCGTGGTGGCGGCGACTGGCGCGTTATCGCTCTCAACACCGGCTTCGTACGCCTGGCTGAGGGCGGGCGCAAGCGCCAGGGCCAACGCCGCCAGGACGGTAGATTTAAAGGAGTTTTCGTGCATAGTGTTCCATTGTTGTCGTCGGAGAAACATCGGACAGACCCATGATTAAGCTGCGAGTGTACGTATATCCACATGCCGGAGTCAAGAATTATGTCAGCATGATGACAGCACATAGGCGTCAATAGCGATGTTTCCAGTCGCTAATAATGTAATTATTACAAATTTAATTTGCCAGATGTGCGATTCGGCCGCTGTTATAGCATATATGGCCAGGGTCATGGCGCAAGCCTGGCGGCCGTCCGGTATGAGGCTGCGCAAAAGTGCGTACAATTTGGCTTTGGCCGGCCATTCAGCCGTCGGCCGCTTTATTGATAGAGAGTCAAGTATATGAACACCCCGCCGCGCCACGACGACGACAACGCCGTCATCATCGCCAATACTGTTGCCTGGTTGGAAAAGGCCGTGATCGGCCTGAACCTGTGCCCGTTTGCCAAGGCCGTGCACGTCAAGAAGCAGATCCGCTATGTGGTGTGCGAATCGAGCAATCCCGAGGATCTGCTGGCGATGCTGATGGATGAGCTGCAAACCCTGGCCGACACGGATCCCGAGCAGATCGACACGACCCTGCTGATCCACCCGTACACTCTGAACGATTTCCTCGACTACAACGAGTTTCTCGACGTGGCCGATGCGGCCGTGGAAGACATGCACCTGGCCGGCGAGTTGCAAGTGGCCAGCTTCCACCCGAACTACCAGTTTGCCGAAACGTTCGAGGACGATATCAGCAACTACACGAACCGCTCGCCGTACCCGACCCTGCACCTGCTGCGCGAAGACAGCATCGAGCGCGCCGTCGAGGCGTTCCCGGAAGCGTCGGACATCTTCGACAAGAATATCGCCACCCTGGAAGCGCTGGGCACCGAAGGCTGGGAAAAGCTCGGCCTGCCGAAGGTATCCTGATGGCTGACAAGGAATTGCCGCCGCGTCCAGACACGCCCTGCGTGGCCGTGTGCTCGACGACTTTCGATGAAATCTGCCGCGGCTGCGGCCGCACCGTGGTGGAAGTGGCCCACTGGGTGTCGATGACGGATGAAGAGAAGGAAGTGGTGTGGGTGCGCATTCTGGCGCAAGGGTATCCGCGCCGGAATACCTGATTTAACCCAACTGCAACTGCTGGGGTCAGACCCGACGGGGGAATGCTTCCCAATGGGAAGCATTCCGATTCCGAAGGAACTGCCCCCATTTTCACAGCTAAGGATCAATAGCTGCCGATGAAGTCTTTCTTGCCGACTTCAATACCGTTATGGCGCAGGATGTCGTACGCCGTCGTCGCGTGGAAGAAGAAGTGCGGCAGCGCGTAGTGGAATAGATAGGTCTGGCCCGTGAAGTGTTTGGTCTTTTCGCCGCTGCCGGTGGTGATGGCGCGCGTTTCGCTGCCGTCGATGTCCGCTTGCGGCAGGCTTTCCAGGAAAGCGATGGTTTTGACGATGCGCGCTTTCAGTTCGGCAAAGCTCTGCTCGCTGTCTTCATACGGTGGCACGGCCACGCCGGCCAGGCGCGCGCCGCAGCCCTTGGCGAAGTCGGTGGCGATCTGGATCTGGCGCACGAACGGCAGCATGTCCGGGAACAAGCGGAATTGCAGCAGGGCGTTCGGGTCGATTTTCTTGTCTTGCGCGTGCGTTTCCGCCTTGTCCAGGATAGCGGCCAGGCTGCCCAGGATCTGTTTGAAGACGGGGATCGAAGCGGAGTAGATGGAGAAGGTCATGGTGGTTCCTCTAGGTAAAGTGGCGCGATGATAGCAAGCTAAGCGTTTTTCTGCTGGCGCCGGCAGGGCGCGCCGGTCAGCGTGTGGTTTTTCAACCCTGTTTATATGACATGAGGTTGCCGCTGGCGCGTGTTTATTGGTGACTTACCCCGCTTTTTCCATGCATAATTGCTCCTGAAAAAAGTTTCTTCCCGCCTGACCACCCGACTTCCCCTGTAAAGTTCAATGATCGCCCGCCTGATCCCTGTTGCCCTGTTGCCGCATGTTTAATTCACCTTACCAGCGCCTGCGCGCCAGCCTGCGTGTGCTGTACGGTTCGTCGATCTATGGCGCCCTGCTGCTGGTGGTATTTGGCGGCCTTGTCGTGCCCGCCATCTTCGGCAGCTATGTGCTCGTCGGCGTGCATGAACGCCAATCGGCGCGCACCAGCCTGAACGAGGCCTTGCAGCGTAATGTCGATATCCTGGCGCTGGGCATGCAGGAGTCGCTGTGGAACATGAATGCGGAATCGGCCCACTCGCTGGTCGAGTCGGTGATGCGCGACCGTTCCGTGCTGCTGGTGAAGGTGCTGGGGCAGGGCGACACGGAATTCATCAGCCTGCAGGCGCCGCAGCGGCCCGTGGGCAATCTGTACCGCGCCGAGCGCGACATCCTCGTGCGCGGCGAACGCATCGGCCACGTCGTCGTCGAGATGGACGACGCGCGCAGCCAGCAGGAACTGCGCGAAAAGCAGATGTCGTATATTTTCGTGCTGGGCGCGCAACTGGCCGTGTCGATGGCGCTGATCGTGCTGTTCCTGAACCGCCGCCTGCTCAAACCCCTGCGCCGCCTGACGCGTTTTTCCGACCGCCTGTCGCACGGCGATTTCGACACGCCGCTGGCTTCGCACAGCAATGACGAACTGGGTCGCCTGACGGCCCAGCTCGAGCAAATGCGCGCGGCCATCGGCCAGCTGTTCGAGGATGTGGGCCAGCGCGAAGAGCGTTTCCGCACCATCGTCACGCAGGTGCCGGGCGCCGTCTTCCGCTACCGGCCCGATGGGCCCATCGATTTCGTCAGCGATGCCATCGAAGACATTTCCGGCTATTCGGCGCGTCAGTTCATGCGCGGCACCACGCATGCCTGGGCCGACCTGATCTGCCCGGAAGACCGCCGCGAGCATCGCCGCGCCGTCGGCCAGGCCGTGCTCGACGAGCGGCCGTATGCGCTGGAATACCGCATCGTCGACGCTTTCGGCATCGAGCGCTGGGTGGCCGAGAATGGCCAGCCGCAGGTGGGCGAGCAGGGCGTCATCTGGATCGACGGCATCATCGCCGACATCAGCCAGCGCAAGCACCACGAGATGCGCATCGAAGCGCTGCTGACGGAGCAGAGCGCCATCCTCGACAACGTCATGTTCGGCGTGATGTTCGTGCGCCACCGCCGCATCATTTCCGTCAACCGCCGCTGCGAGGAACTGTTCGGCTACGGTCATGCCGAAATGACGGGCAGTTCCACCGCCATCGTGTTTACCAGTTCGTATGACTTCGAAGAGGCGGGCGAGCGCCAGTATCCGGCCCTGGCCGCGGGTGGCGATTTCAGCGAGGAGCGCCAGTACAAACGCCGCGACGGCAGCCTGTTCTGGGCGCTGGTGAGCGGCTGCGCGCTCGATCCGCTGCGCCCCAACGAAGGCAGTATCTGGGTGTATGCCGATATCACGGCGCGCAAGGAAGCCGAGGAGAAACTGCGTTTATCGGCCACCGTGCTCGAACACATCGCCGACGGCGTGATGGTGGTCGACGCCGATGGCATCATCGTCACCGTCAATCCCGCGTTCACGCAGATCACCGGTTACGCTGAAGCCGAGGCGCTGGGGCAGCATGCGTCGCTGACGCGTTCCGAGCGGCACGACGCCGCGTTTTACCAGTTCTTGTGGGATGAACTGGCCGTCTCGGGTTTCTGGCGCGGCGAGATCTGGAACCGGCGCAAGAACGGCGAGGTGTACCTGGAATGGCTGACCATCAGCGCCGTGCGCGACACGCGTGCCGTCACCACCCATTACGTGGGCGTGTTCAGCGACATCACCCTGATCAAGGAATCGCAGGAAAAGCTCGATCACATGGCCCACCACGATCCGCTGACGGCGCTGCCGAACCGGCTGCTGTTCCATGACCGCCTGCAGCACGCGCTGCTGCGCGCCGCGCGCGACCAGGAGCAGCTGGCCGTGCTGTTCATCGACCTGGACCGCTTCAAGAACGTCAACGACACCCTGGGCCACCATGTGGGCGACGAATTGCTGCAAAAAGTGGCCGGCCAGCTGGCGGCCCGCCTGCGCGAAGGCGATACCCTGGCGCGCCTGGGTGGCGACGAATTCATCGTCCTGCTCGAACGCATCGACGGCGAGTATGGCGCCACGCAGGTGGCGGAAAAACTGATGACCATGTTCGACCAGCCGTTCACGGTGGCCGGCCACGAACTGTTCGTCACCTGCAGCGTGGGCATCAGCCTGTATCCGGACGATGCGCTGGACT
Source organism: Janthinobacterium sp. HH104 (assembly GCF_001758715.1). NCBI lineage: Bacteria > Pseudomonadati > Pseudomonadota > Betaproteobacteria > Burkholderiales > Oxalobacteraceae > Janthinobacterium > Janthinobacterium sp. HH104. The sequence continues at coordinate 27,134 of NZ_LRIB01000023.1, read as the reverse complement.
TGAACATGTTGATCCGCAATGCCGACGTGGCCATGTACCAGGCCAAGGCGCGCGGGCGCAATGGCTACCGCTTCTATGCGCCGTCGATGACGGGTGAGGGTGTCGAGCGGCTGCGCCTGGAAACCTTCCTGCGCCGCTCGATCGAGAAGAACGAGATGTTCCTCAATTACCAGCCGCAGGTGGAAATCGACACGGGCCGCCTGGTCGGCGTCGAGGCGCTGGTGCGCTGGAACCACCCGGAACTGGGCCTGGTGCCGCCGGCGCGCTTCATCCCGCTGGCCGAGGACAGCGGTTTCATCAACCAGCTGGGCAAATGGGTGCTCGACGAAGCGTGCCGCCAGATGATGCGCTGGCAGGCGCAGGGCTTGCACGTGCCGAAGATGGCCGTCAACCTGTCCGTAAAACAGTTCGAGCGGGGCAGCATCGCCGGCATGGTGGCCGCCATATTGAAGGAAACGGGCCTCGAGCCGCAGCGCCTGCAGCTGGAAGTGACGGAATCCGTCATCATGAACACGGGCGACGCCCTCGGTTTCATCAACGACTTGCACGCCATCGGCGTGGGCCTGGCCATCGACGATTTCGGCACCGGCTATTCCTCGCTCGCGTATCTGAAACAGCTGCCCGTGCAGACCTTGAAGATCGACCGCTCCTTCATCAAGGATATTTCGACGGACGTCAACGACGAGGCGATTGCGATTGCCATCATCCAGCTGGGCAAGAGCATGCATTTGTCCGTGATTGCCGAAGGCGTGGAGACGGAAGAGCAGGCCGCTTTCCTGCTGCGCCATGGCTGCAAGCTGGCGCAAGGTTATTTTTATAGCCGTCCGGTGCTGGCACAGGATATGCTGGAGCGCTGGATCGATCACTCACTACTATAAAGGACAGCCCATGGCCGCACACTCCTCCCCGTCGCGCCGCCGTTTCCTGCTCGGCGGCCTTGGCCTCGGCGTGGCCGGCGTGGGTGCCCTGGTGCTGGGCTGGGGCGTGCTGCCGCCGCGCCAGCGCCTGCATGGCAGCGCGCCGCTGCCACTCCAGGATGGCGCCGTGGCCCTCAACGGCTGGCTGGCCATCGGCACGGATGGCACGGTGACCCTGGCCATGCCGCGCAGCGAGATGGGGCAGGGCGTGCACACGGCCTTGCCGATGCTGGTGGCTGAGGAACTCGACGTGCCGCTGGCCAGCGTCAAACTGATACAGGCGCCGAACGATAAAATCTTCGGCAATGTCGCCATGCTCAAGGACAGCCTGCCTTTCCATCCGGACGACCAGGGGCGCTTGAAGGCGCTGGCGCAGTGGACGGTCGCCAAGGCGGCGCGCGAGCTGGGCGTGATCGTCACGGGCGGTTCGTCGAGCGTGAAAGATGGCTGGGGCCCCATGCGCGAGGCGGGCGCGTCGGCGCGCGCCATGCTGGTAGGCGCCGCCGCCGCGTTGTGGCAGGTGCCGGCCGCGCAGTGTCGCACGCAGGACGGTGAAGTGCTGCATCCGGACGGCCGGCGCGCCAGCTACGCCAGCCTGGCGCAGCGCGCCGCCGTTATCGATCCGGGTACGCCCGTGCTGAAGTCGCCCAAGGATTTCAAACTGATCGGCCAGCCGGCGCCGCGCCGCGATACGCCGTCGAAAGTCAATGGCAGCGCGCGTTTCGGCATCGATGCGCGTCCGCCCGGCATGCTGTACGCGGCCCTGCATCTGCCGCCGCGCCTGGGTGATAGCCTGTCCGCGTTCGACGCGGCGCCCATACTCGCCATGCCCGGCGTGAAAAAAGTGCTGGACCTGACGCCGCAGCTGGCGCAGCGCAGCGTCTCGTGCGCGGCCGTGGTGGCCGACACCTGGTGGCGCGCGAAGCAGGCGGCGGCCGCCTTGCCGACGCAGTGGAAGGCTGGCCCGCAAGCGAACTTGTCCAGCGCCGACGTCTACGCGGAATTTGCCCGCCTGTTGGACAGCGAAGCCGGTTATGCCTATCACGCCAGCGGCGAGGTGGAAAGTAAAGCCGTGCAGGGCATGCGGCAGGTTAGCGCCGAGTACCGCGCACCGTTTCTCGCGCATGCCGCCATGGAGCCCGTCAACTGCACCGCGCAGGTGAAAAATGGCAAGGTGATGCTGTGGGCCTCGACGCAGGCACCCGGCATCGCCATCGACGTGGCGGCGAAAGTGGCCGGCGTCGATGCGAAGGATGTCAGCATCGAGGTGCTGCTGCTCGGTGGCGGTTTCGGCCGCCGCCTGGAAGTGGATATGGTCGCGCAAGCCGTGGCCATCGCGCTGCAGTGCGATGGCGCGCCCGTGCAGCTGGTGTGGACGCGCGAACAGGACACAAAGCACGATATGTACCGTCCCGCCGCGCTGGCCCGCTTTGCGGCTCGCCTCGACGAGCATGGCCGCATCGCTTCCTGGGACAATAAATCCGTCAGCGGCTCCATCACGCATCAATACCTGCAGCGCAATTTCGGCTTGCCCGGCGCGGGGCCGGACAAGACGACGGCCGAAGGCGAATTCGACATGCCGTATGAAATCGCCAACCAGCGCATCGCCCACGTGATCGCCGACAGTGCCGTGCCGGTCGGCTACTGGCGCTCGGTCGGGCATTCGCACAACGCGTTCTTCAAGGAAAGCTTTATCGACGAGCTGGCGCATGCGGCAGGGCAGGATGGTATCGCCTTCCGCCGCGCCATGCTGGTGCGGCATCCGCGCCATTTGGCCGTGCTCGATGCGGCCGTCGCCAGGGCGGGCAGTCCTCCGCCCGGCCATGCGCATGGCGTGGCCTTGCACCAGTCGTTCGGCAGCATCGTCGCGCAAGTGGCGCAGGTGTCGGTGGAAAACGGAGAAATCCGCGTGCAGCGCGTCGTGTGCGCCATCGATTGTGGCATTGCCGTCAATCCGAACATCATCGCCCAGCAGATGGAGTCGGCCGTGCTGTTCGGCCTGTCGGCGGCGCTGGGCGGCGAGATCACGTTCAAGGAGGGGAGGGTCGAGCAGGGCAACTTCCACGACTATCCCGTGCTGCGCATGGGGCAGACGCCCGAGGTGGAAACCATCATCATCGCCAGCGCCGAGCATCCGGAAGGCGTGGGCGAACCGGGCACGCCGCCGATTGCGCCGGCCGTGGCCAACGCCGTGTTCAGTCTGACGGGGAAAAGGCTGCGCAGCCTGCCGCTGCGCCTGGCTTGATGTGGATCAGGCCAGGGTGGTGGCCAGCATCTGGCGCAGATTGCAGTCGCGCTGCCAGTCGCGCCGTTCCTGCGTGCTGCCGGCCAGCGCGGCCAGTTCCTCGGCGCTGAGCGCCTGCTGCGCCTGCACCATGCGGTGCGCCAGGCCGCCGTCGGGCAGCACGGTGCCGAAGAAGGCCACGTTGTCTTCGCGCTGTATCAGCAGGGTGGGGAAGTTGTCGATGTCGAGGTCGCCCACCACGTCGGCCTGGTCCTCGATGTCGATCCAGACGAAGACGGTGTCCGGGTGGCGCGCGGCCAGTTCCTCGAACGTGGCGCGGTAGCTGCCGCAGGTGCCGCACCACAGCGCACACAGGCAGGCCACCGTCCAGCGCGGGCCGGCCAGGGTTGCTGCGACGTCGGCGCGGTTATCGGTCGTGAGGGTCAGGCTGTGCATGGTCGTTTCTATTAGTAGGCGGATGGGCGCGGGCGCCCGATGCGCGTATTCTACCGCGCCCGGCGATGCCAGTCCCGGGAATGCATGGGCTTGTTTAGCCGTGTTTTTTGATGCAATACACCTTTCTGGTGGATAATGCTGGTAATTGCGCGCTGATTACGCTGGTCCATGCTGTTTCCTGGCCCCGCAGCCTGACCCCTCCAGTCTGTTTTCATGCCCTGCCCGGTGTCAGCGCTCCCGCCTTTATTTATTTTTATTATGGAATTAGCCAGCTTATGTTGAGTTACCGCCACGCCTTTCACGCGGGTAATCACGCCGATGTGTTGAAGCATTATGTGCAGATTCAGTTGTTGCAATATCTGAATCAAAAAGATACCGCCTATAGTTATATCGATACCCACTCCGGCGCAGGCGTGTATGCGCTCGACGGCGGTTATGCCTCGAAAAACGCCGAATACGAAACGGGCATCGCGCCCCTGTGGGACCGCACGGACCTGCCGGCCTCGCTGGCCGAGTACATGAAGCTGATCAAGGAAATGAATCCGAGCGGCAAGATGCGCTACTACCCGGGTTCGCCGTACTGCGCCGACAAGGTCAGCCGCGAGCAAGACCGTCTGCGCCTGTTCGAGCTGCATCCAGCCGATGCAAAGATTCTGGCCGACAACTTCCGCAAGGTCGAGGCGCATGCGCTGGCCCAGGGTGAGCGTCCGACCGTGCGCGGCAAGCGCGTGCTCATCACCAAGGCCGACGGCTTCCAGAGCCTGAAAGCCCTGCTGCCGCCGCCATCGCGCCGCGCGCTCGTGCTGATCGACCCGCCGTATGAAGACAAGATGGATTACCGCAAGGTCAAGGATACCCTGGCCGACGCCCTCGTGCGCTTCCCATCCGGCATGTATGCCGTCTGGTACCCGGTGCTGCAGCGCATGGAATCGCGCCAGTTCGCCGACAAGCTCAAGCAGCTTCCCAGCTCGGACTGGCTGCACGTGACCCTGACGGTCAACACCCCGTCGCCGGACGGTTTCGGCTTGCACAGCAGCGGTATGTTCATCCTGAACCCTCCGTATACCCTGGAGCCGATGTTGCGCGAAGTCATGCCGTACCTGGTCAAGGTGCTGGGCCGCGACGAAGGTGCGAAGTTTGTATTGGAAACGGGCAAGGGCGGACAGAAGAACACGGGCACCCGTCGCGTCTGAAGACACCTGACCAAACCTACTGCGCGTCGGTATAGGCGGCCTGCGATGCTCACCGTACTAGAGTGCGGTTGCGCTTCTTAGCCACCTCTCCCTTCCGCTCGCTACGGTTTTGTCAGTTGTCGTGACTATCGTAGTGAAGCAAAGCAAAGCAAACGCCACGGCAAATATTTCCGTGGCGTTTGTCGTTTACTGTCCCAGCAACAGGAACACGGTCGGTTTCTTGTGGAAGTCGGGCGCCTTGCCGGCGGCTAATTGTTTTTTCCACTGTCCGCCATTCCACGTCTGCACGCTTTCCGTGTCCAGGCTCAGGTCGGTGGCGACGCAGATCAGCGTCGATGGCGCGCATTGCGCCACGAGCGCTTCCAGCATGGCGGCGTTGCGGTACGGCGTTTCGATGAACAGCTGGGTCTGCTTTTCATTGCGCGAGCGGCTTTCCAGTTCCTTGATGCGCTTGGCGCGCAGGGCCGCGTCCGTGGGCAGATAGCCGTTGAAGGCGAAGCTCTGGCCGTTCAAGCCGCTGGCCATCACGGCCAGCAGGATCGACGACGGGCCCACCAGCGGGCGCACTTTAATGCCGTGCTGATGCGCCAGGCGCACGAGGTCGGCACCCGGGTCGGCCACGGCGGGCACGCCTGCTTCCGACACGAGGCCCGCGTCGCGTCCCGCCAGCAGCGGCGCCAGCAAGCCGGCCAGCGCTTGCGCCGGGGTATTGACGTTCAGTTCGGAAATCGTGATTTCCTGCAGCGGCTTGGCCAGCGGATGCTGATTGCCGATCAATTTCAAAAAGGCGCGCGCCGTCTTGGCGTTTTCCGCAACGAAATAATCGAGCTGCGACGTGATCTGCCGCACTTGCTCTGGAATGATGTGGCCCAGCGGGTCGCTTGCGCCGTCGGACAGGCCGAGGTGGTTGGGAATCAGGTACAGGGTGCCGGTCATATTGTTAGCTTTGTATTGGCCGGGGTCAGTCCCTTCGGGATCGGAGTGCGCTCCACTGGAACGCACTCCCCCGTCGGGTCTGACCCCAGGGTGATTAAAATGTGAAAAACGCCACACCCGCCTTGCGCAGCATGCCCGTGAGGGCGATCAGCGGCAAGCCGGTCAGGGCGGTCGGGTCGGTGGTGGCTATGCGTTCGAGCAGGGCGATGCCCAGGCCTTCGTTCTTGGCGCTGCCGGCGCAATCGTACGGCTGCTCGATGCGCAGGTAGGCGTCCAGTTCCGCGTCGGGCAAGTCGCGTACGGTGACGAGGGTCTGGACGTCTTCCACTTGCGCTACAGGCGGACTCTGGCGGCCGTCGAGCAGGCACAGTGCCGTGTGGAACACGGTCTGGCGCCCGCGCATGGTTTGCAGCTGCAGCAGGGCATTCGCATGGTTGCCGGGCTTGCCGATCTGAGCGCCATCGAGTGTGGCGACCTGGTCGGAGCCGATGACGAGGCTGTCAGGATAGCGGTCGAGCACGGCTTGCGCCTTGGCCTGGGCCAGGCGCAGGGCCGTGGCGCTGGGGCTTTCGCCTGGCAGGGGACTTTCGTCGAGATCGGGCACGGCCACCTCGAAGGGCAGGCGCAGGCGTTGCAGCAATTCCTTGCGGTAGGTCGAACTCGATGCAAGAATCAAGCGCGATGGGGCGGAAGTTGGTATCATTCGGTAGTGGATGGCGGCCGGCATGGCCGCGCTGGTCGATGTCAGTGGAATTTCACGCAAATTCCAGGGCGCAGAGCCCACAACTGAGGCTCCATGCGGCATGACGGTGTTGATGAAATGTCATGTTGATGGCAATAATTGCGTCAAAAAAGATGCTTAGCCTTTGACTCCGTGCTAAAAACCCTGTTATTATCGCAGGTTTTCCGGGGAAATTTTCTACCAATGAATGCTTTTGTGATCGACACCTTTGATTTTTGTCGTATCAGCGGGAGCCGCGAGGGTGTAACTCCTGTCGCTGAAATGACCCGGTTGACCAAGGATTGTGCAGATAGTTCCGGCGAGATCGCCTGGAAAATCGTCGGCGGCACCAGCAAGCTGGGCTACCCACAACTGACCTTGTCGGTCAACGGCACCGTTCAGCTGGTTTGCCAGCGCTGCCTGACTCCGTATGCTTACGCAATTGATTCGACGACCACTCTGATGCTGGGCAAGGATGACGAGCACGCGGACGAGATCGAAGAAATCATCAACGATGAATCGATCGACGTGATCGTCGGCAGCCGCAACATGGATGCCGCGGCCCTGATCGAAGATGAAGCCTTGCTGGCCCTGCCGCAGGTACCCAAACACGACGTCTGCCCCGATACGGCGCAGCTCGATGCTCTCAAGACTGAAAAGAAGTCGCCGTTTGCGGCCCTGAAAGACTTGAAGCCAGAATAAAGTAGTAAAGGGGTTTTCCCCATCAAAGAACGTGTCAAACGCGTGTTGTAATCGAGTATGGCAAGTGTAGTGAAATGTAATTGTAATAAACGATGTCGGTCCGGGCTATTTTCGGGTAGTCTTTGCCGCTGGGATACTCGATTCGCATGTATTTGCCAATCGATTGTGCTAAAATTTTAGAACTTATGTATTAGGAGTCATCATGGCAGTTCAACAGAACAAGAAAACCCCTTCCAAGCGCGGCATGCACCGTTCGCACGACTTCCTGGTCGCGCCGCAATTGAGCGTCGAGCCAGTTACCGGCGAAACACACATGCGTCACCATATCAGCCCTAACGGCTTCTATCGTGGCCGTAAAGTGTTGAAGACCAAAAACGACGAGTAATCGACGTTTTTGTTGGGTAAGATGAAAGCGGTGTTGCGTGGTTATTCGGCGTGGCGCCGCTTCTTCTTTTTTATCGGCTGCAATTCATCTTGCACACCCGTCATTTTGAATCACGCTGTCCAGGCCTGTGCATGACATGCTGCACCCTGCATATGCTCCAGTCCGATTCACATCTTGCCGCACGCCCGCAGCGGTATTGAATCAACACAAATGACAATCAAAATTTCTATCGACTGCATGGGCGGAGATCACGGTCCCTCAGTCACTATCCCCGCAGCAATTTCCTTCGTAAAACATGAGCCTGAAGCCGAACTGATCCTTGTTGGATTGGAAGACGTGATTCGTGCCGAACTGAAGAAACATAAAGCCGACACGCATCCGCGCCTGTCGGTATTGCATGCCTCCGAACAAGTTACCATGGACGATCCCCTGGAAGTGGCCCTGCGCCGCAAGAAGGATTCCTCCATGCGCGTGGCCATCGAACAGGTCAAGAATGGCGTGGCGCAAGCCTCCGTTTCCGCCGGTAATACGGCAGCCCTGATGGCCGTGTCTCGCTATGTATTGAAAACCATGTCCGGCGTCGATCGCCCGGCCATCTGCAGCATCTTGCCGAATCAAAAGAACGGCCCGACCTACATGCTGGACCTGGGCGCGAACGTCGATTGCGAACCGCATCACTTGCACCAGTTCGCCATCATGGGTTCCGTGCTCGTTTCCGCCATGGAAGGTATCGAGCGCCCGACGATTGGTTTGCTGAACGTGGGCACGGAAGATATCAAGGGCAATGAAGTGGTGAAACTCACCTCGAAGCTGCTGCAGGCCGACCATGAGCGTGGCGCGCTGAACTTCTACGGCAACGTGGAAGGCAATGATATCTTCAAGGGCACGACCGATATCGTCGTCTGCGACGGTTTTGTCGGTAATGTGACCCTGAAAGCCATCGAAGGTCTGGCGCGCTTCATGAAAGACGTGCTCACTTCCGAATTCAAGCGTAATCCGATCACCATGCTGGGCGCACTGATCGCCCGCGGGGCCCTGAAAGCCATCGGCAACCGTTTGAATCCTTCACGTTACAACGGCGCTAGCCTGCTGGGCTTGCGTGGTCTCGTCTTCAAGAGCCATGGCAGCGCCGATGCCTATTCGTTCGAATGGGCCTTGCGCCGCGCTTTTGATGCGGCAAAAAATGACGTGCAAGCGCACTTGGCCAGCATGATCGCCGAGCTGATGCCGCGCACGCCAGTTCCGGATGAACCTACATCAACAAGCTCTACCATTTAGTGGACGGGTACTTGCATGACTGTTTTTAGCAAAACTTACAGCAAAATTATCGGTACCGGCAGCTACTTGCCGGAGAAGCGCGTCACCAACCAGGACTTGACCGAACAGCTCGCCGCCAAGGGCATCGAGACGTCGGATGAATGGATCGTCTCGCGCAGCGGCATCTCGGCGCGCCATTACGCGGCGCCAACGCAAAATTCCTCGGACCTGGGCGTGGAAGCGGCCAAGAAGGCCCTGGAAATGGCTGGCCTGAACGGCAACGACCTCGACCTGATCATCGTCGCCAGCTCGACTCCCGATTTCTTCGGCAGCTTCCCAAGCACAGCCTGCATCGTGCAAAACAAATTGGGCATCACGAACAACTGCGCCGCCGTCGATGTGCAAGCCGTCTGCAGTGGTTTCGTGTATGCGGTGGCCACGGCCGACAGCTTCATCCAGTCGGGCATGCACAAGAATGTGCTGGTGATCGGTGCCGAAGTGTTTTCGCGCATCCTCAATTTCGACGACCGCGGCACCTGCGTGCTGTTCGGCGACGGCGCCGGCGCTATCGTCATGACGGCGTCAAAAGAGCCGGGCATCCTGGCCACCAAGCTGCACGCGGACGGCCGCCACTCGAACATCCTCAGCGTGCCGGGCAGCCTGGCTGGCGGCGCGCTCGACGGCAGCGCCTTCCTGTACATGGATGGCCCGGCCGTCTTCAAGCTGGCCGTGTCCGTGCTGGAAAAAGTCGCGCATGAAGCCCTGGAGCACGCCAACATGACGTCGGACCAGATCGACTGGCTGATCCCGCACCAGGCGAACATCCGCATCATGAACAGCACGGCCAAGAAACTCGGCTTGCCTCTGGAAAAGATGGTGGTCACCGTCGACCAGCATGGCAACACCTCGGCCGCCTCGATCCCGCTGGCGCTCGATATCGCCGTGCGCGATGGCCGGGTCAAGAAGGGCGACAACGTCATGATGGAAGGCGTGGGCGGCGGCTTTACCTGGGGCGCCGTGCTGGCAAAGATGTGATGGCCGAAGGCTGATTTCGGGGTCCGACCCGTTGGGTCGTACCCCAGCAGTTGCATTTGGTTCTCTGAGTAAATAGTAAAAAAAACGGAGTCGACATGACACAATTTGCATTTGTTTTCCCAGGCCAAGGCTCGCAAGCGATTGCGATGCTCGACGGTTTCGCCGGCAACCCCGTGGTTGCGCAAACCGTCGCCGAAGCGTCGGATGCCCTGCAATTCGACCTGGGCAAGCTGATCGCCGAAGGTCCGAAGGAAGAGCTGGACCTGACCACCAATACGCAGCCGGTGATGCTGACGGCGGCCGTGGCCTTCTACCGCGCCTGGCTGGCGGCCGGCGGCCCCGTGCCGACGGTCGTGGCCGGTCATAGTCTCGGTGAATATTCGGCGCTGGTCGCCGCAGGCGTCATCTCGTTCAAGGATGCCGTGCCGCTCGTGCGTTTCCGCGCGCAAGCCATGCAGGAAGCCGTGCCGGTGGGGCAGGGCACGATGGCTGTCGTGCTGGGCCTGTCGGATGACGACGTGCGCGCCGCCTGTGCGGAAGCGGCGGCGGAAAACCCGGCCCTGGTGGTCGAGCCCGTCAATTTCAATGCGCCAGCACAAGTCGTCATCGCCGGCCATACGGCGGCAGTCGAGCGCGCCTGCGAACTGGCCAAGGCCAAGGGCGCCAAGCGCGCCATGAAGCTGCCCGTCTCCGCGCCATTCCACTCGTCGCTGCTCAAGCCTGCATCGGACCGTTTGCGCGAATACATGGCCGGCTTGACGTTCTCGGCGCCGCAAATCGCGCTGATCAACAACGTCGACGTGGCCATCGTCAACGACGTTGCCGGCATCAAGGATGCGCTCGTGCGCCAGGCAGCCAGCCCCGTGCGCTGGGTGGAAACCATGCAAAAAGTGGCGGCCGACGGCATAACGCAAGTGATCGAATGCGGTCCGGGCAAGGTCCTGATGGGCCTGGCCAAGCGCATCGATCCCGTGCTCGTGGGCGACGCCATCGTCGACCAGGCATCGCTGGAACGCATTTTGACGCAGCTCAAATAAACATCAGATCGCGGCAGCTTGCCTGCCGCGCTTGCATTTAAGGATACTCATGAATTTAGCAAATCAAGTCGTGCTGGTCACGGGCGCCTCGCGCGGCATCGGCCGCGCCATTGCCACCGAACTGGGCAAACAGGGTGCTACCGTGGTCGGCACCGCCACCTCGGAAAGCGGCGCGCAAGCGATCACCGATTACCTGGCCGCCGAAGGCGTGACGGGCAAGGGCCTGGTCCTGAACGTGACCGACGCGGCGCGCTGCGCGGCCGTCGTCGATGAAGTGCAGAAAACCTACGGCAGCCTGTCGATCCTGGTCAACAATGCGGGTATCACGCAAGACCAGCTGGCCATGCGCATGAAGGATGAAGAGTGGGACAGCGTCATTTCCACCAACCTGTCGGCCGTCGGCCGCCTGTCGCGCGCCGTACTGCGTGGCATGATGAAAGCCAAAACTGGGCGTATCATTAATATCACGTCGGTGGTGGCGTCGTCGGGCAATCCGGGGCAAATGAATTACGCGGCGGCCAAGGCCGGCGTGGAAGGCATGAGCCGCGCCCTGGCGCGCGAAATCGGCAGCCGCAACATTACCGTGAATTGCATCGCGCCGGGCTTCATCGATACCGACATGACCAAGGCGCTGAGCGAAGAGCAGCACGCGGCCCTGTTGACGCAAATTCCGCTGTCCCGCCTGGGCAAACCGGAAGACGTGGCGGCGGCGGTAGCCTTTTTGGCCTCGCCGCAAGCGGCATATATCACGGGCACGACCCTGCACGTGAACGGTGGAATGTACATGAATTGATGTGAAAGCTAGACGGGGCGGGCGTTTGTGGCATGATTCAACGGTCGTTTTTGTCTATAATCGCATCTTTTAGCAGCAGCTTCGGTCGAATTAGCAGCAGACACCGAAATTAGTATTCGGACGCGCAAACCTGATAAAATGCGCGCACTTTCCGTAACACACACTTTGGAGCCATAACATGTCGGATATCGAACAACGCGTTAAGAAAATCGTCGCTGAGCAACTGGGCGTTGCAGAAGCAGACATCAAAATCGAATCCTCCTTCGTCGACGATCTCGGCGCCGATTCCCTGGACACCGTGGAACTGGTCATGGCCCTGGAAGACGAATTCGAAATGGAAATCCCTGACGAACAAGCTGAAAAAATCACCACCGTGCAACAGGCGATCGACTACGCCACCGCACACGTCAAGGCCTAAGCCTGTCTGACCGACTTCAGGAGAATCGCTTGAGCCGTTCTAAAAACCGTCGTGTTGTTGTCACCGGCCTGGGCTGCGTTTCACCTGTCGGCAATACTATTGCCGAGGCGTGGGGCGCAATCATTGAAGGTAAATCCGGCATTGCCACGATTACCAAGTTTGATGCACAGCCATTCACCACGCATTTCGCTGGTGAGGTCAAAGGCTTCAATATCGAAGAGTACATCTCCGGTAAAGAAGCCCGCCACATGGATACCTTTATCCATTACGGCATGGCTGCGGGCATCCAGGCGATGCAGGACTCCGGCCTGGAAGTGACCGAAGAAAACGCCGAGCGCATCGGCGTGATCATCGGTTCCGGTATCGGCGGCTTGCCGCTGATCGAGGAAACCAAGTCCGAGTACGAAAAGCGCGGTCCGCGCCGTATCTCGCCATTTTTCGTGCCTGCCTCGATCATTAACATGATCTCTGGCAACCTTTCGATCAAATATGGTCTGAAGGGCCCGAACCTGGCGATCGTTACAGCGTGTACCACCGGTTTGCACAGCATCGGTGCCGCAGCGCGCATGATCGAGTACGGCGATGCCGACGTCATGATCGCCGGCGGTGCTGAATCGACCGTGTCGCCACTGGGCCTGGGCGGTTTCGCTTCGGCGCGTGCCTTGTCGACCCGCAACGACGATCCGGCAACGGCATCGCGTCCGTGGGATACCGACCGCGACGGCTTCGTGCTGGGCGAGGGCGCTGGCGTCATGGTGCTGGAAGAGTACGAGCACGCGGTGGCCCGTGGTGCCAAGATCTATGCCGAAGTGCATGGTTTCGGGATGAGCGCAGATGCTTATCACATGACCTCGCCGCTGGAAGATGGTAGCGGCGGCAGCAAATCGGTGATCGCGGCCCTCAACAACGCTGGCTTGAACGCGGATCAGATTCAGTACCTGAACGCGCACGGCACGTCGACCCCGCAAGGCGACGTGGCGGAAGTGATGGGCATCAAACGCACCTTCGGCGAGCACGCCAAGAATCTGGTTGTCAACTCGACCAAGTCGATGACGGGCCATTTGCTGGGCGGCGCGGGCGGTCTGGAAGCGGTGTTTACGGTCCTGGCATTGCACCATCAGGTGTCGCCACCGACCATCAACATCTTCAACCAGGATCCGGCTTGCGATCTCGATTTCTGTGCCAACACGGCGCGGGATATGAAGATCGATTATGCAGTGAAGAATTCGTTCGGCTTCGGCGGAACGAATGGCACGCTGATTTTCGGTAAAGCGAAATAAGCAGGAACTTTCAAGCGCTCGCTACGGTCAAACTGTAGTGAGCGCTGATTCGGCGCCAACGTTCGTTGGCGCCTGAATTTGCCCGGCATGTTGCCGGCGCGCCTTTTTTTCCCATGAAGTATGTCAATCGCGGTAGTGGCTGTCATTCGCACGCCTGTCTGTTTGCGCCTGTTGCAAGCGGCGCTGGGACTGTGTGCCTTGCTGGCCGCCTGGCCCTTGAGCGGTGCGTGGCGCGTTGCGGCCGTGCCCGGCTCTGGCCCCGTCCAGTTGGTGGGCGCTTATGCGCTGGGCTGGAGCGGTGCACTGCTGAGTGCGGCTGGCGGCGTGTTGTTGCTCGCTTTGCTGCGCAGGCGCAGAAAGCCGCGGACGCTTGATATTTCGCCGGTTGGCCAGTTGCGGCTGGCGGTATATCTGGAGCATGGCGGGGTGCCAATGATGGATGCCAGCGCGGTGATGGAGTCGGCCGGCGCGGGGCCGTTGGTGCCGCCGGGGCTGCGCCTGTTACCGGGCTCGACCCTGTGGCCGTCGCTGCTGGTGCTGTGCCTGGCAGATGCTGCCGGGCGGCGTACGGATGTGCTGGTGCAGCGCGGCGGCAGCTGCGCCGCCTTCCGCCCGCTGGCCGTGGCGTGCCGGGCCATCGCGGCGCGGAATGGGGAAGAATAAAAGTGGGGCGAACACTGAACTTCTTGCAGCGGGCCAACTCTATATCCATACAGGCGCCCACGCTGCATGACTACAGGGACATTGGGCGTGAGGACAGAGCGCGAGTATGATCAGTTACTGGTCGAGCGGGTGCAGGCCGGCGACAAACGGGCATTCGATGTGCTGGTATCGAAATACCAGCGCCGCTTGATGCGCCTCGTGTCGCGCCTTGTGCATGACCCGGCGGAGGCCGAAGATGTGGTGCAGGAAACCTTTATCAAGGCATACCGGGCGCTGCGCCATTTTCGCGGTGAGGCCGCCTTTTATACCTGGCTGTACCGCATCGGCATCAATACGGCCAAGAATTATCTTGTCACACAGGGGCGCCGCGCCGCCACGTCCAGCGATACCGACGCCGAGCAGGCGGAGTCCTTCGATGATGGCAATAAATTGCGCGACAACAATACACCCGAATCGGTGCTGGCCAGCAAGCAGATTGCGGCCACCGTCAATGCGGCCATGGATGTACTGCCCATCGAATTGCGCACGGCCATCGTGCTGCGCGAGATCGAGGGCCTGAGCTATGAAGAAATATCGGAGATCATGGCGTGCCCCATCGGCACCGTGCGCAGCCGGATTTTTCGCGCGCGCGAAGTGATTGCGGAGAAATTGAAACCGTTGCTGGACATGCCAATTGACAAGCGCTGGTAATCTGGAGAGTATGAGATTGGCATGGCTGTGTCCGGTTTCCGCACCGATCCCTTTGAAATGGCAGGACCCATCATGGATACGCATACACGATTGCACGAGACTATTTCCGCCCTGGCCGATGGCGAGCTGGCGGCGAGCGAACTCGAACTGGCTTTTGCCGCCCTCGACACGGATGAGGGGCGGCAGGCTTGGGATGCCTATCGCCATATCGGTGACGTGCTGCGCTCGGAGCAGTGCGGCCATGCACTGAGCAAGCAGTTCGATGCGCGCCTGGCCGCCCGCCTGGCCGCCGAGGCGGCGCCTGAGGGGCCGGCTGCCCATGCCGAGCCGCTACTGCCCCTGTCCGCCGCCATCGTGCCGCCGGGCACTGCCGAGCCACTGGAGGCGGGGCCACTGGCGCAACGCTAAGAGGCTGTTTGCCATCTTATGCCAGGCTTAATGTTCCCGTCGCCCTATTGACACTGGCCTTCGGTACGATTGACACTGTGCGCAGGCAATATCTTGCTTTTGCGATATATTGTTGCTGCCATGCGCGCTGCCGGGTGTGTTTGCCCCCGGGATTCCGTCGTGACGGCCAATCATGCACGCAGGCAATAGTCTGATCCGCGGTTTGATCCGTTTCTATATTCGAGAAGATCTTTTCCATGAAAAAAAACATGTGTGCTGCCAGCAAGTCGTTTTCAGTGAAGACGCTTTCCGCCTTATTGTTCGGTACGGCTGGCGTCTTTTTTGCCCCCTCCATGCTGGACCTGGCGCCACAGGCGCAGGCCGCCGTGCCGGCCGTGAAATTGCCTGATTTCTCGGACCTGGTCGATGCCGTCGGCCCGGCCGTCGTGAATATCCGCACCACCGAGCGCCTGAAAATGAACGGCGCCGGCGTCGGCAGCCAGGATGAACAGGAAATGCAGGAATTCCTGCGCCGCTTCTTTGGCGGCGCCATGCCGACGCCGCGCCAGCAGGCGCCACGCGGCGGCGGCCGCCGTGCCGTGCCGCAGGAACAGGAAGTGCAGCGCGGTGTCGGTTCCGGCTTCATCATCTCGGCCGATGGCTACGTGCTGAGCAATGCCCACGTGGTCGACGGCGCCGATGAAGTCTACGTGACCCTGACGGACAAGCGCGAATTCAAGGCCAAGGTGATCGGCGCCGATGCGCGGACCGACGTGGCCCTGCTGAAAATCGAGGGCGGCAACTTGCCGCGCCTGACCATCGGCGACTCCAACAAGATACGTGTGGGCGAGTGGGTCATCGCCATCGGTTCGCCGTTCAACCTGGAAAACTCGGTGACGGCTGGCATCATTTCCGCCAAATCACGCGACACGGGCGACTATTTGCCGCTGATTCAAAGCGACGTTGCCGTCAATCCCGGCAACTCGGGCGGTCCGCTGATCAATATGCGCGGCGAAGTGATCGGCATCAATTCGCAGATCGCCACCTTGTCCGGCGCCTACAATGGCATTTCGTTTGCCGTGCCCATCGATGAAGCCATGCGCGTGGGCGAGCAGCTGAAAAAGACGGGTAAAGTCGTGCGCGGCCGCATCGGCGTGCAGATCGGTGAAGTGAGCAAGGACGTGGCGGAATCGCTGGGCTTGCCGAATGCCAAGGGCGCGCAAGTATCGATGGTGGAGCCGGGCGGTCCCGCCGACAAGGCGGGTATCAAGCCGGGCGACATCATCCTGAAATTCAACGGCGCTCAGATCGAGCGCTCCTCCGACCTGCCGCGCCTGGTGGGTGGCGCCGCCGTCAACGGCAAGTCCACGCTCACCGTGTGGCGCAAGGGGGCGCAGCAGGACATCCCCGTCACCGTCGTCGAGCTGGAAAGCGAGAAAACGGCGAAGAAGAGCGCCAAGGAGCCGGAAGCGCAAGCTGTCAATGCCCTGGGGCTGAAGGTCAGCGACGTGCCGGCCGCGAAGAAGCAGGAACTGAAGATCGACGCGGGCGTGCAGGTCGACGAGGCCGATGGCGTGGCGGCCCTGGCCGGCCTGCAGCCTGGCGATGTGATCTTGCAACTGAATAACGTTGCAGTGAAAGACGCCAGGCAGTTCAATGCCCTGGTCGCCAAGCTCGATCCGAAGAAGACGTCGGCCTTGCTGGTGCGCCGTGGCGACGTGGCGCAATTCGTTTCGCTGCGCCCGTCGGCGAAGTAACTATGTGATCATCCCGCATTCCGGCCGCGGCCGGGATGCGGTATCCTGCCCGCCATGCACTTCACCCTCTATTCCCGCAGTTATTGCCACCTTTGCCAGGACATGCTCGACGCTTTGCTCCTGCTGCAGCCGCCCGGAAAACCGTTCACGGTGGACGTGATCGACATCGATGCATCGCCCGATGCCTCGCTGCTGGCCCGTTTCGATGAGCTGGTGCCGGTGCTGTTCGGCGACCTGGCCCAGCCCGAGCTCTGCCATTATTTCCTTGACGAGGCGGCCGTGCGCCGCTGCCTGGCGTAGCTTGATTGTCAATATTGACACTGCATTGCACCATTCTGGTGCTGAAAACAGCCGAAAATGTCGGCTTGCCCCGGTGTCGGCCTCATAAGACGGGCTTTCTACTCTGAAATCCGGTAAAATGGGGAGGTCGAAAAAGCTACTGTCCGAGGCAGCAGCTTCTGTCGCTTCAAAAGCGCTCGCCTGGGCATGCAGATGTCCTGCTCGGAGCGCTTTTTTCATCATGAGTGGGGTGCCCGGTTTTGGCCCGGCTTGGCCCGAGCATGATCCCCATGATTCCTGTTAAAGCAGTGTCGTAAACTTCGCACTTATATTAGTTAATGAACAACATACGCAATTTCTCCATCATCGCCCATATTGACCACGGTAAATCGACCCTGGCTGACCGCATCATTCAATTGTGCGGCGGCTTGTCCGACCGCGAGATGGAGGCGCAGGTGCTCGATTCGATGGATCTGGAGCGCGAGCGCGGCATTACCATCAAGGCGCAAACGGCGGCCCTGCACTACAAGGCGCGCGATGGCCAGATCTACAACCTGAACCTGATCGATACGCCGGGCCACGTCGACTTCAGCTATGAAGTGTCGCGCTCGCTGTCGGCGTGCGAAGGCGCGCTGCTGGTCGTGGACGCGTCGCAAGGCGTGGAAGCGCAAACGGTCGCCAACTGCTACACGGCGCTGGACCTGGGCGTGGAAGTGGTACCCGTGCTGAACAAGATCGACTTGCCGAACGCGGATCCGCCGAGCGCCATTGCCGAGATCGAAGACGTGATCGGCATCGATGCGGGCGACGCCGTGCATTGCTCGGCCAAGACGGGCTTCGGCGTGCTGGACGTGCTCGAACAACTGATCGTCAAGGTACCGCCACCGAAGGGCGACCCGGACGCGCCGCTGCAGGCGCTGATCGTCGACTCCTGGTATGACGCCTATGTGGGCGTGGTCATGCTGGTGCGCGTCATCAACGGCACCCTGAAACCGAAAGACAAGATTCGCCTGATGGCCACTGATTCGGTGCAGCTGGTGGAAGACATTGGCGTGTTTTCGCCACGTTCGCAATCCTTGCCGCAATTATCGGCAGGCCAGGTGGGCTTCATCATCGCCGGCATCAAGGAATTGAAAGCGGCGAAAGTGGGTGACACCGTCACCCTGGCCAACCGTCCTGCCGCCGCGCCATTGCCTGGCTTCAAGGAAGTGCAGCCGCAAGTGTTCGCCGGCCTGTTCCCCGTGGAAGCGAACCAGTACGACGCGCTGCGCGACTCGCTGGAAAAGCTGAAACTGAACGACGCGGCCCTGATGTACGAGCCGGAAGTGTCGCAGGCGCTGGGCTTCGGCTTCCGCTGCGGCTTCCTGGGCTTGCTGCACATGGAAATCGTGCAGGAGCGCCTCGAGCGCGAATTCGACATGGACCTGATCACCACGGCGCCAACCGTGGTGTACGAAGTGATCCAGCGCGACGGCACCATGATCAACGTCGACAATCCATCGAAGATGCCCGATCCGTCGCGCATCGAGGAAGTGCGCGAGCCTATCGTCACGGTCAATCTGTACATGCCGCAGGAATATGTGGGCTCCGTGATTACCTTGTGTATCGGCAAGCGCGGTATCCAGATGGACATGAGCTACCACGGCCGCCAGGTCAAGCTCGTGTATGAAATGCCGATGGCCGAGATCGTGCTGGACTTCTTCGACCGCCTGAAATCGACGTCGCGCGGCTATGCCTCGATGGATTACGAGTTCAAGGAATACCGCGCGGCCGACGTGGTCAAGGTCGACATGCTGATCAACAGCGAAAAAGTCGATGCGCTGGCCATCATCGTCCACCGTTCGAACAGCCAGTACCGTGGCCGCCAGGTGGCTGCCAAGATGCGTGAACTGATCCCGCGCCAGATGTTCGACGTGGCGATTCAAGCGACCATCGGCGCGAACATCATTTCGCGCGAGAACGTAAAAGCCTTGCGCAAGAACGTCTTGGCCAAGTGCTATGGCGGCGACATCAGCCGCAAGAAAAAATTGCTGGAAAAACAAAAAGCGGGTAAGAAACGCATGAAGCAAGTGGGTTCCGTGGAGATCCCGCAAGAAGCATTCCTGGCAATTTTACAAGTGGATGGTTAATCAATGAACCTGCAAGTGATTTTAGGAAATTTCGCTTTAATCCTGTTCGTGCTGATGGTGTTGACGGGCCTGGTCTGGTGCCTCGATGTGTTTTATCTGTCCAAGCAGCGCCGCAAGGCGGCCGACCGCGCCCTGGCTGAATTCGATGCGCGCCAGTCCAAGCTGGCCGCCGAGGGCATCAAGTCCGATGCCGGCGGCAGCCGCGCGAGCATCGAGGCGGCCCTGTTGCGCCAGCCGACCTGGGTCGAGTATTCGGGCAGCTTCTTCCCCGTCATCGCGCTCGTGTTCTGCCTGCGCTCGTTCCTGTACGAGCCGTTCAAGATCCCGTCGAGCTCGATGGTGCCGACCTTGCTGGTGGGCGATCTGATTCTGGTGAACAAGTTCACCTATGGCATTCGTTTGCCGATCGTCAACAAGCGCATCATTGAAGTCAATGATCCGCAGCGCGGCGACGTGATGGTGTTTAAGTACCCGAAAGACATGTCGCAAGACTATATCAAGCGCGTGATCGGTGTACCCGGTGATAAAATCACCTATGAAAACAAGCGCTTGACGGTCAACGGCAAGGAAGTGGCGTACACGCCGCTGGACGACTATCTGGACGATGAAAGCACGGTCTACCACAAGCAGCTGGAAGAAAACCTGACGGGTGTGAGCCACCGCATCCTCAACGACGAGCCTGCTCCAACGTTGAACTTGCGCGAAGTGAAGGATTTCCCGCACAAGGATGCGTGCAACTACAACGAAGACGGTTTTACGTGTGTAGTGCCACAAGGCAATTACTTCATGATGGGCGATAACCGCGACAATAGCGCGGACAGCCGCTACTGGGGCTTCGTGCCGAACGAGAACATCGTCGGCAAGGCTTTCCTGGTGTGGATGAACTTCAGCAATCCGAAACGAGTGGGCGGCATACACTAGGCCGTCCCTATGGCTGCCGCGCCGATTCCCCGCGCGGCGGCCAGCCGAATTACTCAGATGACACAGAAACAACAATGAATCTTCAGCTATTGCAAACCCGTTTAGGCTATACGTTCCAGGATGCTGGCCTGTTGCAGCAAGCCTTGACGCATCGTAGCCACAGCAGTTTGCATAACGAGCGGCTGGAATTCCTCGGCGACTCCATCCTCAACTGCGTGGTCGCTTCCATCCTGTACGAACGCTTCAAGTCCATCGACGAGGGCGACCTGTCGCGCTTGCGCGCCAATCTGGTGAAACAGCAGTCGCTGTATGAAATCGCGCAAAAGCTGGAATTGTCGCAATTTTTGCGCCTGGGCGAAGGCGAACTGAAATCGGGCGGCTTCCGCCGTCCATCGATCCTCGCCGACACCCTGGAAGCCTTGCTGGGCGCCATCTTCCTCGACACGGGCTTCGATGCGGCCAGCACGGTGATCCGCGCCTTCTACATCCCCATCCTCGACTCGGTCGATCCGCAAACCCTGGGCAAGGATGCCAAGACCCTGCTACAGGAGTTTTTGCAAAGCAAGAAAATTTCGCTGCCACAGTACAACGTGGTGGCTACCCACGGCGCCGCCCACAGCCAGGAATTCGAGATCGAATGCCTGGTGCCGAAATTGAACATCCAGGTTTACGGCCGTGGCGGAAGCCGCCGCGCCGGTGAGCAAGCCGCCGCCAAACTGGCGCTGGACGTGGCCGAGCAGGCGCTGCTGAAGTCGCCTGCCGCCAGCCGCAAGCCCAAACCGCGCGCCGCCCAGCTCAAGCTGGCCGGCATTGCCACCATCCAGAGCGACGACGCGCAAGCTCCTGCTGCCCCGGCGATCGCCGCTCACACTAAACAGAATCGACACTAGCATGACAGCCACCAAAATGCCCGACAACTTCCGCTGCGGCTATATCGCCATCGTGGGCCGCCCGAACGTGGGCAAATCGACCCTGATGAACGTGCTGATCGGCGCGAAGGTCAGCATCACTTCGCGCAAGGCGCAAACCACGCGCCACCGCATCACGGGCATCCAGACGGTGCCGGACGCGCAATTCATCTACGTCGATACGCCTGGCTTCCAGACGCGCCACTCGAACGCGCTGAACAAGACGTTGAACAAAACCGTGACGAACACCCTGATTTCCTCGGACGTGATTTTGTACGTGATCGAGGCGGGCACGTTTGGCCCGGCCGACCAGCAAGTGATGGACCTGCTGCCGAAGGAAGTGCCATGCATCCTCGTCATCAATAAATCGGACCGCGTGAAAGACAAGGCCGTGCTGCTGCCGTTCGCGCAAAAGGTCGCCGCCATGCGCGACTTCGCCGCCATCGTGCCCGTCTCGGCCAAGCTGCACTTCCAGCTGGAAGGCTTGCAGAACGAAATCAAGCGCTTCCTGCCGGAAAACCAGCCGATCTTTGGCCCGGACGACATCACGGACCGCAGCGAGAAATTCCTCGCTTCGGAAATCGTGCGCGAAAAACTGTTCCGCTTCGTCGGCGACGAACTGCCGTACACGAGCACCGTCTTGATCGAGAAATTCGAGCAGGAAGGCGATCTGCGCCGCGTGTTCGCCGCCATCCTGGTCGAACGCGATACGCACAAGTCCATGATTATCGGCAACAAGGGTGCGCGCCTGAAGGAAGTCTCCACCCAGGCCCGCCTGGATATGGAAAAGCTGTTCGGCGGCCCCGTGTACCTGGAAATCTGGGTCAAGGTCAAGTCGGGCTGGGCCGACAACGAGGCGGGCTTGCGCGCCTACGGCTACGAGTAATCCGCAACCCGGGGGCGACGCCACACGCATGAGCACCACCACGCCAGCGCTGCACGATCCTGCGCCAGCCTCCATCGTTGTCCCCGCGCCGGCGGCCATTGCGCCGCCGGCCGCAACTCCCGCATCCGCCGCGCCCCGGCGCAGCCGTCCGCCCGCGCGCGACGGCAAGGTCACGGGCCAGCCCGCCTTCGTGCTGCACAGCTATCCGCATAAAGAAACCAGCCTCATCGTCGACGTGTTTACGCGCGAGTACGGCCGCATCGCGCTCGTCGCCAAGGGCGCCAAGCGGCCCCATTCGCAGTTGCGCGGTGTGCTGCAGACGTTCCAGCCGCTGCAGGCGGGCTGGACGGGCAAGTCCGAACTGCGCATCCTCACGGGCGCCGAGTGGGTGGGTGGCATGCTGCCGCTGGAAAAGACCGCCTTGCTGTGCGGCTTTTATCTGAACGAATTGCTGGTGAAACTGCTGGCGCGCGACGACCCGCATCCCGTCCTGTTCGACCACTACGTTGCCACCTTGAATCAACTGGCGCACAATGAGCCGCCGCCCATCGTGCTGCGCAAGTTCGAGCGTGCCCTGCTCAAGGAAACGGGCGTGGCGGCCGACTTGACGCGCTGCACGGGCACGCGCCAGGCCGTCGATGCGGGGCAGGTGTACGTGGTCGATCCGGAACGGGGACCGCGTCCGGCGCGCGCCGCCGACGCCTGGCCCAAGATCACGGGCAAGACCCTGCTCGACATGGAGCGCGAAGATTATCTTGACGTGGCCACGCAGGCGCAAAGCAAGCTGCTGATGCGTTTTTTGCTGGCCCATCAACTGGGTGGCGCCACCTTGAATACGCGCCAGATACTGATCGATTTAATGCAGCTGTAATAGATTTCAGCACTTTACGGACACCATCATATGAGCTTTTTGCAGCCTTCCGGCCCCGTCATCGACCTGGGCGTCAATATCGACCACGTGGCTACCTTGCGCAATGCGCGCGGCACCGCGTATCCGGACCCGATCCGCGCGGCCCTGCTGGCCGAACAGGCGGGCGCCGACGCCATCACCCTGCATTTGCGTGAAGACCGCCGCCACATCAAGGATGCGGACGTCATCGCCATCGCGCCGCAGCTGCTTACGCGCATGAATCTGGAAGCGGCCGTGACGCAGGAAATGATCGATTTCGCCTGTCGCATCCGCCCGGCGGACGTCTGCCTGGTACCGGAAAAGCGTACGGAAGTGACGACCGAAGGGGGCCTGGACGTGGTGCGCTACTTCAAGGAAGTGCAGGCGGCCGTGAAACAATTGCAGGGCGAGGGCATCCGCGTGAGCCTGTTCATCGATGCGGACGAGCAGCAGATCGCCGCCGCAGCTGAATTGGGCGCGCCCGTGATCGAGTTGCACACGGGCCGCTACGCCGATACCGAGGGCGCCGAGCAATTGGCCGAGCTCGAGCGCATCAAGGCGGGCGTGCTGTTCGGTGCGGGCCGCGGCTTGAAGGTCAACGCGGGCCATGGCTTGCATTACACCAACGTGCAGGCGATCGCCGCCATTCCAGATATCGCGGAACTGAACATCGGCCACGCCATCGTCGCGCATGCCGTGTTTGTCGGCTGGGAAAACGCCGTGCGCGAAATGAAGGCCATCATGGTGGCCACACGCATCGCCAGCAAGGCATAAGCGCGCACAAAGGAGGCAGCATGATCTACGGCATCGGCACCGATATCTGCAAGATCCCCCGCATCGAGGCGGCACTGGCGCGCCACGGCGAGCGTTTCGCGAAAAAGATACTGGGGCCGCAGGAGCTGGAAAAGTTTCGCGCCCGCAGCGCCAAGAACGCCGTGCGCGGCGTGCGCTTCCTCGCCACGCGCTTCGCGGCCAAGGAGGCGTTTTCCAAGGCCATCGGCCTGGGCTTGCGCATGCCGATGACCTGGCCCGCCGCGCAGATGCTGAACCACCCGAGCGGCAAACCGATGATCGTCTGCAGCGGCGTGCTGGCGGACTTCATGGAAAAACACCGGCTGAGCGCGCAAGTGACGATCAGCGATGAAGAAGAGTATGCGGTCGCGTTCGTGATCGTGGAGCAAGCAGATGCCGGGGTCAGACCCGGCGGGTCTGACCCCAAACCGAGCCAGCAATGACCGAAGCAAGCCCAGAATCTACCTTGGCGGAGACGCCGCCCGACCCGCGCGCGCAGGTGCTGGCCACCGTCGCCAAGCTGCCGAACCTGCCCGGCGTGTACCGCTACTTCGACGCCGCCGACAAGGTGCTGTACGTCGGCAAGGCGCGCGACTTGAAAAAGCGCGTCTCCAGTTATTTCCAGAAAAACCTGGCCAGCCCCCGCATCGCCATGATGGTCGAGCGCATCGCGCGTCTGGAAACGACCGTCACGCACAGCGAAGCGGAAGCCCTGATCCTGGAAAACAACCTGATCAAGGCGCTGCAGCCGCGCTACAACATCCTGTTCCGCGACGACAAGTCGTATCCGTATTTGAAAATCACGAATGGCGATGCGCCGCGCATGGTGTATTACCGGGGCGCCGTGGACAAGAAAAACCAGTATTTCGGGCCGTTCCCCAGTTCCTGGGCCGTCAAGGAATCGATGCAGATCCTGCAAAAGGTGTTCCTGATCCGCACCTGCGAGGACAGCGTCTACGCGAACCGCACGCGGCCCTGCCTGCTGCACCAGATCGGCCGCTGCAGCGCGCCGTGCGTGGACCTGATCAGCAAGGAAGACTACAAGAACGACGTGGAAAACGCGGCGCGCTTCCTGCGCGGACGCCAGAGCGAAGTGCTGGCCGACCTGGAAAAGAAGATGCATGCGTTTGCCGCCGAGCTGAAATTCGAGCAGGCCGTGGTGGTGCGCAACCAGATCGCTTCGCTGTCGCGCGTGCTGCACCAGCAAAGCATGGAAACGACGGGCGACGCCGACGTCGACATCATCGCCGTGCTGGTGCAGGGCGGGCGCGCCTGCGTCAACCTGGCCATGGTGCGCGGTGGGCGCCACCTGGGCGACCGTGCGTATTTCCCCAGCCAGCTCAGCGATGCGGCGGCGATTGCCGAGGAAGCCATCGAGGTGGAAGTGCTGGCCGCCTTCCTGGCCCAGCACTACACGGAAAAATTCATTCCCGGCACCCTGATCCTGAATATTGAATTCGACCAGCCGGCCCTGATGGTGGCGCTGATGGAGCAGTGTGGCCACCGCATCAACCTGATTTTCCAGCCGCAGGGACAGCGCCGCCAATGGCTGGAGATGGCGCAGAAGGGCGCCGAGATTTCGCTGGCGCGCTTGTTGTCCGAGCAGGGTTCGCAGCAGTCGCGCACGCGCGCGCTGGCCGAAGCACTGCGCCTGGAAACAGAAGATCTCGACAGCCTGCGTGTCGAGTGCTTCGACATCAGCCACACGCAGGGCGAGGCGACGCAGGCCTCGTGCGTCGTGTTCCATCACCACGCCATGCAGAACGGCGAGTACCGGCGCTACAACATCAACGACATCACGCCCGGCGACGATTACGCGGCCATGCGCCAGGTCCTCATGCGCCGTTATGAAAAGGTGGCGAATGGCGACGGCGTCATGCCCGACGTGGTCTTGATCGACGGCGGCAAGGGACAGATCGAGATGGCGCGCCAGGTGTTTGCCGAGCTGGGACTCGATATCAGCTTGATTGTCGGCGTGGCCAAGGGCGAGGGGCGCAAGGTGGGCCTGGAAACCCTGCTGTTCGTCGATGGCCGCGCGGCGCAGGAACTGGGCAAGGAATCGGCGGCCCTGATGCTGATCGCGCAGATCCGCGACGAGGCGCACCGCTTTGCCATTACCGGCATGCGCGCCAAGCGGGCGAAGACGCGCCAGACCTCGCGCCTGGAAGAGATCGAAGGCATCGGCGCCAAGCGCCGCCAGAAACTGCTGTCGCGCTTTGGCGGCTTGCGCGGCGTGGTCGACGCCAGCGTCGAGGACCTGATGTCAGTGGAGGGGATTTCCACGCAACTCGCGGAAGAGATCTACAAGCAATTACATTGATGGATCAATGGCCTGGTCCGGTGTTGCGGCAAGCGGACTAGGCTAATACCCCTGGGCCATGTAGACTAGTGGCGCTTTCTTCATACTTTCTTCATATTCAATTTACCCGTCGGCCGATTGCTCTCTTATGCCTTTTAATATTCCCATCCTTCTGACCTGGCTGCGCGTGGCCCTGATTCCGCTTGTCGTCGGCGTTTTTTACCTGCCGCCGTCGATGCTGCTGCATGGCGACCAGAACCTGGTTGCCACCCTGGTCTTTATCGTTGCGGCCGTGACCGACTGGTTCGATGGTTTCCTCGCGCGGCGCTGGAACCAGACGTCGGCCTTCGGCGCCTTCCTCGACCCGGTCGCCGACAAGCTGATGGTGGCGGGCGCCTTGCTGGTGCTGGTGCAACTGGACCGTGTCAATGCCGTGCTGGCCTTCATCATCATCGGCCGCGAAATCACGATTTCCGCGCTGCGCGAATGGATGGCGCAGATCGGCGCATCGAAATCGGTGGCCGTCAGCTCGATCGGCAAGATCAAGACGGCCGCGCAAATGACGGCCATTCCCTTGCTGCTGTACCACGAAGTGATCTTTGGCGCGATCGACACCCATGTGTGGGGCGAAAAGCTGCTGTGGATCGCCTGCGTGTTGACGGTGTGGTCGATGTTCTATTACTTGCGCCTGGCATGGCCGCTCATCAAGGAAAAGGCCGGTAGCCTGCATTAAGGCCGCTCCGCCTAGCTACTGCGCAGCGCACTCTCGCGTCTCCGTTGCTCGCTGTACCTTCGTACAGCTCCGCTACTCAACACGATATTGCGCTTGCTCGCTACGCTATTCGGAGGACCTTAAGACGGTATTGGCTACTTTCTGCGGAATATTTTGTAAAACACCAGATATTGCCCGTTGACAGCCCCTGTAATCCCTCTATAATGCTGGCCTGTTGTTGATGACGCGGGAGTAGCTCAGTTGGTAGAGCGCAACCTTGCCAAGGTTGAGGTCGAGAGTTCGAGACTCTTCTCCCGCTCCAGTTTTCTGGATCGTGTCATAGGTAAAAACAGCGAATGCAGTAAAAAGTAGTACTGGCGATGTAGTAGAGCTTCTGATACAATGTTGTCCACTGCGGGAGTAGCTCAGTTGGTAGAGCGCAACCTTGCCAAGGTTGAGGTCGAGAGT
>NZ_LRIB01000022.1:0-64698 GCF_001758715.1 Janthinobacterium sp. HH104 | reverse complement strand
TGCTGGCATCGATGGGCTTGGTGATGGTCGCGCGGAAATGGCGGCAACGCCGTTTGCATTGGAGTGCCCATTTTAATCGACTCTCGGTGACACACGGGCAATTTCATGTCCTGTCCGCCTGGCGCCCGCTCCGGTATCATGGCGCCTTTGCCCGCGAGATATTCATGCTCAGTCCCGACCAGTTCCTGGCCTTCCTGGCCGCCGCCGTCTTGATCACCGCCAGCCCCGGCCCCGACAACCTGATGGTGCTGGGCGTGGGCATGTCGCGTGGACGCCGCCAGGGCATGGCGTTCGGCCTCGGTTGCGCCCTTGGCTGCCTCACGCACACGGTGCTGGCGACCATCGGCGTGTCGGCCCTGCTGGCCGCCTCGCCCATGGCATTTACGGCGCTCAAAGTGGCCGGCGGGCTGTATCTCGTGTGGCTGGGCATCGGCGCCTTGCGCAGCCGTGGCGGCGCCAGAGTCGATGGCGCGGCGGCCTTGCCCGACGAATCCTTGCTGCGCCTGTTCGGCAAGGGACTGTTTGCCAACAGTATCAATCCGAAAGTCGTGCTGTTTTTCCTGTCGTTCCTGCCGCAGTTCATCGTCGCGGGCCAGGGCAACGCCAGCTGGCAGACGGCGCAGCTGGGCCTGGTCTTCACGGCGCAGGCGTGCGTGCTGTTCGGCCTGCTCGGCTATTTTTCCGGCGCCGTCGGCCTGTGGCTGAACCGCCGCCCGCGCGCCGGCCTGTGGCTGGACCGGGTGGCCGGCACCATCTTCATCGGCCTGGGCTTGCGATTGATCCTGGCCCGCTGACGTCTTGCCGGGCGGTAATGCGGAACGCCAGTTCCATCTGATCCTGCACGGCCATGGCGCCGCCCAGGACGGCGAACGGCACGATGCCGAAGTCGCTCTGTTTCAGCAGCAGGCTGCCGCTGGCCTGCAGGCGGCGTCCATCGGCCGCTTGCTCGATGCGCACCGGCAGCTGCACCGTGCGCGTCACGCCATGCAGCGTGATGTCGGCATCAAACACTTCCTTGTTGCCCATGCGGCGCGCGGCGATGCTGACCCACGGATAGCGTTCCGCCTCGAGCACGCGCACCAGCATATTGTGGCGCGTGCCGGCGATGGCGTCGGCCGACGGCGTTGTCGTCAAACCGGCCGCCTGGCGCAGGCTTTCTTCATCCACGCTCATTTCGTCGAGCCGGAAGCGGAACTGCGCGCGCCCCAGCGCGGGCGCCACGACGCCCTGCAGGCTGCGGCTGGCCACCACGTGGTCATGCCCGAGCCGCGCCAGCGCACCGCCGCGCCGCACGGTGATGGTCAGCAGGGATTCGTCGGGCGCGATGTGCAGCAGCTGCACGCCCTGCCGCTGCCACGCGGGCGCGGGCATCGCGGCAGGGGTAGCTGGCGCGGAAGCCGGGGCAGGCGCGGGCGGCAGGGGTGTGCAGGACGCCAGCAAGGCGCAGGCAAGCAGGAAAACGGTGCGAAGATTCTGGCTGGGCATGGGGCAGATGGAATAGATGGAACAAGGGCGATGGGCGATGGGGGAATAGTACGCGATCCGCGCGGAGGTGCGCGTGCAATGTTAGAGCTAGGTCATATGGCGGTCATATGACACTGTTATGATGCTTTTGTTGGCACACAGCATGCGATGCGCAGATCACTACGCTCCGGGAGCGATAGGATGCAGGCATGACTCAACAGCTTAGCCGGTGAGCTCAACCATCGGCACCAGATACGTTAAACTTGTTTTATAGTAATGATTGCAGGGCGGGGCAGGGGAAATACGGGAAACGGGCGGGGATTTAATGAAGTCCTAAGCCTGTTTCAACGAAGGGCTGGCATAGTGGATACATGGCGCACGGAAACCCCGAGCGCAAGGTTGCCGGACACCTCAATGACCGGCACGATTTCCACTTTTTCATGTGTTTTCCCGTTTTATCCCTGCGCTCTGAAACAGCGTTTCAACCGGCTACCGCACTTTGCGAAGCCGGTTTTTTTTGCCTGCGTTTTCATCAGTTCCGGCGCCGCAGCGCCGGGAAACCTCTTAACCCGCCTGTTTCGCCAGCCACGCATCGACGGCCGGCAGGCGCTCGGCGCGTACCTTGATGCGGTACTTGATGCCGGCCACGGAGCTGTCGGCGTCGCCGCGCGCGCTGGCCGGCAGGTTCGCTTGCGCGTACGCTTCCAGCTTGGCGATCATGTCCGGCTGCGCCGAACCGGCGGCCAGGCGCGGGAAATAGCGGCTGCGCGAGCTGGCGTCGATGCGCGCATTGACTTGCTCCAGGTGCGCCAGCGCGAAGTCGAAGGCCAGTTCCGGATGCGAGCGCGACACGCGCGAGATCATGGCCGGGCTGTTCGTCACGCCCGGTTCATCCGTCAGTGCCAGCGCCAATGCGCGCTGCGCCAGTGCGGGATCGTCGCTCGAGGCCAGCAAGTCGTACAGCTGATTCTTGACCAGCGGCGTCTTTTCCTGCTGCGCTTTGGCGTGCAGCTGCTCCCAGGTGGCGGCGTCCGCATGCTGCGCCACCACGCCCAGGATGGTACGGCGCAGCGGCGCGGGCATGGCGGCCGCATTTTGCTCACCGGCCTGTTCGCTGGCCGCGTAACGGCGGCGCGCTTCCGCGATCACGCCCGGTTCGCCCATGTCGCCGAGGATGGCGATCAGGCGGCCGCGCAGGGTTGCCACGCTCGACGCCTCGCCCGCGCGCGCTTCCCAGCCCGTCTGCGTCATCATCGGCGCCAGGCGCGCCATGGCGAAGCGGCCGAAAGCCTGCTGGCGAACGGCATCACCCGCATACTGTTCGTACAGGCTGCCCAGTGAGCTGGCCACCTTGCCCAGCACCTGCGGATCGGCCGACAGCGGCGTCGCTTGCACCAGTTCCAGGAAATCGGCCAGGTTTTGCGCACCGGCCAGGCCCAGCGACTGGCTGTCCGCCAGCAAGCCCAGTTGGTCGATCGGCGCCAGGCGCGCAAAGCTGCCCGCCAGCGCGCGCGTGTTGGCCGGCGCGTACACGGTGCGGTAGTAGCCGCTCTGGCCCGCGTTCACGAGCAGGGCGCCGCAGCCGGGCACGTTCAGGGTCGCCTTGCCATTCTTCACCAGCACCGTGGCCAGCTTGCCGTTGCCGACCGTCGAGGCGATCACCGGCACTCTCCACGACAGCGGTTTTTTATTTGGTTGGTCCTTGGAAAATTCCGTCTGCGTCAGGCGCACGCGCGTATTGCCGTTTCTGCACACGGCGTCGCTCACCGTGATCATCGGCACGCCCGGCTGCAGGGTGAAATCATGGGCGATGGCGCTGACAGGCTTGCCGGCGGCCGCATCGACTTCGCGCCACAGGTCGTCGGACACGGTATTGCCATACGCATGCTTGCGCATGTAGTTGCGCACGGCCGTGCGCCACGTATCGGCGCCCACATACGCTTCGAGCATGCGGATCACCGCTTCGCCTTTTTGATAGGTGATGCCGTCGAACGCCTGGCTGGCCTGTTCCACGGTGGCGATGCGCTGCACCACAGGGTGCGTGGTGCGCAGCGCATCCTGACTCATGGCCGACTCGCGTCCGCCGACGCTGGACAGGGCCGTGTTCCATTCCGGATGCAAACGCTCCGTGGTGCGGCCTTCCATCCACGAGGCGAAACCTTCGTTGAGCCACAGGTCGTCCCACCAGCGCATGGTGACCAGGTCGCCGAACCACTGGTGCGCCATTTCATGCGACAGCGTGGTGTAGATGTTTTCCTTGTCGGCCTGCGTCGAGATGGCCGGGTCGAGCAGCAGGCCATATTCAAAAGTGAACACGGCGCCCCAGTTTTCCATGGCGCCAAAGAACTGGCTGCGGCCCGGCGCGGCAATGTTGTCGAGCTTGGGCAGCGGGTAGCGCACGCCGAAATAATCGTTGTATTCGCGCAGCAGGGCGGCCGACTCGTCGAGCGCGAAGCGGCTTTGCGCCAGCGCGCCCCGCTTCGTGATGACGCCTATTTCCGTGCCCTCGCTCATGGCCGTGGCCCGTTCGAAGTCGCCCAGGCCGAAGAACAGCAGATACGTCGACATGCGCGGCGTGGTGGCGAAATACACATGCTTCATGCCATTGCCCAGTTCCTCGCTGCGGACGATCGGCATGTTACCGACGGCCATCTGGCTGCTCGGCACGACCACGTCCAGCGCGAAGGTGGCCTTGTAGTCCGGCTCATCCCACGACGGCAGCATGCTGCGCGCATCCGAATTTTCGAACTGCGTGTACAGCGCGCGCTGGCGCCCTTGCGGCGTGTCGTAATCGAGCGAAAACAGGCCCGTGGCCTGCGTGCCGATCTTGCCGCTGTAGTCGATGCGCAGCAGGTACTCGCCCTTGGCCAGCGGCTGGGCAAAATGCACGGTGGCCGTCTGCTTGTCCGCGTCGAAATCGATCTTGCGCGTCACCTGCTTGCTGCCGCCCGGGCCTTCGATGGCGGCGGCCGCAAACGTCAGGTTCAAGGCGTTGAAGGTGATGCTCGCCGTTGGCTTGTCGACGGCCACCTTGATGGCGGCTGTGCCCTTGAAGGTGGAGGCGGCGGCGTCCGGCGTGATCGACAGGATGTAGTGCAAGGGCGTGACGCCGCGCGGCAGCTGCGTGGTGGTGCCAATGGCGTGGCTGGCCGAGGCGTATTTGGGTGCTGCGGCGGGAGCTGCGTGGCCCGCATGGGCGGCCGTGATGGAAGCCAGTGCCAGGACGGCGGCGGCCAGTTGGCTGCGGCGGAAGCGCGGAGTCGGTGTGCGATGCATGGTATGCCCTAGTTTCATGGATAAAACGCCCGCCAGCCGGATAGGCTGCGGGCGTTGATGACGTGTGGGGGACATGCTGGAACTGGCGGCCAGCGTTCCCCTACAGCAATCTAAGGCGAAACCGGGGCAAAGTCAACGCGCCAGGGGCGCCGCACCATGACGGTGCGCTGGTATGATGGACGCGTGACCGTACTGCCGCAGGCCAGCCCCGCAGCGGATTGTCCCCCCATAACGAGACGAGACCCAAGCACATGAAACTGATTATCAGCCCCCGCACGCCCAATCCACGCCGCGTCACCATGTTCATCGCCGAGAAGGGCATCACCGGCATCGAGGAAGTGGCGCTCGACCTGATGGCGGGCCATCACCGCGATCCCGCCTTCCTGGCGAAAAACCCGCTGGGCCGCGTGCCCGTGCTGGAGCTGGACGATGGGCGCGTGCTGACCGAGACGCGCGCCATCTGCACTTACCTGGAAGGCTTGCAGCCGCAGCCGAACCTGATGGGCGAGGGGTACGAGGAGCGCGCGTTTATCGAGATGGCCGACCGCCGCGTGGAACTGCATTTGTTCAGCGCCGCCGCCAACTGGGTGCGCCACGGCCATCCGGCCCTGGTGGCGCTGGAAAATCCGCAGTTTCCCGACTTCGCCACGGCGCAGGCGGGCAAGCTGCGCGAGACGGCGCAATGGCTGGACCAGGTGCTGGCCCACCAGCCATACATCGCCGGCGACCGCTTCACGATTGCCGACATCACGGCCTTCTGCGCGCTGGAATTCGTGCGCGGCCTGATGAAGTACCGGCCCGGCGCGGAAGGGTTGCAGAACTTGCAGGCCTACCGCGACCGCATCGCGGAACGCCCCAGCGCACAGGCCAAGTAGCCGGGTAGGCCGGGCAGGTTGGGTAGGTCGGATTAGCGGGGCCGCCGAGGCGCGTGAGCGCGTAATCCGACACCACCACTTTACTTCAGCTGCTCCCACAGGAAGGTGTAGGTCAGCGCCCACATCAGCGCCTGCTGGTCGTTGTTGGCGGCGCCCGCATGGCCGCCTTCCGTGTTTTCCCAGTACAGCACGTCGTGGCCTTGCTCTTCCATCTTTGCCACCATCTTGCGCGCATGGCCGGGGTGGACCCGGTCGTCGCGCGTCGAGGTGGTAAACAGCACGCGCGGATATTTCTTGTCCTTGAAGACGTTCTGGTACGGCGAGTACTTGCTGATGTACGCCCATTGTTCCGGCACGTCCGGGTCGCCATACTCTCCCATCCACGAGGCGCCCGCCAGCATCTTGTTATAGCGGCGCATGTCGAGCAGCGGCACCTGGCTGACGACGGCGTTGAACAAATCGGGGCGCTGCACCAGCACGGCGCCCGTCAGCAGGCCGCCATTGCTGCCGCCCATGATGCCCAGGTGGCGCGGGCTGGTGATCTTACGCTTGATCAGGTCCTGCGCCACGGAGATGAAATCGTCATACGCGCGCTGGCGGTTTTCCTTCAGCGCCGCCTGGTGCCATCGGGGACCGAACTCGCCGCCGCCGCGGATATTTGCCAGCACATACACGCCGCCTTTCTCCAGCCACGCGACGCCGGTGGTACCGCTGTAGCTGGGTTTCAGCGACACTTCAAAGCCGCCATAGCCATACAGCACGGTGGGGTTGCTGCCGTCGAACTTTGTCTGCTTGCCCATGATGGCGAAATACGGCACCTTGGTGCCATCTTTCGACGTCGATTCGAACTGCTCCACTTTGTACGGTGTGGCGTCGTAGTAGGCGGGCAGCGACTTGATTTTCGTGCGCTTGTCGCTTTGCGCCGTGGCCAGGTACAGGGTGGTCGGGTTAAGGAAGTCGGTCACCGTCAGGAAGTACTGGTCCGAGTCGACGGAATCGAGCGCGCTGACGGCCAGGGTGCCCAGCTTCGGCGCATCGACGGCGCGGCGCTGCCACTTGCCGTTCACGTGGCGCAGTTCCGTCAGGCGGTTCTTGACCTTGTCCAGCGTGGTGACGAGGATGGCGGACTTGGTTGCCGTGACATTGTCCAGCGACGACGTGGCCGTGGGGGCGTAAAGCACTTCCAGGTCTTGCTTGCCCTGCATGAAGGCCTTGAAGTCGGTGGCCAGCAAGGAGCCTTGCAGGTAGGTCTTGCCGTTGACTTTCCAGTCCGAGCGCAAGGTGATGACCAGTTGGTCGCGCACGGTGAAGGCCGTAGCGTCGTCCGGCTTCGGTACTTTCTTCAACTCGGCGCCGTCGCGCAGGAACATCTCGCCGCTGTAAAAATCGATCTGCCGCTCGATGAACTGGTGTTCATGGCCGGGCGTGAAATCCTTGTAGGCGCCGGCGCTCAGGTCGTCGGGCTTGGCTTCGTACAAGGTTTGCGCCTGCGCCAGCGGCGTGCCGCGCTGCCACTGCTTGATGATGCGCGGGTAGCCCGAGCTGGTCATCGAGCCGGGGCCGAAATCGGTGGAGACGAACAGGGTATCCTGGTCGATCCAGCTGGCGCTGCCCTTCGCTTCGGGCAGGGTGAAGCCGCCTTCGACGAAGGCGCGCTTGGCCACGTCGTATTCGCGCACCACCTTGGCGTCGCCGCCGCCGCGTGACAGGGAAATGAGGCAGCGTTCACCCTTCGGATACAGGCAGGAGGCGCCGCCCCAGACCCAGTTTTCACTCTCGCCGGCGGCCAGCTGGTCGAGGTCGATCACGGTTTCCCAGACGGGTTCGGCCAGTTGGTATTGCGCCAGGGTAGTGCGGCGCCAGATGCCGCGCACGTGCTGGGCGTCGCGCCAGAAGTTGTAGTAAAACTCGCCTTCCTTGCTCACGTAGGGAATGCGTTCCTTCGAGTTGAGGATGGTTTTCAGGCGCGCCTGCAGGACGGGGAAGCCGGGCTGGGCTTCCAGTTCCCTGGTGGTGACGTCATTGTGCTGCTTGACCCAGGCCAGCGGCTTGTCGCCGAGGACTTCTTCCAGCCACAAATGGGGATCGGTGTTGGCGGCGGCAGGGGCGGGGGCTTGCGCATGGGCGATGCCCGCGGTGGCCAGGCCGAGCAGCATGCTGCCGGCGAGAATGCGATATGACGACATAGAGGGTTCCTGGTTGGTCCGATGGAGGCCGCGTTGCAGGCAAAACGGCGCAGCCATGGTGCCATGGATTGCTGTGGGGAACCAGTGTCTATGGACGGCTGCTTAAAAAATAATTATTTTTCCAATATTGTTTGCTGGAAAAGAGCGGGGCCGTAGAATCTGCGGCGTGTTGGCTCTTCAGGGGGCGCCAGGCCCCATCAGCGAGGTCACGGTGAGCCCCGTCTTTTCGACATCGCCGCCGTCGCAGTGATAAATCCATAAGGCATCGTTGTCGCGGCTGTCGATGAACAGGATGCGCGTGTTTTCCTCGCCGATGGCCAGGCACTCCGCCAGCTCGGCAGGACTGAACGGTGCAGCCTGCTTCGACCCCGTTCCCGCCGCTTGTGCCAGCGCCTGCGCAAAGCCAGCCAGTTGCCTGACTGCCAGATAGCTTGTTCCATCCACCTCGACGTCTTTGCACAGCGCGTCCAGGCTGTACAGCGTGAAGGGGGCTTCATCGGTGAAAATCGCCATGTCGGGACGTGGCTTTGCGCTGCGGAGGTGAGCGAGATAGGCCTGGGGCAGGGCCACTTTTTCCCTGGTCAGCAATTTTTCCAGCTGCTTGCCGCTTTTCTTCGCTGGCCGGGCGGCCTTGGGCGCGACGGCTTCGCACGCCTGCGCTGTCCAGGCGACTGGATTAAACTGGAACATCCTTGCACATGCGGGGCAGTGCAGGAACATGAAGGTCATACTTTTGCCGATGGCCGTTTTCAAGAACGCGCCATCCGAGGCATCCATTGCGCTGCTGTCGAAGTGGCGTCCGCAGTCGCCATCGTAGGGGCAAGTGATGTCAAGCATAGGCGTATTTCTCCATCCGCAAAGCGATCTCTTCTTTTTCCTCCGGAAAAGAGGCTGCGGGATTTTTCTGCCAATAGGCAAGGCCCTCGTTCAGTGCCCACAGGGCTCTTTCCTGCTTGCCCGCCATCAGATAAAAATCGCAGGCCTTGGCATGCGATTCTTGCGCTTCGACGAGAGCCAGGGCTGCATTTTCCCAATTGGAAAGGCGCTCAAACCAGGGAACGGCCAACTCCAGCAGATTGTCCCTCAGGCAGGCCATGACCGTTGCCCGATGGGACGGATCGACGAGCTGGTGTTCTTTGACTTCCTTGCCATCGATGACAGGGAATTGCCAGCTTCTGATATTCCAGTCCGCCACGCCGCCAACGATATTGTTGACAGGTTCACGGCCGTAGCGCGCCGTGTGCCATGTAGCATAGGATCTGGACGAGACTTGATAGTGGCTCCAGAATGCCACGCAGACATCCTCTTCGTTATGGCGGTTGACCTGGAAATGGATGGCCTGGAGAAATTCGTTCTGCGTGCGCTTGAAAGTCAGCTGGCTAGGCGAGAACTTGAAGCCCGCTGCGCTCAGCGGTTCCAGCAAGTACGCTTCAATATTGGCGATGATCAGCGCTTTTGGTTTCATTCCGTTTCCTGGCATGCGTCGGTTGCGCAATGTTGCCATAGATCAGTGTCAACGCACCTTGCGGCGGGCAATCGTGCGAGGGAAAGCCTGCTGCCATTTTCCTGCACGCTTCCGGACGCCGTATCCTAGCCCGGCAGCTTGGCCACCACCTTGATTTCGAACTGGAAACCATACAGCCACGTCACGCCAACGGCCGTGACCGTCGGGTGCGGCGCCTGGCCCCAATACTCTGCCTGCACGATATCCCAGATGCGCTGGAAGTGCGATTGTGGATCGACGATAAAGATGGTTACGTCCTGCACATCGTCGAAGGTACAGCCGGCGGCTTGCAAGATGGCGTTCAGGTTGTCGAAGGCGCGCCGGACCTGGGCTTCGAGCCCGGGTTCGGGCGTGCCGTCTTCGCGGCTGCCGACCTGCCCCGACACAAACAGCAGGCCGTTGGCACGGACGGCAGGGGAATAGCGGTTCTGTTCATACAGGGCCTGGCGGCCCGGAGGGAATACGACGTCGCGTTTCATCAGCTTTCCTTTGTTGATGCAGCGAAGTTGCTGCCTGGAGAACACTTTATCTGCTACCAACCTGCGGATAAAGCGGCCAGATCGGACTGGACTATTTGTATAATCCAAACAATCGAATGGCGGAGGCGTGGATGGACAGGTTTGATGCGATGAAGGCGTTCGTGCGGGTGGTCGAGACGGGCAGTTTTACGCGGGCGGCCGCGACCTTGCACATGAGCCGCACCACGGTGACGCAACTGGTGCAGCAGCTCGAAACGCGCCTGCGCCTGAAACTGCTGAACCGCACCACGCGCAAGGTCAATGTGACGGCCGATGGCGCGGCCTATTACGAGCGCATCGTGCAGGTGCTCGATACACTGGAAGAAATCGAAACGAGCTTGCCGCATGCCGCCGCCTTGCCGCGGGGCCAGTTGCGGGTGGACGTGCCCAGTCCGCTTGCCGCTTTGCTGCTGGTGCCGGCGCTGCCCACGTTTCATGCGCTGTATCCCGATATCGTGCTCGACATGGGCGCCAGCGACCGCATGGTCGACGTGATCGCCGACAATGTCGATTGCGTGATACGCGGCGGTGACATCACCGACCAGTCGCTGATGGCGCGCAAGCTCGCCGACCTGCCATTGGGCGTGTATGCGGCGCCGGCCTACCTGCAAGGGGTGGGTACGCCCTTGCATCCGCTGGACTTGCAGGACAGCGCGCACCGCATCGTGCGCTTTCGCTGGGCCAGCAGCGGCAACGGCTTTCCGTATGTGATGCACCGCGAGGGCCAGAGCGTCAAGATCCATGGCCAGTACGTGCTGTCGATCGACGACGGCAACGCCTACCTGGCGGCCGGGGTAGCGGGGCTGGGCGTGCTGTGGCTGCCCGATTACATGGCGCGGCCGCACGTGGCCAGGGGCGAGCTGCTGCCGCTGTTCGAAGCATGGACGGTCGATCCCATGCCGCTCTATCTCGCCTATCCACCGAACCGCCATGTCAGCAAGAAACTGCGCGTCTTTATCGACTGGGTGGTCGAATTGATGGCCCGGCATTCCGCCCGCCCAGTCGCCGTCACGGCAGTTGATTGACCCACAAGGGCGCCGACCAGACGATGTTGCCGTCGTCCTGCGTCAGGCGCGCGTAATAGAAATGGGGGCCGGGCGCGGGCGTGACGATGAGCTCGGCCTGGTCCGAGATGGGCGTGACGGAACCGTTGCCGCCCGGCACGCCGTGGAAGATGGCGACGGCCGCCGCCTGCCGCCCCGCGCTGTTGCTGAAGCTGGTGGCCAGGTGCAAGGGGCCGCGGTTGTCGAAGCGCTCGCCCATTAACCTGCCGTTGGCCGTGAACAGCAGCTGTGCGTGCTTGTCCATGGTGGCAAACACGCGGCGCGCGCGCAGCGCTTCGAGCAAGCTGTCGCGCGACAATGATGTATCGGCAGCCTTGTTCGTCACCAGCACGGCCGTGCGGTTGCCGTACGAGGCGCCCCAGTTGGCGCAGTGGTTGTCCTGGTTGCTGCTGAAGGCCACGTGGTAGCCCGCCGCCAGGGCCCGGTTGCAGGCCGCCTCGTAATTGCTGCGCCGCGTTTCCGTTTCCTCGTCGTTCGTGGAAAACGCGGACGTGTTCATGACTTCGCACAGCACCATGGCCGCGTCGCCGTCCGGCGTGTAGCCCAGCGGCTGGCCGTTGACGAGAAACTGGCCTGCATAGGCGGGATGGTTGAATTGGCCGATCCAGCCCCTTTCGCGCATCAAGCTGTACAGCCCCGCGTAATCGCCCTTCGGCGTCTCGATATCGGCCACCAGCTCGCCCTGGGCATTTTTTTCCCAGCCCAGCAACTGCTCGCCGTTAAAAATGTTCAGGTGGCCGCCCTTGTTGATGACGCCCCATTCCATGCCGTACAGGGCCAGGAAGCCCGGGTGGGCGGCCGAATACGCGGCCGCTTCGGCCAGGCCCGTCTGGTACAGGGCTATCGCTTCAGCAGGGGTGGCAGCGGCGTTGGTGCCGTCCGAGCCGTCGTACATGTGGTTGTGCTCGGACGTCAGCAGGGCGTCGAGCCCGTGGTCTTGCGCATACTTGTAGGCATCGATGGGGCCGTAGGGCGCCGTTTGCGGGTCTTGCGCGCCATGGCAGGCGTCGAGCGCCGCGCCGCCATCGCTGTGGCGCGTCTGGCTGTGCAGGTTGGCGTAGACGATGCGGTAGCCGGGCTGGCCTTCCAGGCCGGGCAGTTGCTGCAGGCCGGCCTGGAAGGCGCTCACCCTGGGCGCCGTGCTTGCACCGCGCTGCACCTGGATGTGCCACTGCTGTTCCACCTGCGCTTCATGCGGCGTGCCCGCGTCCGCCACCGCAAGCAGGCGTAACTGATACAAGCCGTCCTGTGCCAGCACGCGCCGTTCGCGCGCATCGGCGTCGGCGCGGCCATCCCAGGGCAGGTTCACGCTCTTGCCGTTGGCCCCCACCGGTTCCGTGCCCGACCAGCGCCGCAGCACGGTGCCTTGCGGGCCGGGGCCGGACAAGGTCAATGTCCAGCGCACGGCATGGGGGCGGCCTTCATCGGGATAGGTGAGCCGCACGATAAATGTGCGTGACTGCGTCGTCCGTGCACCGGCCGCGGCGTGAAAGGGCGCGACGACGGTGGCATCGAGCTCGCTGTGTTCCTTCGGTTCTTGCGCGGCGGCGGTATTGCTCCACGCAATGAGCTGCAGCCCGGCGCACGCACATGCCAGCCATGGCGGCCAGGGTGGCCGCCAGCGACGCCGCAGTGTCTTGACCATCGTGGCCTCCCGCTACTGCTTCAGATGGTAGTTAGACAAGAGTTGCCACTTGCTGGTTCCCGCATGCACCAGTAAGTGGCGTGCTTGCACCGCGATTGGCCATGATCTGGCGCAAACCTCGTATCGATAAGGGCGTTTGCCCGTGCGGCAAGCTGGCACGGCGCTTGCTAAACAGAAGGTACGGATCAACGGCGATCCCCTGAATAAACGCACAACGGTCCAACGACGGACCACATGGACAACGGCGTCCGCCCAGGCTGATTTTTCATCGGCGGGGGCGGGCGCCGTTTTGTTTTATCAACGGGATATTTCGGGAACCTATATGGCCAGCCAAAAAGCAACGAGCATCGCGCTCTTCTCCCTCGCCACGCCGCCCATGCGCGCATTTCACCTGACGTGGATGGCATTTTTCGTGTGTTTCTTCGCCTGGTTCGCCTGCGCTCCCCTGATGCCTGTCATCAAGGGCGAGTTCGGCCTTTCCTTGGCGCAAGTGGCCAACATCAATATCGCGGCCGTCGCCATCACCATCCTCGTGCGCCTGATCGTCGGGCCATTGTGTGACCGCTACGGCCCGCGCAAGACCTACACGGGCTTGCTGCTGCTGGGCGCCATTCCCGTGCTGGGCGTGGCCGCTTCGCAAAGCTATGAAAGCTTTCTGTTCTTCCGCCTGGGCATCGGCGCTGTCGGTGCCAGTTTTGTCATCACGCAATATCACACCTCCGTGATGTTCGCTCCCCGCGTCGTGGGGACGGCGAATGCCGCCGCCGCCGGCTGGGGCAATGCGGGCGGCGGCGCAGCGCAGGCGCTGATGCCACTGCTGCTCGGTGCCGTAGTCATGCTGGGCGTGTCCGAATCGCTGGGCTGGCGCGTGGCCCTGCTGGTGCCGGGCGTGCTGA
The DNA here is from genome assembly GCF_001758715.1 of Janthinobacterium sp. HH104. Classification (NCBI taxonomy): domain Bacteria; kingdom Pseudomonadati; phylum Pseudomonadota; class Betaproteobacteria; order Burkholderiales; family Oxalobacteraceae; genus Janthinobacterium; species Janthinobacterium sp. HH104. The sequence continues at coordinate 51,270 of NZ_LRIB01000022.1, read as the reverse complement.
TGCTGGTGATGGCCGTTCTCTACTGGCGCTATACGCAGGATTGCCCTGAAGGCAATTACTCGGACTTGCGCGCCGCCGGCGTGGCCATCGAAGGTGGCAAGAAGGGTGGCTGGGAGAGCTTCAAGGCGGCCAGCTCCAACTACCGCGTGTGGCTGCTGTTCGTCACCTACGGCGCCTGCTTCGGCATCGAGATTTTCATTCACAACATCGCTGCCGTGTACTACGTCGACCATTTTGGCCTGTCCTTGAAATCGGCGGGCCTGGCCGCCGGCAGCTTCGGCTTGCTGGCCCTGTCTGCCCGCGCCCTGGGTGGCTGGATGTCCGACAAGCTGGCCTTGCGCGGCAACCTGAACAGCCGCGTGACCCTGCTGTTCATGCTGATGATCGGCGAAGGCGTTGGCCTGCTGTGGTTTGCCAAGGTCGACAGCGTCACCTGGGCCGTCATCGCCATGCTGGTCTTCGGCCTGTTCACCCACATGGCGTGCGGCGCGACCTACGCGCTGGTGCCTTTCATCGACAGCAAGGCACTGGGCGGCGTGGCCGGCATCATCGGCGCCGGCGGCAACGTGGGCGCCGTGGCGGCAGGATTCCTGATGAAGGGCACGGGCGACATCCGCCAGACTCTGATCATCCTGAGCGCGCTGGTGGTGATCTCGGCCCTGTGCGCCATCGCCGTGCGTTTTACCCGAGAAGCGGCCGAACCGAACATGGCCGCGGCCTGAGGAGACAGTAATGACTCACCCTTTGAACATCGTCGTCCTTGGCCATGGCATGGTCGGGCATAAATTCCTTGAACGCCTGGCATTGGAAAACGCGCCGCACCTGTCAGTGACGGTCTTGTGCGAAGAGCCGCGCCCCGCCTACGACAGGGTGCACCTGTCCGAATTTTTCAGTGGCAAATCGGCCGACGACCTGTCTCTGGTGGCGCCCGGCTTTTTCGACAAGGGCAACGTTGTCCTGAAACTCAATGCGCGCGCCGTCTCGATCGACCGCGCGGCGAAAACCGTCACGGCCAGCACGGGCGAAGTGCTGGCCTACGACAAGCTGGTGTTCGCCACCGGCTCGACGCCATTCGTGCCGCCGCTGCCGGGCAAGGAGCGCGACGGCTGCTTCGTCTACCGCACCATTGAAGACCTGGAAGCCATGCTGGCCTGGGGCGGAAAGTCAAAGACGGGCGTGGTGATCGGCGGCGGACTGTTGGGCCTCGAATGCGCGAAAGCCTTGCGCGATTTGAAGCTGGACACCCACGTGGTGGAATTCGCGCCGCGCCTGATGGCCGTCCAAGTCGACGAGGGCGGCGCGCGCGTCCTGCGCCGCAAGATCGAGGAACTGGGCGTGACCGTGCACACGCAAAAGAACACCCTGGCCATCGTCGACGGCGAAGCGGCCACCCACCGCATGCAGTTCGCCGACGGCAGCCATCTGGAAGCGGACATGATCGTCTTCTCGGCCGGCATCCGTCCGCGCGATGAAGTGGCGCGCGCCTGCGGCCTGGACGTGGGACCGCGCGGCGGCATCGCCATCGACGACAGCTGCGTCACCTCCGATCCGGACATCTATGCCATCGGCGAATGTGCGCTGTGGGGCGGCCTGGTGTTCGGCCTGGTGGCGCCCGGCTACGAAATGGCCCGCATCGCGGCGCGCCACCTGTTGCAGGAAGAGGGCGAAGCCTCGTTCAAGGGCGCCGACATGAGCACCAAGCTCAAACTGATGGGCGTGGACGTGGCCAGCCTGGGCGACCCGCACGGCAATGCGCCGGGCAGCCGCTCCTACCAGTTCATGGATGAACGCAAGCAGATCTACAAGAAGATCGTCGTCTCCGATTGCGGCAAATACCTGCTGGGCGGCGTGATGGTGGGCGACGCCAGCGAGTACGGCACCTTGCTGCAGATGATGCTCAACAAGATCGAGCTGCCGGCATCCCCCGAATTCCTGATCCTGCCGCAGGCCGATGGCCAGCAAAAGGTGGGCCTGGGCGTGGACGCCTTGCCCGAATCGGCGCAAATCTGCTCGTGCAACGATGTGTCGAAAGGCGCGCTGTGCGCGGCCGTCGCCGAGGGCGCCACCACCATAGCCGCCCTGAAAAGCTGCACCAAGGCGGGCACCGCGTGCGGCGGCTGCGTGCCTTTGGTCACGCAGATCATGAAGGCGGAAATGCAGAAGCAGGGCCTGACGGTGAACAACCACGTGTGCGAACACTTTGCGTACTCGCGCCAGGAATTGCACCACCTGGTCCGCGTGGGCAAAATCCGCAGCTTCGGCGAACTCCTGGGCGCGCATGGCCAGGGCCTCGGTTGCGACGTGTGCAAACCCGTGGCGGCGAATATCCTCGCCTCGTGCTGGAACGATTTCGTGCTCTCTCCCGTGCACGCCAGCCTGCAAGACAGCAATGACTACTTCCTCGGCAATATCCAGAAGGATGGCACGTACTCGGTGGTGCCGCGCATGCCGGGCGGCGAAGTGACGGCCGATGGCTTGATCGCCGTGGGCATGGTGGCGAAAAAATATGGTCTCTATACGAAGATCACGGGCGGCCAGCGGGTCGACCTGTTCGGCGCAAGAGTCGATCAATTGCCGGCCATCTGGGAAGAACTGATCGCGGCCGGTTTCGAGTCGGGCCACGCCTACGGCAAGTCGCTGCGCACGGTGAAATCGTGCGTCGGCTCCACGTGGTGCCGCTATGGCGTGGCCGACAGCGTGGGCTTTGCGATCCAGCTGGAAAACCGCTACAAGGGCTTGCGCACGCCGCACAAGATCAAGTTCGGCGTCTCCGGCTGCACGCGCGAATGCGCCGAGGCGCAGGGCAAGGACATTGGCTTGATCGCCACGGAAAAGGGCTGGAACCTGTACGTGTGCGGCAATGGCGGCATGAAGCCGCGCCATGCGGAACTGATCGCCTCCGATCTCGATGAAGCCACGCTGGTGCGCTATGTCGACCGCTTCCTGATGTTTTACGTGCGCACGGCCGACCGCCTGCAGCGCACCAGCGTGTGGCGCGACAATCTGGAAGGGGGCCTCGATTACCTCAAGCGCGTCATCATCGACGACAGCCTGGGCATCGCCCACGAACTGGAAGCGGACATGCAGCACGTGGTCGACACCTACGCCTGCGAGTGGAAGGAAGCCGTTTCCAATCCCGCCGTGCGCCAGCGCTTCCGCCATTTCGTCAACAGCGAGAAGAGCGATGAAAACGTGGTGTTCGTCGAAGAGCGGGGCCAGATCCGGCCCGCCACCGAGATGGAACGCCGCAGCACCGTGATCCCCATCCTTGCCGTGGAGGCGTGAGCCATGAATGCGATGAATGAACTTTCCGGCGCCACTGCCGACAACTGGGTGGCCATCTGTCCCTTGGCCGATATCGTGCCCGACACGGGCGTATGCGCATTGCTGGGTGGCCGCCACGTGGCCGTGTTCCGCGTCGGCGATGCGGCGCCGCGTGTATACGCCATCGACAATATCGACCCGAATGCGGGCGCTTCCGTGCTGTCGCGGGGCCTGGTCGGCAGCATCGGCGAGCGCGTCGTGGTGGCGTCGCCGATCTACAAGCAGCACTTCGACCTGGCCAGCGGCGAGTGCATCGAAGCGCCCGAGCATTCGGTTGCCGCCTGGCCGGCGCGCGTGTTTGCCGACATGGTGTGGGTGGCCCTGTGAATCCGCCAGTCAAGGCAACTGCGCGTCCCTCGCTGGTCGTCGTCGGCAACGGCATGGCCGGCATGCGCACGGTCGAGGAACTCTTGAAACTGGCGCCGGACCTGTACGACATCACCGTGTTCGGCGCCGAACCGCACGGCAATTACAACCGCATCCTGCTGTCTCCCGTGCTGGCAGGCGAAAAGTCGGTGGACGACATCATGCTGCACACGCGCGACTGGTATGCGCAGCATGGCATCGCCCTGCACGCGGGCGACCCCGTCGTGCGCATCGACCGCAAGGCGCGTACCGTGCAATCGTTGTCGGGTATCACGGTGGCCTACGACCGCCTGCTGCTGGCCACCGGTTCCACGCCGTTCATCGTGCCCGTGCCGGGCCACGAACTGCCCGGCGTGATCGGTTTTCGCGATATCAGCGACGTCGACACCATGCTGCAGGCGGCGCGCACGCACCGCCACGCGGTGGTCATCGGCGGCGGCTTGCTGGGACTGGAAGCGGCCAACGGCTTGCAGCGCCAGGGCATGGATGTCACCGTCGTGCACATGAGCGGCGCCTTGATGAACCAGCAGCTGGACGCACCCGCATCGATGCTGCTGAAAACGGCGCTGGAAGCGCGCGGCCTGCGTTTCCTGATGCACGCGCAAACGTCCGCCATCATCGGCAGCACCCGCGTGGAAGGCGTGCAGTTTGCGGACGGCAGCAGCATCCCCGCCGACCTGGTGGTGATGACGGCCGGCGTGCGCCCGAACATCGCGCTGGCGCAAGCGGCCGGTCTGCACTGCGAACGGGCCATCGTCGTTGACGATTGCCTGCAAAGCTACGACCCGCGCGTGTACGCCGTGGGCGAATGCGTGCAGCACCGGCGCGCCACGTTTGGCCTGGTCGCGCCCATCTGGGAGCAGGCGCGCGTGTGCGGCGCCCACCTGGCCGGCGCAGGGCACCGCCGCTACGTGCAGCAGGCCAGCGCCACCAAATTGAAAGTGACGGGCATCGACCTGTATTCGGCCGGCGACATCATCGGCGGCGAGGGCAGTGAAGACCTGGTGCTGCGCGATCCGCGCCGCGGCGTCTACAAGCGCCTGGTGGTGCAGGGCAGCCGCCTGGCTGGCGCCGTGCTGTATGGCGACGTGCAGGACGGCCCCTGGTATTTCGACCTGATCCAGCAGCGCCGCGACATCAGCAAGCTGCGCGCCCATTTATTGTTTGGCCAGGCGCTGTGCGCCCAGGCCGCCTGACAGCGACCAACAGGATACGCCCATGACAAGCTGCACGCCCGTGAAAACCACTTGCCCGTATTGCGGCGTCGGCTGCGGCGTGGAAGCGACACGCCTGCCCGACGGCGCCATCCGCATTGCCGGCGATGCCACTCACCCTGCCAATCTGGGCAAGCTGTGCGTGAAAGGCTCTGCCCTCGGCGACACGCTGGACCTCGACAAGCGTTTGCTGCAACCGCAGGTGCGCGTCGATGGCGTGCTGCGGCGCGCTTCCTGGGATGCCGCGCTGGACCAGGTGGCCGGCGGCTTGCGCGCCATCATCGACAAGCACGGCCCCGACGCCGTCGCCTTGTACGTCTCGGGTCAGCTGCTGACGGAAGACTATTACATCGCCAACAAATTCATGAAGGGTTATGTGGGCAGCGCGAATATCGACACCAATTCGCGCCTGTGCATGTCGTCGGCCGTGGCCGGCCACAAGCGCGCGTTCGGCGAGGATATCGTGCCCGGCTGCTATGAAGACCTGGAACTGGCCGACATGGTGGTGCTGGTGGGCTCGAACACGGCCTGGTGCCACCCGATCCTGTTCCAGCGCATCGCCCGCATCCGCGAAACCCGGCCGGAGATGAAACTGGTGGTGATCGACCCGCGCCGCACGGCCACCTGCGAGCTGGCCGACCTGCACCTGCCCGTGAAACCGGGCACCGACGTGTGGCTGTTCAACGGGCTATTGTGCTATCTGGCGAAGGAAGGCGTGATCGCCGATGATTTTGTGACGCGGCACAGCAGCGGCCTCGATGAAGCGCTGGCCGCCGCCCATGTCGACTGTTCCGATCCTTTGCGTGTGGCGAAAATCTGCAAGGTCGACCCGCAAGCCTTGCTGGCGTTCTACCAGGCGTTTGCCGCCACGCGCAAGGTCGTCACGGCCTTTTCGCAGGGCGTCAACCAGTCGTCTTCCGGCACGGACAAGGTCAACAGCATCATCAACTGCCACCTGGCGACCGGGCGCATCGGCCAGCCCGGCATGGGGCCGTTTTCCCTCACGGGCCAGCCGAACGCCATGGGCGGGCGCGAAGTGGGCGGCCTGGCCAATATGCTGGCGGCCCACCTGGATCTCGACAAGCCGGCGCACCGCGAAGCCGTGCAAACCTTCTGGGACTCGCCGCGCATCGCCGACAAGCCTGGCTTGAAGGCGGTGGAGCTGTTCCACGCCATCGAGGCGGGCAAGGTCAAGGCCGTGTGGATCATCGCCACCAATCCGCTGGTCAGCATGCCGGACGCCGACCAGGTGCGCCGCGCGCTGGCCAAGTGCGAGCTGGTGGTGGTGTCCGACATCAGCACTGGGTCGGACACGAACGCCCACGCCGACGTGCTGCTGCCCGCCCTGGGCTGGGGTGAAAAGGATGGCACGGTGACCAATTCCGAGCGCCGCATCTCGCGCCAGCGGGCCTTCTTGCCGGCGCCCGGCGAAGCGCGCGCCGACTGGGACGTGCTGTGCGACGTGGCGCGCCGCATGGGGTATGCCGGCTTCGATTTCACGGCGCCGCAAGCCATCTTCGATGAACACGCGCGCCTGTCCGCCTTCCGCAATGACGGGGCCACAAAGCGTTTGTTCAACCTGGGCCACCTGGCGGGCCTGGATGCGGCGCGCTACGACGCCCTTGCGCCGCAGCAGTGGCCGCAGGGCCAGGCGCGCCTGTTCGGCGATGGCCGCTTCGCGCATGCGGACGGCCGCGCGCGCTTCGTGCCGACGGCGCCGCGCGCGCCGCGCAATATACCCGACGAAGACTATCCACTCATCCTGAATACGGGCCGGGTGCGCGACCAGTGGCATACGATGACGCGCACGGGAAAGGCGGCGAAACTGTCGGGCCATATCGCCGAAGCGTTCATCGATATCCACCCGCAGGATGCGCTGCTGTACAGCGTGCGCGAAGGCGAGCTGGCGCGCGTGTCCAGCGCCTGGGGCGCGATGGTGGCCAGGGTCGTGCATGGCGGCGGCATCGCGCGCGGCCAGGTCTTCGTGCCGATCCACTGGAGCGACGCGAATGCCTCCGACGCGCGCGTGGGCGCCGTCGTCAATCCCGTCGTCGACCCCGTCTCGGGCGAACCGGAATTCAAGCACACGCCCGTGCGCATTGAGCAGTTCCGCGTGCACTGGCATGCGTTCGTGTTGAGCCGCACGCCCTTGGACCTGGACGGCGTGGCGCACTGGACGCGCATCCAGGGCGAGCAGTTCCTGCGCTACGAGCTGGCCGGGCGCCAGCGCATCGACGACCTGGGCGCCTGGGCGCGCGCGCTGCTCGGTGTCACGGACGACAACGCCGACTGGCTCGATTACGCGGACGCCAGCGCCGGCGTGTACCGTGCCGTACACCTGGACGAGGGACGCATCGCGCAATGCGTGTATGTCTCGCCCCGTCCCGACCTGCCGTCGCGCAGCTGGCTGGCGGGCCTGTTTGCGCACGCGCAGATGGATGCGGCCGACCGCGCCGGCGTGCTGCTGGGCCAGCCCATCGGCAAGGGCGTCGATGCCGGCCCCACCGTGTGTTCGTGCTTTGGCGTGGGGCGCAACACCATTTGCGCTGCCATCGTGGAGCAAAAATTGACGACGACGGCGCAGGTGACGGCCTGCGTCAAGGCGGGCGGCAATTGCGGCTCCTGCGTGCCCGAGATACGACAGTTGCTGCTTGAGGCGCGCAGCGCTGCCTGATAGTCTGTCCTTTCCTGCGCGGCTTTGTTATATTGCCAGCTCTACAGGAGAGAGGCAGTGTGATGACAGCAGGACAACACGACACGGTCTGGCTGACGGGCTTGAGCGGCGCCGGCAAGTCCAGCATCGCCGGCGCGCTGGCGCGCCAGCTCAAGGCGCAGGGCCGCGCCGTGGCGGTGCTCGACGGCGACCAGCTGCGCCATGGCTTGAACCGCGATCTCGGTTTTACGCCCGAAGACCGGCATGAAAACATCCGCCGCGCGGCCGAAGTGGCGCGCCTGATGAACGGGGCGGGCCTGACCGTCATCGCCGCCTTCATTTCCCCGTACCGCGCCGACCGGGCCATGGCCGCCGCCATCATCGGCGCAGCGCATTTCATCGAAGTCCACGTCAGCACGCCGCTGGCCGTGTGCGAGGCGCGCGATCCCAAGGGCCTGTATGAAAAGGCGCGCGCGGGGCAGCTCGCGCAATTCACGGGCATTTCCGCGCCGTACGAGGCGCCGCTGGCGGCCGCGCTGACCCTGGACACGGGCACCCTGGCGCTGGACGAATCGGTCGAGCGCCTGTGCCACTACCTTCAGCGACGTACGTGACGAACTGGCGAAAACAGCTGCGCCGGCGCCTGCCCGCCAGCCTGAAGGCGCGCATGAGCATGGTCGTCTTCCTGCTCGTGCTGGGCGCGGTCGCCTCGCTGGCGCTGGCCACCCTGGCCGTGGCCGAGCGCGGTATGCGCGACGTGATGGGGCGCCAGCAGTACGTATCGCTGGCCAGCGCCGCCGTCTTCATCGACGAGGAACTCGACGCGAAGCGCAATGTGCTGCGCGCGATCGCGGACAGCCTGGCGGCCAGCGGTGCGCACGACGGCGCCAGCCTGCAGCGCTTCCTGGCCGCGCAAACGGTGCTGGGCAAGGAGTTTTATTCGTCCGGCGTCGTCGATATCGATGGCATCGTCCTGGCCAGCGTGAGTCCCTTCAAGCCGCAGGCGGGGCTGAACGTGAAGGGCCGCCCTTACTTTGAACAGACGCTGGCGACCCGGCGTTCGGTGATTTCCTCGCCGCTTAACGGCAGCATTTCCGGCATGCCCATCGTGGTGGTGACGCAGCCCGTGTTCGACGCGCACGGCGGCGTGCGCTATGTGCTGGCGGCCAGCGTCAACCTGCGCCAGCCCGATTTCCTCGGCCGTCTGGGCGCCCTCAAGCCGGGCCCTGGCGGCTACCTGTACATCATGACCAGCGAAGGCGTCATCGTCGAGCATCCGGACAAGTCGCGCATCATGCAGCATATCGAAGCCCATGGCCCCGTCAGCGTGCCCACGCGGAGCGCCATGCAGGGCTACGAAGGCTGGATGACGGGGACCACTACGCAGGGCGTCGATGCCCTGTTCGCCTACCACCGCATCGCCTCGACGGGCTGGATACTGGCGTCCGTGTATCCGATGAGCGAGGCCTTTGCGCCGCTGCACGCCATCCGCAGCAAGATCCTGCTGGCCGCCGTGCTGCTGGCGGCGCTGGCTGGCCTGGCCGGCTGGCGCATCGTGCTGCGCCTGTTGCAGCCTTTGGAGCGCTTGCGCCGCCAGGTGCACCAGATCCGCCGCCAGCGCCTGGGCATCGAGGCGCTGCAAATCGAGCGGCGCGACGAGATCGGCGACTTGAGCCGTGATTTTTACTCGCTGGTGGCCGAGCGTGAAATCGCCGAGGCGCAAACGCGCGACAGCGAGCGGCGCTTGAAACTGCTGACGGACCATGTGCCCGTGGTGATCGTGTATATCGACCGCGAACACCGCTACCAGTTCATCAATGCGACGTTTGAGCGATGGTTCGGCGTCTCGGCCAGGGAGAGCCTTATGCATTCCATGCGCGAGGTGCTGGGCGAGGAAGCCTACCAGCTGCGCGAGCAGCACCTGCTGCGCGCCTTCGCGGGCGAAGAGGTCGACTATGAGTTCACGGTCGACAACGAGGCGGGGGAGCGCACCTTCCATACCAGCTACGTGCCCGATGTGGGCGAGAGCGGCGCGGTGGAAGGCGTGTATGGCCTGATTCACGAAATCACCAAGACCAAGGCGATGCACACGGCACTGCAGTTCGCCGCCGCCACCGATACCCTGACGGGCATCGCCAACCGGCGCCGCTTTGACGAGCAGCTGGCGCAAAGCATGCAGCGCACGCGGGCCGCGCGCGCGCCGATGGCGCTCGCCTATCTCGATATCGACCGTTTCAAGGCCATCAACGACAGCCTGGGACACAAGGCGGGCGACGAGGTGTTGAAGGAATTCGCTTCGCGCCTGGTGCGCAGCGTGCGCGCCAGCGACCTGGTGGCGCGCCTGGCAGGCGATGAATTCGTGATCATTCTCCAAGGCGTGAACGGCGCGGCCGAAGTGCGCCAGGTCGGCGCCAAGATCGTCGACGCCATCCGCCAGCCCTTCGAGCTGGCCAGCGGCCCGCTGCCGGTGACGACCAGCATCGGCATCGCCATCTTCCGCGAAGGCACGCTGACGCCGGCGCAGCTGCTGGACCTGGCCGACCAGGCCCTGTACGCGGCCAAGGGGCAGGGCCGCGATGGCGTGGCGCTGCTCGAGGCGGCGCCGTAGCGGCTACAGGGTGGCGCTCCAGTGGTCGAGCTGCTGCGTGGTGGCCGTCACGCCGCCGCAGACGATGACGAGCACATTGCGGTAGGGCGCCAGTTCCGGTGCTTTGCCGTAGACGGCCGCCAGCGCCGCGCCGCAGGCCGGTTCCACCACCAGGCGCTGGTCGGTGATAAAGCGCTGGCAGGCGTCGACGGCGGCCCGGTCCGATACCACCACGCTGTGGAGCAGGCGCGTCTGGCTGATGGCGAACGCCTGCGCGCATACCTGGCGCGCGGCCAGCGAGGTGGCGATGCTGCTGACCGCCGGCAGGGCCACGTGTTCGCGCGCGGCCACGGCCGCCGCCAGCGACGCGGCGCCTTGCGTTTCCACGGCCACGATGGCCACGTCATCCCAGCCGTTGCGCTGCAAGCCTTCGGCCACGCCGGCCAGCAGGCCACCGCCACCGACTGACAGCACCACGGCGTCCGGTTTCAGACCGGCGCTGGCCACTTCATCGATCATGCCGGCATGGCCCTGCCACAGCAGCGGGTCGTCGAACGGGTGCAAAAAGGCGTCTTGCGGCGTGAGCATCGATTGCGCCAGCGCGTTCGCCTCCTGCCAGGCGGCGCCGTGCACGATGACTTCGGCGCCTTCCTGCGCGATCAGGGCCTTGGCCCGTTCACTCGTTGTTTCCGGCACGACGACGATGACGGGAATGCCCAGCTGGCGTCCCGCATAGGCGACGGCGATGCCGGCATTGCCGCCGGAAGAGGAGATGAAACGGCTGGCGCCGCGCCGCGCGTATTCTTCGCAGGCGAGGCCGATGCCGCGGATCTTGAAGGAGCCGGGCGGCTGCAAGGCTTCGATCTTGAGCCAGATGGCGCGCTCGCTGTGCAGGCTCAGGGCGCGCGAGTTGAGCAGGGGAGTTTCGATGTGCAGGGCCATGCGTGTTCCTGGTAAACAGTCAGGCCAGCATCATAGCCGAAGCGCGCGCGCCGCCGCGTCACCCTTGCCGGTATTGACTTAGTTCAGCGGGGCGCTCTTGAGCTGGTGCGTGCGCGCCACTTCCTTCATCGCTTCGAGCAGGTCGTCGCGCAGCTGGCGCGGCAGCTTGCCGAAGAATTCCTCGTCGTTCTGGTCGGCCATCTCGGCCAGCACGGGCACCAGCGCCTCGCCTTCCGTGGTCAGCTCGATCGAGTGCTGGCGGCGGTCGGCCAGCAGGATGGACTTGCTGACCATGCCCTTGCTTTCCAGGCGGTCGATCAGTTTCGAGACGGCGCCCTTGCTCATGCCGGACACTTGCGCCAGCACCGTGGGCGAGGTGCAGCCGAGACGGAACATTTCGCGCAGCACCACCCATTCGGACACGGTCACGCCATTGGCTTCGGCTTTTTTCTGGAAGCTGTGGGATACGTGGTTGGAAACGAAACGCAGCCAGTAACCGAGGTGGGCTTCCAGCTCGCTGACGGGGACGCTGTTGGGATGGGCGGCTTGCGGCATGGCGGCCGATTCAAAATTATGGCTCATTTCTCTTCCTTCACTGGGCGGCGTTGCCGGCATGGTTAAGGCCTTCACGCTTGCTGTCGAGTGGTTTGTTTGGGAACAATCATCGTGCTTGAGGTATTTTTAACACTGTTTTCACAGGAAATCACTCAGCGGCAAAGAGTTTTTTCCTTTTTCCTTACTCTAGATAAATAAAAAGCAATATCAAGCAAATAATCGTATTGCGAGAGAGGAAGATTAAAAAAATAACTCATGTTGCATCAATGGTAACAGCATTTTTGCCGAATTGATAAATATTTCATATCATTCTGTATGCTGGCCCACACAAGACGTATTACCCACGCGACAGCGCGCAGTTTTACTGCGGAAATGCGGCCGGCTCAGGCCAGCACCACCTTCACGCCCGCTTCGCGCAGCACTTCGGCAAAGCGGGGCGGCGGTGGCGCATCCGTAAACAAGATGTCGATTTGCGCCAGGTCGGCCAGGCGCACGAGCGCCTTGCGGCCGAATTTGTGCTGGTCGGCCACCAGCCACACTTCGCGCGACTGCTCGATGATCGCTTGTGCCACCTTCACTTCGCGCGCGTCGAAGTCGCGCAGGCTGCCGTCCTCGTCGATGCTGGAAATGCCGATGATGCCGATGTCGACCTTGAACTGGCGGATGAAGTCGATGGTCGCTTCGCCCACGATGCCGCGGTCGCGCCCGCGCACCACGCCGCCGGCCACGATGACTTCGCAGGCCGCGTTGTCGGCCAGGATGGCGGCCACATTGAGGTTGTTCGTCACCACGTGCAAGCCCGTGTGCCGGCCCAGCGCGCGCGCCACTTCCTCGGTCGTCGTGCCGATATTGATCAGCAGCGAACAGCCGTGCGGCACTTGCGCGGCGACGGCGGCCGCGATGCGCCGCTTGGCGTCGCTGTTGAACACCTGCCGCTGGCTGTAGTCGATGTTTTCCACGGACGAGGGCAAGCCCACGCCGCCGTGGTAGCGGGCCAGCAGGCGCGCTTCTTCCATCTGCTTGACGTCGCGGCGCACGGTTTGCGGCGTCACGTCCAGCTGCTGGGCCAGCTCTTCGACGGACATGGTGACCTTCTGGCGCACCACTTCGAGCAGGCGGCGCTGGCGGGGATTCAAGATCATGGTGCTCTCTTTAAAAATCACAAAACGAACAGAAACGAACAAATAGTACTAAAAATATGTTGCTATGGGTTCGTATTCTGGCGTAACCTTATTCATATTGCATGCGTATTACGAAATGGTGATCTTAACGACAGTCGCCGGCGATGCCTAGTCTTTCCTCGCCGGCGCGTCTTGACATACATGGAGTCCCGATGGCCGCAGCACAGCAGGGTGTGGAGACAGCGATCAAATGCGACGTGCTGGTGGTCGGCGGCGGCATCAATGGCGCCGGCATCGCGCGCGACGCGGCGGGACGGGGCTTGTCGGTGGTGCTGTGCGAAAAGGACGACCTGGCTGCCCACACTTCGTCCGCTTCCACCAAGCTGATACATGGCGGCCTGCGCTACCTCGAATACTATGAGTTCGGCCTCGTGCGCAAGGCGCTGATCGAGCGCGAAGTGCTGCTGCGCTCGGCGCCGCACATCATGTGGCCGCTGCGCTTCGTCATGCCGCACGCCAAGGGCCAGCGCCCGGCCTGGCTGATACGCGCCGGCCTGTTCCTCTACGACATGCTGGCGAAGCGGGAAATCTTGCCGGCCTCCAGCGGCATCGACCTGACGCGTCATGCGGCCGGCACACCCTTAAAACCCCAGTTCAAGCGCGGCTTCGTGTATTCCGACGGCTGGGTCGACGATGCGCGCCTCGTGGTGCTGAACGCCATCGACGCGGCCGACAACGGCGCGCACGTGCTGACGCGCACGCGCTGCACGATGCTGGCGCGCGAGGGGGACTCCTGGCTGGCCACCTTGCAGCACGCCAGCGGCACGCAGACGACGGTGCGCGCGCGCAGCGTCGTCAATGCGGCCGGGCCGTGGACGGCCGAGTTCCTGCAGCAGGCGGCGCCTGGCGGGCAGGGCCGGCATTTGCGCCTGATCAAGGGCAGCCATATCGTCGTCAAGCGCCTGTTCGAGCATGATCACGCGTATATCTTCCAGCATCCGGACGGGCGCATCGTGTTTGCCATTCCGTATGAGCACGATTTCACCCTGATCGGCACCACCGACCTCGACTACCAAGGCGACCGTGGCAAGGTGGAAATCGATGACGAGGAAATTCGTTACTTGTGCGAGCTTTCCAGTTACTATTTCAGCAAGCCAATCGTGCCGGCCGATGTGGTCTGGACGTATGCGGGCGTGCGCCCGCTGGTGGAAGACGCGGCGGCCGACGCCAAGGCCGTCACGCGCGATTACCGTTTCGAGCTGGACCGGGAAGGTGCGCCGCTGCTGAGTATTTTCGGCGGCAAGATCACCACCTTCCGCAAGCTGGCCGAGGAAGCGATGGACATGCTGGCGCCCTTGCTGGGCAACGCGCGTCCTGCCTGGACGGAGCAGGCTTGCCTGCCCGGCGGCGACGTGTATGGCGCCGTGCCGCAGAACCGGGCCGTGCGCGAGTTCGGCCAGTTCGTGCAAGGCTTGCAGCGCGAGTATGCGTGGCTGCCGGCGGCGCTGGTGGCGCGCTATGCACGCGCCTACGGCACGCGCATCCACGTGCTGCTCGAAGGGCGGGCGGACGTGGCGGCCATGGGCGAGGAAATCGCCGCCGGCCTGTACGCGGCGGAAGTTGATTATGTGCGGCGCCATGAATGGGCCGTCAGCGCGGCCGATATCCTGTGGCGGCGCTCCAAGCTGGGCTTGCACCTGCCGCGCGAGACGGCGGACACGCTCGACGCCTGGCTGTTGCAGCACCCGTTGTCGCAGTAAGACGGACACGTTGGCGACCGCGCCCCGCAGAGGGTGCGGCGAAGAATAAGATACATCACTGGAGGAGAAGCGCGTGCAACTGGTACTGGACAAGATCAGCAGGAAGCAGGGGGCTGACGACTTTTTATATCCGATGTCACTGGCCCTGGTGCCGGGCGCCATCAACGTCTTGCTGGGCACCACGCGTGCCGGCAAGACGACCTTGATGCGCGTGATGGCGGGCCTGGACAAGCCCAGCGGGGGTACGGTCACGGCCGATGGCGTCGACGTGACGGGCGTGCCCGTCAGCAAACGCAACCTGGCCATGGTGTACCAGCAATTCATCAACTATCCGGCCTTCACCGTCTACGATAATATCGCCTCGCCCTTGCGCCTGCGCAAGGTACCCGAGGAGCAGATCCGCACGAAGGTACTGGCGCTGGCCGAGCGCCTGCACATCACGCCCTACCTGCAGCGCACACCCGGAGAATTGTCGGGCGGCCAGCAGCAGCGCACGGCGCTGGGGCGCGCGCTGATCAAGGATGCGTCCCTGCTGCTGCTCGACGAGCCCCTGGTGAACCTCGACTACAAGCTGCGCGAGGAATTGCGCCGCGAATTGACGGAACTGTTTTCCAGCGGCAGTACGACGGTCGTGTACGCGACCACGGAACCGCTGGAAGCGCTGCAGCTGGGCGGCCACGTGGCCGTGCTGCACGAGGGACGTTTGCTGCAGCAGGGGCCGACCCTGGATGTCTTCAACGCCCCCAATTCCATCGACGTGGCGCGCACCTTCAGCGACCCGCCCATCAACCTGATCCCCGCGCGCGTGGATGCGAGCGGCGTGGCGCAGGCGGCCGATGGCCTGTCGATCCATTTGAGCGGCGCACAGCGCGCCCGCCTGGGCGGCAGCACGCAGGTGATCCTCGGCGTGCGCGCGCACAGCCTGCATTTGTCACCGCAGTCCGATGGCGACGTGGCTATCGCAGCTACGGTGGACCTGGCGGAAATCAGCGGCTCGGAAACCTATGTGCATGCGCGCCGCGGCGACCTGGCCCTGGTGGCGCAGCTGGGCGGCGTGCACAACCTGGAGATCGGCAGCGCCTGCACCGTGTATTGCCAGCCGCATGCCTTGCTGATTTTTGCCAGTGATGGCGGCCTGCTGTTCGCTCCTGCGCAAGGAGGGGTTTGACATGGCGCGCATCGAACTGGTCGACCTGGCCCACGCCTACAAACCGAACCCGACGGCCCCCGCCGACTATGCGCTGCGGCCCATGAGCATGGCGTGGCATGACGGCGGCGCCTATGCCTTGCTGGGGCCGTCCGGCTGCGGCAAGACGACTCTGCTCAACATTATCTCCGGCCTGGTCAAGCCGTCGCATGGCAAGGTGCTGTTCGATGGCAAGGACGTCACGCAACTGCCGACCGAGGCGCGCAATATCGCGCAAGTGTTCCAGTTTCCCGTCATCTACGACACCATGACCGTGCACGACAACCTGGCGTTTCCGCTGCGTAATCGCGGCTGGAAAGAGATCGAGGTGAAAAAGCGCGTGCAGCAGGTGGCGCAGATGCTGGAATTGACGGGCGACTTGAAATTGCGCGCCAGCGGCTTGTCCGTGGATGCCAAGCAAAAGATTTCGCTGGGACGCGGCCTCGTGCGCCCCGACGTGGCGGCCGTGCTGTTCGACGAACCGCTGACGGTGATCGACCCGCATCTGAAATGGCTGTTGCGCCGCAAACTCAAGGAAATCCACCACGAACTGAAATTGTCCCTGATCTATGTCACGCACGACCAGGTGGAAGCGCTGACCTTTGCCGACCAGGTGGTCGTCATGACGCAGGGCGAAGTGGTGCAGACGGGCAGCGCGCAAGCGTTGTTCGAGGAACCCGAGCACACGTTTGTCGGCTATTTCATCGGCAACCCGGGCATGAACTTGCTCGATTGCACCCTGGACGACGGCGGCGTGCGCGTGGCGGGACAGCTACTGGCCGTGTCCGCTGCCGCCCGCGCGGCGCTGTCTGGCGCACAAGGCAAAATCACCGTGGGGGTGCGGCCGGAATTTGTCGAATGCGTGAAAGCGGGCGAGGGTGGCGAAGGTGGCGACCATTGCCTGGACGCCACGGTCACGGCCGTGCGCAACATGGGCACGCATTACCTGGCGGAATTTCAGCTGGGCGGCGCGACGGTGGCGGCCAAGCTGCGCGCCATCGATGCCGTCGCCGGGAATGCTGTGCGGCTGCGCTTTCCGCCGCAACGCACCCTTTACTATGTCAACGATAAGCGGGTGGCCTGATGATACATAACGGTAAAACCGATAACAACCGCCGCGCCTGGCTATTGATCCTGCCCGTGCTGCTGTGCGTGGCCTTTTCCGCTATCCTGCCCCTGATGACGGTAGTCAATTATTCCGTGCAGGATATTCTGAGCCCCACGCAAAAGGTGTTCGTGGGTACCGAATGGTTCCGCATGGTCATGCTGGACGGCGACTTGCACAGCGCCTTGCTGCGCCAGTTGCTGTTTTCCGGCTCCGTGCTGGCCATCCAGATTCCGCTGGGAATTTTGATTGCCCTGTGCATGCCGGCCGATGGCTGGAAGGCGTCCCTCGCCTTGGTGCTGATCGCGCTGCCCCTCTTGATACCCTGGAACGTGGTGGGTACCATCTGGCAAATCTTTGGCCGCGGCGACATCGGCCTGATGGGCTATACCCTGAACCAGCTGGGCTTTGACTACAACTACAACGGCAATTCGCTCGACGCGTGGCTGACCGTGATGGTGATGGATATCTGGCACTGGACGCCGCTCGTCGTGCTGCTGTGCTATGCGGGCTTGCGCGCCATTCCCGACGCGTATTACCAGGCGGCGCGCATCGACGGCGCCTCGCGCCTGGCCGTGTTCCGCTACATCCAGCTGCCGAAACTGCGCAATGTGCTGATGATCGCCGTATTGCTGCGCTTCATGGACAGTTTCATGATCTACACGGAACCGTTCGTGCTGACGGGCGGCGGGCCGGGCAATGCCACCACGTTCCTGTCGCAGTACCTGACGCAAAAGGCCGTGGGCCAGTTCGACCTGGGGCCGGCGTCCGCGTTTTCCCTGATCTATTTCCTCATCATCCTGCTGTTCTGCTTTGTGCTGTACACGTGGATGCAGAGAGTCGGCACGGGAGACCAGAAATGATGCACAAGAAAATGAGCAGCACCATCCTCGTCGTCTTCCTGCTCGCGTCCCTGTTGCCCATCTACTGGATGCTCAACATGTCGCTCAAGACCAACGAGGAAATCGTCGGCGTCTTGAGCCTGTGGCCCCAGCAACTGACGTTCGCCAACTACCACACGATCTTTACGGACCGGTCCTGGTACAGCGGCTACATCAATTCCATGATTTACGTGGCCTTGAACATGGTGATGTCGGTCACGGTCGCCTTGCCGGCAGCGTATGCTTTCTCGCGCTACAACTTTGTCGGCGACAAGCATTTGTTCTTCTGGCTCTTGACCAACCGCATGACGCCGCCGGCCGTCTTCCTCGTGCCTTTCTTCCAGCTGTATTCGACGGTGGGCCTGATGGATACGCACCTGGCCGTGGCGCTCGCGCACATGGTTTTCAACGTGCCGCTGGCGGTGTGGATACTGGAAGGCTTCATGTCCGGCGTACCCAAGGAAATCGACGAAACGGCGTATATCGACGGCTACAGCTTCCCGCGCTTCTTCATCCGCATCTTCTTGCCGATGATCAAGTCGGGCGTGGGCGTGACGGCCTTCTTCTGTTTCATGTTCAGCTGGGTGGAATTGCTGCTGGCGCGTACCTTGACGTCCGTCAATGCCAAGCCGATTGCCGCCACCATGACGCGCACCGTCTCGGCGGCCGGCATGGACTGGGGCGTGCTGGCGGCGGCCGGTGTGCTGACCATCGTGCCCGGCGCGCTGGTGATCTGGTTCGTGCGGCATTACATTGCCAAGGGTTTCGCGATGGGGAGGGTGTGACATGGAAAATACCGATAGCACAGCCAGCCTGTTTGGCTGGATGGCGTGGACGCCGGAAGTGGCCATCTTCTTCATTTGCATCGGCTTGATGCTGGCCGGCATGACGGTGTGGCAAATCCGTTCGCCCAGCATCGAACGCAAGGGTTTCTTGCCCATGCCGACGACGCGCGGCGACCGTTTGTTCATTGGTTTACTCACGGCGGCCTATGTGAATCTGGCGTGGGCGGGGTTTACGGAAATGGAGCAAGCGATAGGGGCTGCCATCAGTTTTGTGTTGTTGTTGATTGTCATGCGTTGGGGATAACCGGCTTGCCGGCGTTGATGGATACCGTACCGCCAACAGGCGGCCGGTAAAAACTATAAAAGGAGATTCACGATGAAATTGAAGTTCACGGTCTTCGCGGCTGCGGCCATGCTCGTGTCGAATGCGGCCCTGGCCGACGCCAAGCAGGCGCAAACCTGGATCGACAAGGAATTCCAGCCATCCAGCCTGAGCAAGGAGCAGCAGCTTGCTGAAATGAAATGGTTCATCGATGCGGCGGCCAAGCTGAAAGCCAAGGGCATCAAGGAAATTTCCGTGGTCTCGGAAACCATCGACACCCACGTCTACGAATCGAAGACCCTGGCCAAGGCCTTCGAGGAAATCACGGGCATCAAGGTGCGCCACGACATCATCCAGGAAGGCGACGTGGTGGAAAAGCTGCAAACGTCGATGCAGTCCGGCAAGAGCATCTATGACGGCTGGATTTCCGATTCCGACCTGATCGGCACCCACTACCGCTATGGCGCCGTCGAGCCGCTGTCCGACTACATGGCCGCCAAGGGCAAGGAATTCACCAATCCCGGCCTGGATCTGAAAGATTTCATCGGCATCAGCTTTACCACGGCGCCGGACGGCAAGGTGTATCAGCTGCCTGATCAGCAGTTCGCCAACCTGTACTGGTTCCGCGCCGACTGGTTCGCGCGCAAGGATTTGCAAGCCAAGTTCAAGGCCAAGTATGGTTACGAGCTGGGCGTGCCGCAAAACTGGTCCGCCTATGAAGACATCGCCGATTTCTTCACGAATGATGTGAAGGAACTGGACGGCAAGAAAGTCTATGGCCACATGGATTACGGCAAGAAAGATCCTTCGCTGGGCTGGCGCTTCACGGATGCCTGGCTGTCGATGGCTGGCGCGGCCGACAAGGGCATTCCGAACGGCATGCCTGTCGATGAGTGGGGCATCAAGGTCGCGGCCGACAAGTGCACGCCCGTTGGCGCTTCGATGTCGCGCGGCGGCGCCACCAATTCGCCGGCGGCCGTCTTTGCGCTGACGAAATACATCGACTGGATGAAGAAATACGCGCCGCCGCAGGCGAACGGCATGAATTTCTCGGAATCGGGCCCCGTGCCGGCGCAGGGCGAAATCGCCCAGCAAATCTTCTGGTACACGGCGTTTACCGCCGGCATGACGAAACCGGGCTTGCCAGTGGTCAACAAGGATGGCACGCCGAAATGGCGCATGGCGCCGTCGCCGCACGGCCCGTACTGGAAAGAGGGCATGCAGAACGGCTACCAGGACGTGGGTTCCTGGTTCCTGTTCAAGTCCACGCCCGATGACCGCAAGGCCGCCGCCTGGCTGTACGCGCAATTCGTCACATCGAAAACCGTGTCGCTGAAGAAATCGATCGTCGGCCTGACGTTTATCCGCGATTCCGACATCCGCCACGATTACTTCACGAAACACGCGAACGAGTACGGCGGCTTGATCGAGTTCTACCGCAGTCCCGCCCGCGTGGCGTGGACGCCGACCGGCAACAACGTGCCCGACTATCCAAAGCTGGCGCAGCTGTGGTGGAAGAACGTGGCCACGGCCATTACGGCGGAAAAAACGCCGCAAGCGGCCATGGATAACCTGGCCGAGGAAATGGACCAGGTCATGGCGCGCTTGCAGCGAGCCGGCATGAAGGCCTGCGCGCCCAAGCTCAATCCCAAGGTCGATCCGAACCAGTATCTGTCGGACCAGCACGCTCCATGGAAAAAGCTGGCGAATGAAAAACCGAAGGGTGAAACGATTGCCTACGACAAGCTGCTGCAAGCCTGGAAAGAAGGCAAGGTAAGGTAAACTGCCGCCGCAGTGCTGAGGGCACGGAGCTTGATGGCTCCGTGCCTGTTTTTACCCGATTTGCACCACCAGACAATGACCAAATACATACTTGCTTTAGATCAGGGCACCACCAGTTCGCGCGCCATCCTGTTCGACCATGCGGGACGGCCGCACGCCAGCGCGCAGCGCGAGTTTCGCCAGATTTTCCCCCAGCCGGGCTGGGTCGAGCATGACGCGAACGAAATCTGGGCCTCGCAAGAGGGCGTGCTGCACCAAGTGCTGCGCGACAGCGGCGTGGCCGCGTCCGACGTGGCCGCCATCGGCGTCACCAACCAGCGCGAAACGACGGTGCTGTGGGACCGCGCCACGGGTGAACCCGTCGCCAACGCCATCGTCTGGCAAGACCGCAGAAACGCGGCCTATTGCGAGCAACTGGTCGAGCAGGGCAAGGCGGACCTGATCCAGCAAAAGACGGGTCTCGTGCTGGACGCCTACTTTTCCGCCACCAAACTCAAATGGCTGCTCGACAACGTTCCCGGCGCCCGTGCGCGCGCCGAACGGGGCGAGTTGGCCTTCGGCACCGTCGACAGCTGGCTGATCTACAAGATGAGCGGCGCCCATTTGACGGACACGAGCAACGCGGCGCGCACCATGCTGTTCAATATCCACACCCTGCAATGGGACACGGATTTGCTGGCGCTGCTCGACATTCCCGCCTCCCTGCTGCCCGACGTCGTGCCCTCGAGCGGCGTGGCCGCGCACACGCATGCGGCCTTGCTGGGCGTGTCCGTGCCGATTGCCGGCATCGCGGGCGACCAGCAGGCGGCGACGTTCGGCCAGGCCTGCCTGAAGCCGGGCATGGCCAAGAATACCTACGGCACGGGCTGCTTCATGCTGATGAACGTGGGCAAGCGCCCCTTGCCATCGAAAAACCGTCTGTTGACCACGGTGGGCTGGAGCCTGGGCGCGGGCAGCGACAAGACAGATTATTTGCTCGAAGGCAGCGCCTTCATCGCGGGCGCGGCCGTGCAATGGATGCGCGACGGCATCGGCATCATCCGCGACTCGTCCGAAGTGGAAGCGCTGGCCACCAGCGTGCCCGATTCGGGCGGCCTCGTCTTCGTGCCCGCATTCGCTGGCCTCGGCGCGCCATACTGGGACCCGTATGCGCGCGGCACCCTGATCGGCATCACGCGCGGCACGGGCAAGGCCCACATCGCGCGCGCGGCATTGGAGGGCGTGGCGTACCAGAACGTCGACGTCCTGTCCGCCATGCAGGACGACGCGGGCATCGCGCTTTCCGAATTGCGCGTCGACGGCGGCGCGGCCCGCAACGACATGCTGATGCAGTTCCAGGCCGACATATTAAATGTGCCCGTGGTGCGCCCCGTGGTAACGGAAACGACAGCCTTGGGCGCCGCCTACCTGGCGGGCCTGGCCGTGGGTTTCTGGGAATCGCAGGAAGAAATCGCCGCCCAGTGGCAGGTGGGACGCCGTTTCGAGCCGAAGATGGCGGCCGATGAACGCTTGAGCCGGCTGCACAAGTGGCAGCGCGCCGTGGAAAGGTCGCGCGACTGGAGCGAGTAAATGTATTGGCTCAGTGCAGCGCAAAATACACGGCGTAACCTACCGTTTCGCGCGGCACCGAGTACACGTCGCGCAGCTCGAAATAGGGCGCGTGCACGTTGCCGCTGACGGTGATGCCGCTGCGCTCCAGCGCCAGCCGGAAGCGGGGCACGTGAAAGTATTGCGTGGCCACCATGGCCGTGTGCCAGCCGTGCTGGCGCATCAGGGCCGCCGCGTTGCGGGCCGTGGCGTCCGTCGTCCAGCCTTGATTATCTTCGATGATGGCGCTGGCCGGCACGCCGCGCGATTGCAGGTAGCGGGCCATAGCTGCGGCCTCGTCAAAACCTTCCTTGCCCGTCGCCCCGCTGACGAGGATGCGCGGCGCCCTGTGTTCCTGAAATTGCTTGAGCGCGACGTCGAGTCGCGCCTGCAGCCGGGGGCTGGGCGTGCCGTCTGACAGGATCGTATTGCCCGGCACGACGATCACGTCGGCAGGGGCCAGTTTGTCGTTGAGTCCCGCCAGCACCAGGGCGGCGGTGGCCAGGAGGAAAACAGCAAGAGCACTCAAGCTCAGGAGTATGATTTTTCGCATCGTTGATGGTGAAACTTGTCGTGGACGCATCATACGCGCCCACTCCTGCATGTGTCAGTTCTGCAGGCGCGGTGAACGGCCAAGTAAAGTTGCAACTTAGTTCAGCGGGACAATCCTGGCATGCACATCGGCGTGCTCGCGCAACAGGTACAGTAAGGCTGATCCGTCTATCAGTTCGATCGGCTTATCAGATGAAAAAACATAGGCATCGGGTCCATAGCGGCTGGTCGTAACCAATATGCCTTTGTTCGCACCTTCATTCAGCATGGTTCCGTACAAATCGCGAACGGCGCTCACGCCAACCGCATCCTTATATCGTTTGGCCTGGATGACCACCTTGCCACCCAACACAGGACGGATATCAAATGCCACGGCGTCTACACCACCGTCGCGCGAACCGCGGGTGAGCTTGGTTTCGAGTCCCATTTTGCTGAACAAATTGGCGACCAGGTCTTCAAATTGCGATGGGCTTAGTTCGAGCAAGTTGGAGCGGTTTTCCAACTCGTTCAAGGAATTGCCCTGCACAATGAAGCGCTTGTCGACCATGTTGAATTCGATGATAGGTTTGACCGCGAGCAGTTCCTCGGGACGGGGTGAAACATGGGCGCCCAAGGTGCGCAAGCATGCAACGGGATCCGCCCGCTGCAAATTTATGGCAAGAAACGTGTCACGCGCCGTACGCACTGAAATAACGGGCACGCGGATGTCATGGCCCGTTGCGGGGTCATGGGTATTAATGATTCCCGTAAAGGCGAGTACTTTGATTGCCGATGCCTGATCCGCCTCAAACAGTTCATGCATGGTGCGCAGGGCGATTTCAGCGATCAGCTGCCGGTAAATATCCTGAATTTCCGATGGCTTGCGGATCTTTGATTCGATGCTGTCCTTACTTTTGACGTAGCGAAATTCGCTTGTCGTCGGCACGATGGAAATCAAGGGCAACTCATATTCGACAGCCAGTGTGCCATTCAAACCGTCATAGGCGACGCGAAATTCCTGGGGAAAGTCGTTCAGTGGGTATTCTGATCTGGATAGCACCATGTCGCAATAGGTGACCACGGCATCGCAGTCGTGCGAGAAATATTCCGCCTTGAACTGATCAATTGCACTGTTCCTTTCGGCTTGGCCAGCATGGAAGGCCGCTTTTCGCGCATCGTATTCGCGACGTTCTTGATCTTTGAAAAATTGTTTGGCGATTTCCTGGATACTGAAAGCGATTAACTGCCGGTGATAGTTTTCTGTTGAATTTTTTATTTTAAGTTCATGACGTTTTGCTACATGGGGCATGAATGCTGACCATGAAGGAGGCGGGTGGTGCAGAACTTCCTCCGGAGCGGAGGTGCTGAATAAACGGGGGGATATTTCAAACGGGGCGAATTTTTCTGTTGGCCGAAGACTGTCGAAACTGATCGTATCGTCGACATCAAGGGTGTGGGCCAGCACGCCGCGCAAACCAGCGAGGCAATCCTCAATCTCTTCATTCTTGTCTGCGACCTCCTGTTGCCTCAAATCCAGATAGTCGATCTTTGCCTGCTTTTCTGCCGCCTTTGTATCGCGCATCGATTGCGCAGCAGCCATGCGTTCGTTGCGTTCATGAACCCGCCGTATCGTGGCTGCGCCTCGTGCTTGTCTTGCTTGCTCTCTCTCGGCAGCTGCGATAGCTCTGCTCGTGGCACGGATGAAACCTTCCAATCCAGAGCGTCGGCCCATGTCATATCCCTAGTTCATTGTGGTAATAATAGAATACCGCAAGAAAGTTTTTATCTGGACAATAAATTGATATTCCCAAGTGATCATTGCATTTTTACCATATGCCCAGGAGCCCGCGAGGTTAACTAGGTGTATCTGCATTCAAAATGGATGAAGCGATTGCACCCAAAGATCTTGGCCTGCGATCAGGAATGACCTCCGGATGGATATCCTCATCGGCCGCGATGACATCCGTGGCCCGTTCCAGCTCAATAGCCTGAACCGTCCCACCGTGGTGATCAACCGCCGCAGCGGCGTGATCACGGTCGACGGCGTGATCAAGTTCAGCGGGCGCTGCGACGCCGATGACGGGCACCGGCGCTTTTAGTTACCGCGTCAGACGGACGCAGCCTTGCGCGCGCGCTGGTTCGACAGATAAATATTGTCGATTTCCAGCGGCTTGCCTTCGCTTACGGCCTTGAGCCAGTCCTGCGTGCTGGCGACGGCGGCGAAATTCGAGTGGAACACGGCGCTGAAGACGCGGTGGATTTCCTCGGCGCTGGCCGTGCCGCCCGCATTGGCGTAGGGCAGGGTACCGGTGGCGTCCTGCAGGAATTCCACCTGCAAGCCATCGTGCGCGGCCTGGTAGATGGTGGCCGCGTCGCAGTTGTGCGTCATGTAGCCGATGACGCTCAGGGTGTCGATGCCGTGACTATCGAGCCAGGCGCGCAAGTCCGTGCCCGCAAAGGCGCTGCCCATGGTCTTGTTGATGCGGTGGTCTGCGGCAAAGGCGGCCACTTGCGGATGCAGCTGCCAGCCGTCGCTGCCCTTGGCGAAGATGGGCGAGGCTTCCGGCGCGTCGTGCTGGACGACGATCACGGGTACGCCGGCGGCGCGCGCGGCGGCCAT
The DNA here is from genome assembly GCF_001758715.1 of Janthinobacterium sp. HH104. NCBI lineage: Bacteria > Pseudomonadati > Pseudomonadota > Betaproteobacteria > Burkholderiales > Oxalobacteraceae > Janthinobacterium > Janthinobacterium sp. HH104. The sequence continues at coordinate 25,949 of NZ_LRIB01000022.1, read as the reverse complement.
GGCCTGGACGATGTTGGGCAGGGAAATGTCGACGGACGGATATTCGATGGGCATGTCGCCCGTGAAGTATTCATTTTGTACGTCGATGACGAGCAGGGCGCGGCGTGGGGTGCTGGACATGGGTTCTCCTTGAGCGGTTGAAAGAGGAGACAGTTCCTCGATACAGCCATTTTCAAGCTGCGGGGCGTAAATAAAAAGTGGCCCGAAGGCCTATCTAAGATAAAATCGGGCCATGACTACTTCTCTTGCCTTTGCCGCTCCGTTGACGGTGGCCGTGATCGCCTTCGACGGCATGACGCCGTTTCACCTGTCCGTGCCTTGCCTCGTGTTTGGCGCCCAGACCGACGAGGCCGATCTGCCGCCTTTCCACGTGCGCGTGTGCGCCGCCGATCCCACACCGTTGCGCACGGCGGCCGGTTTCGGCATCACGCCCGAGTTCGGCCTGGAAGGACTGGACGGGGCTGATATCGTCATCATGCCGGCCTGGCACGACGATTGCCGCGATGCGGCCGCGCCCCTGGTCGCGGCGCTGCAGGCGGCCAGCCGGCGCGGCGCGCGCATGGTGGGCCTGTGCCTGGGCGCGTTTCCCCTGGCGCAGGCGGGCTTGTTGGATGGAAAGAGCGCGGCCACGCACTGGGGCATGGCGGACCGGCTGGCGGCCCGCTATCCCAAGGTCAAGGTGGACCGGGAAGTGCTGTACGTGGACGATGGCGCCGTGCTGACGTCGGCCGGCGTGGCGGCCGGCCTCGATTGCTGCCTGTATTTGCTGCGCCAGCTGGCGGGCGCCGAAGTGGCGAACCGGGTGGCGCGCCGCCTGCTCGTGGCGCCGCACCGCCAGGGCGGGCAGGCGCAATTCATCGAGCGTCCGCTGCCCGTGTCCGGCAGCGAAGGGCGCTTTGCCGACGTGCTCGCTGGCGTGACGGCGAGCCTGGGCCAGGCGCACAGCATCGATGCGCTGGCCGAACAGGCTGCCATGAGCCGGCGCAATTTCACGCGCCATTTCCGCCAGGCCATGGGCACATCGTTCAAGCAGTGGCTGCTGAACCAGCGCCTGGCGCATGCGCAAGGCTTGCTGGAAAAGAGCGCGGCCTCGATCGACATCGTCGCGCAAGAGGCCGGCTTCGGCACGGCCCTGTCGCTGCGCCAGCATTTCCGCGCGAACTTGCAGACGTCGCCTTCGGCGTATCGCAAGCTGTTCCGGCAGCAGCTAGGCCAGGTCGTGGGGCCATAGCGTGGCCGGGTCCCGGCTGCCCTGCGGCAGCCCCGCGCTGACGGCGATTTGCCGTGCGATGAAGGCGGCAGGATCGAAGGCGTAGCGTTCCTGGAACGAGACGGTTTCCGCGCTCATCAGTTCGGCATACGTTTGCATCAGGGTCGAGGCGCGTATCGAGTCGCCCTGGGCCAGGTAGTCGTCGATGGCAGCCAGCAGCACGCAATAATCCCCATTTTCCTTGCTGCCGCCAAAGTGGAACGACAACTGCCCGCAGGCGCGCCAGATGGGGTCAAGCTCCCCCTCCGGCACCGGCTGCGTGCGCAGCCATTGCAAGGCTTTCAGGGGCGGGCCGCCGAATGACGGGGGCGAGATGATGGCCTGGATGGCCACTTTGACGGCGTCGTCGGTTCTTCCCGCGCGCACGTACTGGCCGTGCAGCAGTATCAGGGCGTCCGTATATTCGGGAACGATGGCCAGCGCCGCTTCCAGCAAGGCGATGGCCGCCTCCGGCTTGCGCTGCGCGATCTGTTCCTTGGCTTCCAGGAAAGCGGCGCGCGGCGAAGCGGGGTCGTCGGTCAGCGATGGCGTGCCGACATACTCATCCTCCGCTGCTGCGTAGGCTTGCAGAAACGCCGCCAGGCTGGAAAAGTGCGGCTGGATGCGCCATTCGTCATGCCACGTTTCGACGACGATGGGTTCGCTCGCTTCGCGGCCGATGGGCCAGTACAGGCCGAAAGTGTCGCCATTGCCCAGTGCACTTTCTGCAAACGGGGTGAAGCCGAGCGGCGGATACGCTGTCGTGTGTTGCCAGTCTTGTTCCGCCGAGATGTGGGCGAGGCTTGCAGGTAATTGCATGGAAGCACCGGAGGATAAAACGCCAGTGTAGAACAAGAGGACGCGGCGGGCGCGCGCATCTGCGCATCAGCAAGGGAGCACTGAACTGATAAAATGGAGACTTCTTCGCCCAGGCGGTCTCGCCATGTCCAGTCCATCACACTCTGCCATCGGCCTCAGCTTTCGCAGCTATGCGGACATCGGCGCGCCGGACCGCCACGATTTCGTACAGCTGGTGCTGCCCATCAGCGGACAGCTATTGCTGGAAATCGATGGCAGGCAGGGGAAAGTCGATACGCAGCTGGGCGTGGTGGTCCCGGCGCACGCCTGGCATGTCCAGCATAGCCAGGTGGCCAATCATTCCATCATTGTCGACGTGGACGCGGCCGCCGTGGCGCGCAGCGGCTGGCAACGCCTGCTGGACGGTCCCTACACGGCGATCGGGCCGGGCGCCCGCAAGCTGATGGACTACCTGGGCGTCATGGCGCAGCAGCGGGCGCTGACGCCGGCCATCGTCACGGGCTGGACGCCGCTGTTGCTCGATACCTTGTTGCTGGGAGAGCCGCAGCCCCGTTCGCGCCTGGGCGCACTGCTTGCCCGTGTGCAAGCCGAGCCGGGCTTGCCGTGGTCGACGGCGTCGATGGCGCACTTTGCGAATCTCAGCGTCAGCCGCCTGCATGCGCTGTTTCGTGAAGAAATGGATGCCAGCCCGCATGCCTGGCTGTTGCAGCAGCGCTTAGGACGCGCCTGCGACTTGCTTGCCGCCGGCGATGCCAGCCTCGCCGAGATCGCGCTGGCGGCCGGCTTTTCCAAACAGAGCGCATTGACGCGCGCCATGCGCGACAGCATGGATGTCACGCCAGCGGCCTACCGGCGCGCATGTCGCGATAAATGGGAGAAACGGTCAACAAGGCAGTAGCTGGCGCCAAGAATCGACGCGGCAGACTTGCCACAATCTCCTTTTCAGGAGATTGACCATGCATCAAAAAAACAAGATCCGGCTGGGCATGCTGGCTGGCATCGCCGCAGGCGCACTGTGGGGGCTGGTATTCCTGGCGCCGGCGCTGATCCCCGCTTTCCAGCCGCTGGAACTGTCCGTGGGCCGCTACCTGGTGTATGGCCTGATCGCGGCCGTGCTCGTTGCACCGTCGTGGCGGCGCCTGCTGCGCGCCTTGAGCTGGCGTGAATGGCGCGGGCTCGTCTGGCTCAGCCTGACAGGCAATATCGTGTATTACGTGCTGCTGGCCAGTGCCGTGCAGACGGGCGGCGTGGCGATGACGTCGATGGTGATCGGCTTGCTGCCGCTGGTCGTCACGCTCGTCGGCAGCCGCGACCGGCATGCCGTGCTGCTGCGGCGCCTGCTCCCTTCCTTGCTGCTGAGCGCGGGCGGGCTGGCCTGCATCAGCTGGCAGTCGCTGGCCAGCCCCCGCCATGCGTCCCTGCTGGGGCTGCTGTGCGCGCTGGCGGCGCTGCTGTCGTGGACGGTGTATGCGGTCGGCAACAGCCGCTGGCTGGGACGGCTGCACTCGGTATCGGCGCAGGAGTGGAATTTGCTCACGGGCGTGGTGACGGGCGCTGCCGCGCTGCTGCTGGCCATTCCCGTCGCTCTTGCCGCACCTGCCGCGCATGGCGGCACGGCCTGGCTGCAGTTTGCGGGTGTCGTCATGGGTGTCGCGCTGCTGTGCTCCGTCGTCGGCAATGGCTTGTGGAACCATGCCAGCCGCGTGTTGCCGCTCACCCTGATGGGGCAGATGATCGTCTTTGAATTCCTGTTTGCCTTGCTGTACGGCTACTTGTGGGAGCAGCGCTGGCCTACGCTGGCCGAGGCAGCGGCCACCATGCTGTTGCTGGCAGGCGTGGCGGAGTGCGCCGCGGCGCACCGGCCGCCTACTTGCGCGGCTCGTGTATCCGGAATTTCCTGACGATACCCGCCTGGTCGAACATGACGGCCACTTCGCGCGTGCCTTTTTCGCCGAGCAGGGGGATCAGCCGCGTCACCTTGGGCGCTTGCAGCTGGTTCTTGTAGACCCAGACTTCATAGCCGGGATCGAAGCTGACGACGGTGGCGTTGCCCAGGGCCGCGTCGAGGTCGAGGCGGGTGGTCTTGCCGACCTTGATGTTCTGATAGATGGCGCCATTGTCCGGCGCGCGGTTGACCTTGTATTCACTGGCGGTGCACATGGCCACGGCCAGGCCCGCGAGGCAGGAAGCTGCCAGTTTGATCAATGTGTTCATAGGGACTCCCAGTGTGCATCACTGCTTCCAATCTCAGAGGGGACGGGCGTGATGTCAGGAGAGGAGTGTGCTTGCGAACCAGGTAAAGTGCTACAAGATTATACAAAGGTGCAAAAAACGATGCCTTTGGTTCCGGCAGGCGGTACTTTTACCGGCTCTGCAATACGTCGGTCGACAGCGCCAGCGTTTCCTTGATTTCTTCCATCACCACATAGCTTTTCGATTGCGCGGCGCCCGGCAGCTGCAGCAGCATGTCGCCCAGCAACTTGCGGTACTCGGCCATTTCATGGATGCGCGCCTTGATCAGGTAATCGAAGTCGCCCGACACCAGGTGGCACTCCTGCACCTCGGGAATCTGCAGCACTTCGCGGCGGAATTGCTCGAAGGCGGATGCGGATTTTTGATTGAGCGTAATCTCTACAAAGACGAGCAGCTTGGCGCCCAGCGCGGCGGGGTTCACCTTGGCATGGTAGCCCGTGATGACGCCGTCGCGCTCCATGCGCTTGACCCGCTCGATGCAGGGCGTGATGGACAGTCCCACCTGTTCACCGAGGTCTTTCATCGAGATGCGGCCATCCTGTTGCAGGATGCGCAGGATGTGGCGATCCAGCTTGTCGAGGCCACGTGCCGATTCTTTAAGGATTCTCATGATTTATTGCTGAATATCTCGATTTATACGTGAACAAATACTGGCTCTTTCCCAATATGATAGCGGTTAATCTGGCGTCAGCCTAAAAAAATATAATGAGGAAACTATGCGTATCGTGATTCTGGGTAGCGGCGTCATCGGCGTCACCAGTGCTTACTATCTGGCCAAGGCAGGACATGAGGTGACCGTCATCGACCGCCAGCCGGGCCCGGCACTGGAAACCAGCTTCGCGAATGCGGGGCAAATCTCGCCCGGCTACGCTTCGCCATGGGCTGCGCCCGGCATTCCCCTGAAAGCCGTGAAGTGGATGATGCAGCGTCACGCGCCCCTGGCCATCTCGCTCGACGGCAGCGCCGCCCAGCTGAAATGGATGTGGCAGATGTTGCGTAATTGCACACCGGAAGCGTATGCCGTGAACAAGGAACGCATGGTACGCCTGGCCGAATACAGCCGCGACTGCTTCAAGGTGCTGCGCGCCGAGGCGGGCATCACCTATGAAGGCCGCCAGCAAGGCACGATGCAATTGTTCCGCACCGAAAAGCAATACAACGATGCCGCCAAGGATATCGAAGTGTTGAAAGACGCTGGCGTGCCGTACGAAGTACTGCAGCGCAACGAACTGTCGCGCGCCGAACCGGCCCTGGAAGCCGTCAAGGATAAGCTGTTCGGCGGCCTGCGCCTGCCCAACGATGAAACGGGCGATTGCCAGCTGTTTACCACGCGCCTGTCGGAAATGGCCGTGGCGCTGGGCGTGAAGTTCCGTTACGGCGTATCGATCGACGCGCTGCTGACGCAGGGCGATGAAATCGCCGGCGTGCAGTGCGGCGCGGAAATCGTCAAGGCCGATTCCTATGTGGTGGCCCTCGGTTCCTATTCGACGGGCTTCATGAAGCCGCTGCTCGATATTCCCGTGTATCCATTGAAAGGCTATTCGATCACCGTGCCGATCGTCAACGCGTCCAAGGCGCCCGTGTCGACCATCCTCGATGAAACCTACAAGATTGCCGTGACCCGTTTCGATGACCGCATCCGCGTGGGCGGCATGGCGGAAATCGCCGGCTACAACCTGAACCTGAACCCGCGCCGCCGCGAAACCCTGGAAATGGTCGTCAACGACCTGTTCCCTGGCGGCGGCAATACGGCGGAAGCGACCTTCTGGACGGGCTTGCGTCCGATGACGCCGGACGGCACGCCGATCGTCGGCCGCACGCCGCTGCGCAACCTGTTCCTCAACACGGGCCACGGCACCCTGGGCTGGACCATGTCCTGCGGTTCGGCGCAATTGCTGGCCGACCTGATGTCGTCGAAGAAGCCGGCCATCCTGGCCGACGACCTGTCCGTCAGCCGCTACAGCGGCGCGCAGGGCCATGGCAAACTGCAGCACGCGGCGGCCTGAGATGGGGGCCAGCATGCCTCCGAAGGAACGTAGCGGCGCCATCCTGACGGTGGACCTGGACGCCGTGCGCGCCAACTACCGCTTGCTGCGCGACAAGGCGCACCCGGCCGCCTGCTCGGCCGTCGTGAAGTCCGACGCGTATGGCCTGGGCGCCGCGCAAGTGGGCGCGGCCCTGTATGAAGAAGGTTGCCGCCACTTTTTTGTGGCGCACCTGGAAGAGGGCATCAGCCTGCGCCCGCACGTGGCGCCCGACGCGGACATCTTCGTGCTGCACGGTCCGCCCGTCGGCACGGAAGGCGAATTCACGGCCCATGGCCTGATTCCCGTGCTCAACAGCGAGCCGCAGGTGGCTGGCTGGCGCGCGCATGCGAAGGCGCTGGGCAAAACCTTGGAAGCGAATGTGCAGGTCGACACGGGCATGTCGCGCATGGGTTTGTCGCCGCAGGAAATCGACGCTTGGCTGCTGGACCCGCACTTTCTCGACGGCATCAAAGTGCGCTACCTCATGAGCCACCTGGCTTGCGCCGACGAGCGCAGCAACCCGATGAATGGCGAACAGCTGGCACGTTTTACGGCCATCCGCGCCCGTTTGCCACAATACCGCGCCAGCCTGGCCAATTCCTCGGGCATCTTTTTGTCGCCCGATTATCACTTCGACCTGGTGCGCCCCGGTGCGGCCCTGTACGGCATCGGGCCGCAGGGTGGCGAACCCAATCCCCTGCGTTCCGTGGTGCGCCTGCAAGGCAAGATCTTGCAGACGCGCACGATTGCCGCCGGCGACCACGTGGGCTACAGCCGCCGCTATACGGCCAGCGAGTCGCGCCAGGTGGCGACTGTTTCCGTCGGTTACGCCGATGGCTGGCTGCGCAGCATGAGCAACCAGGGCCTGGCCATCGTCGACGGGGTGAAAGTGCCGCAAATCGGCGCCATCTCGATGGATTCCATCACGCTTGACGTAAGCGCCATCGCCGAAGAACGCGTCGCGCCGGGCAGCCTGGTCGACCTGATCTGCGCCGAACACCCGGTTGACGCCGTGGCGGCCATGGCCAATACCATCGGCTACGAGGTATTGACGAACCTGGGCGGGCGCTACTACCGCGAATACCAGGGATTGGCTGGCGCACGCTAAACAGCGCGAAACCCATGATTGTGTGGCAAGATAGCCCCGGTGTGAACTCCACTCCGGGGCTTCTTTTTAACCATCATCGGGGATATATATGAGCCAATATAACGTTGCTATCATCGTCGGCAGCCTGCGCAAGGATTCCTTCAACCGCAAGCTGGCCGACGCCATCGTCAAGCTGGCGCCGCCCGAGTTTTCCTTCAAGCACATTGAAATCGGCGACTTGCCGCTGTACAACCAGGATGACGATGGCGCGCAGGCCGAGCAGGTGCTGCGCCTCAAATCCGACATTTCCGCCTCACAAGCCTTGCTCTTCCTCACTCCCGAATACAACCGCTCGATTCCCGGCGTGCTGAAAAATGCGCTCGACCACGGTTCGCGTCCGTATGGCCAGAGCGTGTGGGGCGGCAAGCCGGGTGCCGTGCTCGGCGTGTCCGTCGGTGCCACCGGCACGGCCCTGGCGCAGCAGCATTTGCGCAATGTGCTGTCCTACCTGGACGTGCCGCTGCTGGGACAGCCCGAGATGTTTATCCAGGCCAAGGATGGCCTGTTTGACGAACATGGCGGCATCGGTCCGGCCAGCCTCGGTTTCTTCCAGGGCTGGATGCAGCGCTACGTGGACTGGGTCCGCAAGCACGCTATCCACGCTTGATGCAGATCAAGCGGCAGCGTTCTGCGTTGCCGCTTGTACATTTTCTTTGACCATGGATGCCAACATTTCAATATTGGCACGGGCGTCTCGGTATAATGCGCTCTTTCTTTAGCGCAATACTTTCCAATTTCTTGCCGACCCCATGTGGACTAAACCTGTTCTGCGCATGAATCTGCGCCGTTTGATCGTGCTCGTGGCCTTTGCCAGCGCACTCGTGTCTCTGGCCAATACGTTTTATGCCAGCTACAGCGTGCAGCGCCAGCTGCTGATCGATACGACCCTGGAAGCGAACCACGCGTATGCGAGCAAGCTGGCCAGCACGGCCGAGGATTTCCTGCAGTCGGCGCGCCAGCAGCTGGCCTACAGCGCCGGCAGCCTGCCCTCGCGCATGGGCGACGATGCCTGGCTGACGGACGAGGCGCAGCGCTTGCGTTTGCAAACGAACAGCTTCAATTCCGTGCTCATCGTCGATGCGGACGGCAAGGTGCTGGGCGTGTCGCCGGAAACCCTGGCCTTGAAAAACCGCACGCTCGACTCCGTCGGCGCCGTGCAGGCGCTGCGCGAACGGCGCCCGCTGGTGACGCAGCCCTACGTTTCCTCGGCCGGCAACCTGGTGGTCTTCATTTCGCATCCCATCGTTGGCAAGGATGGCCGCTACCTCGGTTATGTGGGCGGCAGCATCTACCTGAAACAGAAAAACATCCTGTACACCATGCTGGGCCAGCATTACTACCGCGACGGCTCCTACCTGTACGTGGTGGACCAGAACCGGCGCCTGCTGTACCACCCGGACCCCGAGCGCCTGGGCGACCTGGCCGGCAAGAATGACGTCATCGACACCATCGTCGCGCAGCAGGGCGGCGGCAACCGGCGCATGCACAACAGCCTGGGCGTGGACATGCTGGCCGGCTACGCCGTCATGCCGTCGACGGGCTGGGGCATCGTGGCGCAGCGTCCCACGGCCATGACCCTGGCCCCGCTGAACCAGCTGATGGCCAACACGGTATGGCATTCGCTGCCGATCGCCTTGCTGAGCCTGCCATTCATCTGGTGGCTGGCCAGCCTGATTTCACGCCCCCTGATGCAGCTGGCCGACGGCGCGCGGCGCATGGATGCGCCCGGCACGGCCGAGCACATCGCCGGCATCCGTGCCTGGTATGTGGAGGCGGCGCAAATCAAGAAAGCCCTGCTGAAGGGCTTGGCGTTGTTGCAGAACAAGATCGGCAAGTTGAAGACCGACGTGCAGACAGACCCGCTGACAGGCCTGTCGAACCGGCGCGGCATGGCGGCGGCGCTCGACGTCTGGCAGGCGCAGGCGCGGCCGTTTTCCGTCATCGCCATCGACATCGACCATTTCAAGCAAGTCAACGACCAGTGGGGCCATGCCGTGGGCGACGACGTCATCCTGCGCCTGGCACAGCTGATGCGCGCCTGTTCGCGCGATGCCGACGTGCTGTGCCGTACTGGCGGCGATGAATTCATCATGCTGCTGCCCGACGCCGACCTCGACGCGGCCCTGCAGGTGGCCGAGCGTTTGCGCGCCAGGGTGGCCGCCGCCGTGATTCCCGGCGCAGGCGCCATCACGGTCTCGCTGGGCGTCGTGTCGTCGGAACAGGAGGCGGGCACCACGGACGCCGTGCTGCTGGCTGCCGATGCCGCGCTGTACGTGGCCAAGGAAAACGGACGCAATTGCGTGGGCATCACGGAGCCTGCCTGATAAACTGATCCGCTGTTTTCTGTTGCATCTGAGCCTGTCCGCTTTGCCCGCCAGCGCTTACCATGTGACCCTGATCAGCTACAACGAGGACAACGGGCATGGCAGGGATGGATATTGATGACGTTTGAGCAAGCACCTGGCATCCGCTGCGAAGTCGCTGGACAGCCGCACCCGCTGTCCTTCCTAGGCTGCCGCGGACTCAACTATGGCCAGCACAGCGTGCTGCCGCTGCATCCGTTCCGCCTGAGCGTGCCGGAAGCGGCGCTGGCGCCCCTGCTCGACGAGCCGTTCAACAGTTTTATCCAGACTTGCCGCGAGGATGACCTGCAGGACGAGGAAAGCGACTTGCCCGAGCCGATGCAGGCCGGCTATCCCGACATCACGGCCATGCTGGCGGGCCACCGGCCGCTGCTGGCCGACATGCTGTATGACTTCATGATCAGCGATTTGATGGACGCGATCGGGCGAGCCAGCGGCTACCGGAACCAGGTTCCACGCTACTGGGGCGACGTGGAGGCGGCGGACAACCGCGCGTATTTCATCGTCAATGAAGTGGAGACAGTCTCTTTTGCCGATGGTCAGGTCATCTTCGAAGGGCAGGGCTACTACGGCACCTACGTCATCTGGCTGACGCACGGCTACGTCCGTAAATAGGGGCTTGACCTTCCTCGTGTGGGAAGGTTTATAGTTGTGCCATGAACCGTGCCTTTTTCCGCTTTCTCGCCCGCTCGCTGCTCTGGCTGCTGGCCGTCACGCTGCCCTTGCAGGGCTTTGCGTCGGCCATGCGCAGCTGCTGCGTGGATGAGCTGGCGGTCACGGTCACGGTCGCCGTCGAGGCAGTGCAGGCGCCCCAGTGCCACGACATGGGCGATATGGCCGGCATGCACATGCAGGACCAGCCGATGAAAATGGCCATGGACGATGGCGGCGCCACGCACCACGGCCACGATTGCAGCAACCACGGCGCCTGTACCGTGGGCGCCACGGCGCCGCCCGGCATGCCTGCCTTGCGCGCCTTGACCCTGCGCGCGCCGACTCCGGCGCTGGCGCCCGATTCCCTGTTCGCCGGCCATATTCCGCCTGGCCCCGAACGCCCCCCGAGAAGCACGCGCTCCGCCTGACCGCCCGTTGAACCTGGCGGTGCGGCCGTCGCACGTCCCAGCATCCTGAGCCTTGCACCGGCCGCGCCAGCGTTCCAGTCGCGCGCCCGCCGCGCCATACCCTGTCATTCAAGGAATACCATGAAACACCTGTTCAGCCTCGCGCTGGCTGTGCTGCCGCTGGCTGCCGCAGCGCAGTCCCAGCCCGCCCCGCAAGAGGCGCAAGCATCCGTGCCGGCCACCACCTACCGCTCCGCCTTCGCCGGCTACCGTCCCGCCGCCGAGGACGAGGCCACGCCCGACCAGACCTGGCGCGCCGTCAACGACAAAGTCGGCAAGGCCGGCGGCCATATGGGCATGATGAAAATGGATGGCCACAAGATGGATGGCCACAAAATGGAAGGGCACAAGATGGAAGGGCACAAGATGCCGATGGCCCAGCCCAACCCCAGCCCCAAGCCGGATAAGCCTGCCCCGCAACATCAGCACCACCAGCATGAAGGACACTGACATGACGCGTTTCAAGAACCCGTATGGCCTCACGCCGCTGGCCCTGGCGGCCGTCCTGCTGCTCAGCGGCTGCGCCAGCTTCAGCCAGGATGGCGGCATGCAGACGGTCTCCGCGCTGGCCGACGCCCGCACGGGCGCCCCGGCGGCGCTGGCGGACAAGGGCGGCGAGGACAAGCTGACGCAATTGCTGGCCCAGCCCCTGGACGCCGACAGCGCCGTGCGCATCGCCCTGATGAACAACCACGGCATGAAAGTAGCGCTGGCCGAGCTGGGCGCGTCCGAATCGGACCTCGTGCAAGCGGGGCGCTTGCGCAATCCCGGCCTGTCGTTCGGCCGCTCGCACGGCAGCCACGGCAATGAAATCGACCGCGGCGTCAGCTTCGACCTGGCCGGCTTGCTGACGATGCCGATGCGCGTGAACATCGAGCGGGGGCGTTTCGAGCAAGCCAAGCTGCAGGCCGCCAGCAGCGCCGTGCAACTGGCATCCGATACGCGCCGCGCCTATTTCAACGCCGTGGCCGCCGTGCAGACGGAAGCGTTCATGCAGCGCGCGCTGCTGTCGGCCGAGGCGGGCGCCGAACTGGCCACGCGCTTGCAGCAGGCGGGCAACTGGAGCCGCCTCGACCAGGCGCGCCAGCAAGTGTTTTATGCGGACGCCGTCGGCGACCTGGCCCGCGCCCGCCACCAGGCATTGGTGACGCGCGAGCACCTGACGCGCTTGCTGGGCCTGTGGGGCAAGCAGACCAGCTTTACTTTACCGTCGCGCTTGCCCGACTTGCCGGCCCAGGCGGCGGACGCGGGCAATATCGAGGCGCAGGCGATGGAGCAGCGCCTCGACGTGCAAAGAGCGAAACTCGACGTGCATGCGACGGCCGATGCGCTGGGCTTGTCCAAGGTGACGGGCTTCATCAATGTGCTCGACGTGGGCTACACCAACAAGAGCAGCAGCGAGGCGCCGCGCGAAAACGGCTATGCAGTGTCGCTGGAATTGCCGCTGTTCGACTGGGGCTCGGCGCGCAATGCGAAGGCGCAAGCCTTGTACGAGCAGTCGCTGCAGCGCACGGCGGGCACGGCTGTCAAAGCCCGCTCGGAAGTGCGCGAAGCGTATTCGAGCTACCGCACGGCCTACGACCTGGCGCGCCACTACCGCGATGAAGTCGTGCCGCTGCGCAAGACAATCTCGCATGAAGTATTGCTGCGCTACAACGGCATGCTGGCCAGCGTCTTCGAGCTGCTGGCCGACGCGCGCGAACAGGTCGCCAGCGTCAACAGCGCCATCGAAACCCAGCGCGATTTCTGGATCGCGCAAACCGAATTGCAGTCAGCCATCAATGGCAGCGGCCCAGCCAACAAGGAATAATGATGATTACACGTAGAAACTTTTTCATGAATGCGGGCGCCGTCGCCCTCAGTGCCGCAGCGGTGAGCAGAGTCGGCGCGGCATCGTTGCCGGAAGCCGTCAGCATGGCTGGCGCGGATACCAAGGCGCCGCCACCGCCGCCGAACGGGCGTCCATACAATCCCGTCGTCACCCTCAACGGCTGGTCCTTGCCCTGGCGTATGAATAACAACGTCAAGGAATTTCATCTGGTGGCCGAACCCGTCGTGCGTGAACTGGCGCCCGGCATGCAAGCGAACCTGTGGGGCTATAACGGCCAGTCGCCAGGGCCGACCATCGAAGTGGTGGAGGGCGACCGCGTGCGCATCTTTGTCACCAACAAATTGCCGGAACACACGAGCGTGCACTGGCATGGTCAGCGCTTGCCCAACGGCATGGATGGCGTCACGGGCCTGACCCAGCCGGGCATCGCCCCCGGTAAAACTTTTGTGTATGAATTCGTTGCCAAGCGGCCCGGCACCTTTATGTATCACCCGCATGCCGATGAAATGACGCAGATGGCCATGGGCATGATGGGTTTCTGGGTCACGCATCCGAAAGACCCGAACTTCATGAAGGTGGACCGCGATTTCGTCTTCTTGCTCAGCAACTACGACATCGATCCCGGCAGCTACACGCCGAAGATCATGACCATGACGGATTTTAACTTGTTCACCTTCAACAGCCGCGTCTTCCCCGGCATAGACCCGATGGTTGTGCGCCAGGGCGACAAGGTGCGCGTGCGCGTGGGCAATCTGACCATGACGAACCACCCGATCCACATGCATGGCCACGAATTCGAGGTGACGGGCACCGATGGCGGCTGGACGCGCCCCGAATCGCGCTGGCCCGAAGTGACGACCGATATTGCCGTGGGCCAGATGCGGGCCGTGGAGTTTACCGCCACGGACCTCGGCGACTGGGCTTTCCACTGCCACAAATCGCACCACACGATGAATGCCATGGGACATGACGTGCCCACCATGATCGGCGTTGACCACCAGGGCGTGGCGGCGAAGATCAACCAGCTCGTGCCCGGCTACATGGTGATGGGCGAACGGGGCATGGCCGACATGGGTGAAATGCAGATGCCGATTCCCGACAATACCTTGCCGATGATGGCCGGCGACGGCCCCTTCGGCGCCATCGGCATGGGCGGTATGTTTACCACGGTCAAGGTGCGCAAGGACCAGAAACCGGGCGACTACCGCGACCCGGGCTGGTACAAGCATCCGGCCGGCAGCGTGGCCCATGAATGGACGGGCGCCTTGCCGGCACCGGTGCGCGGCCAGGGCGCGGGCAAGCCGGTGACAAAAAGCGGCGTCGAGATGACGGTGCGCAAGCCGGGTGGGCACAGCGGGCATTGATGCGCCCCCTCCCGGGGACTTGCTAACACGGCAAGCCCCGGGGTGTGTTGCTTCAAATCAATGAATTGTTGCTTAGTGACAATCCGAGCATTTTAGTGACTGTTTTTTCCTTATATTCAAGTCATACGCTTGAATTATTGGCTATCGTCTTGCCTAGGAGGAAACATGTTGAATCAAATGAGAGTGGGGACGCGCCTGCTCGCGGCCTTCTTTTGCGTCGCGCTGATGGGAGCCATCGTGGCCGGCATCGGCATTTTCAACATGGGCAAGATCGATACCATGGCGGGGCAGATGTACAACCATGAGTTGCTGGGACTGTCGTACATCAAGGAAGCCAATATCGCCCTCATCAAGGTGGGCCGCGCGCGCAGCAATTTCCTGCTGGCTACCACCAGCGAAGAGCGCGCAGGGCGCCAGGCCGATATCGCCAAATACCTGGAAGAGAACAAGAACAACCTGGCCAAGGCCCAGCCGCTGTTCGTCACGCCGGCCGCCAAGGAGCTGTTTGCCCGCTTCGCCACCGTTGAGGCCGAGTATGTGAGCACCTTGCAGCAGTCGCTGGCGCTGGCGGCGGCCGAGCCGCTGGCGCAGCGCAGCGCGCAGCTGACGGCGCTGCTGGCCAAGACGCGCCAGCACGCCGATGAGCTGGACGGCGTGCTCGATAAATTGTCATTGCAGAAGGAAGCGCGGGCCAAGGCGGCTGCCGAGCAGGCATCGGGCGTGTACCAGGCCAGCCGCAGCTTCATGATCGCGCTCGTGCTGGGCAGCGTGGCGGCCGGTCTGGCGCTCGGGGCGCTGATCACGCGCGGACTGACGCGCCAGCTCGGTGGCGAACCGGCGTATGCCGTCAAGATCGCTGGCGCCATCGCCGAGGGCGACCTCACCGTCGAGATCCGCACGGCAAGCCACGACAGCGCCAGCCTGCTGTTCGCCATGAAAACCATGCGCGACAAGCTCGTGGGCATCGTCAGCCAGGTGCGCTCGGGCACGGACACCATCAATACGGCCTCGGGTGAAATCGCCCAGGGCAACCTCGACTTGTCGTCCCGCACGGAAGAGCAGGCCAGTTCGCTGGAAGAAACGGCGTCGTCGATGGAGCAGCTGACGTCGGCCGTGCGGCAGAACGCGGACAATGCGCGCCAGGCCAATACGCTGGCCGGCGCCGCATCCGACGTGGCCGGCAAGGGCGGCGCCGTGGTGGGGCGGGTGGTGCAGACGATGGAATCGATCAATGCGTCTTCGCGCAAGATCGTTGACATCATCAGCGTCATCGACAGCATCGCTTTCCAGACGAATATCCTGGCCTTGAACGCGGCCGTGGAAGCGGCCAGGGCGGGCGAGGAGGGACGTGGTTTCGCCGTCGTCGCGGCCGAAGTGCGCAACCTGGCGCAACGCTCTGCCAGTGCCGCCAAGGAAATCAAGACACTGATCGGCGACTCCGTCGAGCAGGTGGAAATCGGTTCCAGACTCGTGCATGACGCAGGCAAGACGATGGATGAGGTGGTCACCAGCGTGCGCCAGGTGGCCGACATCATGCAGGAAATCACGGCCGCCAGCGCCGAGCAAAGCGCCGGCATCGAGCAAGTCAACCAGGCCGTGCTGCAGATGGACCAGGTGACGCAGCAAAACGCGGCCCTCGTGGAAGAGGCGGCTGCCGCCGCCGAATCGCTGCAAGACCAGGCGCAGACCTTGACGGAACTGGTGGGCGTATTCCGCCTGCATGCCCAAGTGCAACAGATGGCCGTGCCGGCGGCCAGCAACGTCACGCCGCTGCGCCGCTCAGCGCCGGCCGCCAGGCAGGACGTGCGGCGCCTGGCCTGACAACGGCGGGCCCGGGCGCAATCGGCGCGGCGGTGGTAGGCTGTCGCTATTGCGCGTTTGCCACTTCCGGATCTTTCATGCCGTCTCCCCGCTTGCTTTGCTTATCTCTGCTGCTGCCCCTGGCGCCGCTGGCGCAGGCGCAGCAGGGTGATCCCGTCCTGCCTTACCGGCCTTCCGTGACCAGTCCCGCCCAGCTGCCCGTGCCGGGCCAGCTGGAATTCGAGGCCGGCGGACTGCTGTCGAAAACGGACGACACGCGCCGCGCCAGCCTGCCTTACGCTTTCAAACTGGCGTTCACGCCCGAATGGGGCGTGTTGCTCGAAGGCGAGGGTGTTGTGCGCGCGCGCGACGGCACGGGGCGGCGCGAGACGGGCGTGGGCGACACGACGGTTGTGCTCAAGCGCGCCTTTTTGCTCGACAGCGCCACGGCGCTGGGCCTGGAGCTGGGCTGGAAGTTGCCCACGGCCAAGGACAGCATCGGTAGCGGCAAGAGCGACGTGTCGCTCAACGGCATCGTCAGCCGCGACCTGGGCGCCGTGCACGTGGATGCCAACTTGAACGCCACGCGCCTGGGGGCGTCCGACCCGGATACCGGCAGGGTGCAGACGGGCTGGGCGACCTCTTTTTCCACGCCCGTCAGCGGCCGCTGGGGCGCCACGGCGGAAGTGTCGGGCACGCGCTTGCGTGGCGCGGCGGCCACGGCGCAGCTGCTGCTGGCCGCTACCTACAGTCCCACGCCACGGCTGGCCATCGATATCGGCATGGCGCGCGGCTTGACGGCGGCGTCGCCGGACTGGTCGCTGTTCAGCGGCTTGGTCGTGCCCTTGGGCAAACTGTGGTGAGATTGCGACGGAGTTCCTTATGTGTCCTTGCGAACAAACAGTTAGTCACACAAGGTCTACAATGACGGCATAACTAAAAGGAGTGTCACCATGAAAACCCTGATTCTTGCCGCCGCCTTGCTGTCGGCAGCTACCGCTGCCGTCGCCCAGGTCGGCGTCTCCGTTACCGTCGGCCAGCCAGGCTTTTACGGACGCCTCGATATCGGCGACTATCCCGCGCCGCAACTGATCTATGCCCAGCCCGTCATCGTACAGCGCCCGCAATACTATTCGGCCCGTCCGATCTATCTGCGCGTGCCGCCCGGCCATGCCAAACACTGGTCCAAGCACTGCCGCAAGTATAATGCCTGTAACCAAGAGGTATATTTCGTCCAAGATAGTTGGTATAACAACCAATATGTGCCCCGTTACCGCCAGCAGCATGGCGACCATGGCCGTCCCGATTACGGCGACCGCGGCCGTCACGACTACAAGCATGATGACAAGCGCGACAAGCATGAAGGCAAGCGCGACAAGCATGATGACCATCCGGGCAAGGGCCATGGCAACGGCAATGGCCGCGGCAACGGCAACGGGCACAAGGATTAACAGGCAGGAGGATATTTGCATAGTAAAATCGTTATCGTAGGAGGAGGTGCGGGCGGCCTGGAGCTGGCCTGCAAACTCAGCCGCAAGCTCGGCCCCGGCCAGGTCACCCTGGTCGACAGCCGCCTGTACCACATCTGGAAACCGTCGCTGCATGAAGTGGCGGCCGGCACCCTGGACATTCATCAAGAGGGCCTGTCGTACCAGATGCTGGCGCATGACAATGGTTTTACCTATGTCTATGGTCCCTTGATCGCGCTCGACGCCGGCTCGAACAGCCTCACCGTGGGCGCCATCGCCACGGACAAGGACGAGCAGCTCTTGCCGCAGCGCACTGTCAGCTATGACCAGCTGGTGCTGGCCGTGGGCAGCACGTCGAATTACTTCGGCGTGCCCGGCGCCAAGGAAAACACGATTTCCCTCAATGCCACGGAAGACGCGGAACGTTTCCGCTTGACCCTGCTGAAACTGCTGGCCATGGCCGAGCAGCGCCAGGGCGACGCGGGCCATCCCGGTGTCGACATCGTCATCATCGGCGGCGGCGCCACGGGCGTCGAGCTGGCGGCGGAATTGCGCGAAGCGAGCGGCGTGTATGCCGCGTATGGTTTTCAGAATCTCAACGCCATCAAGGATGTGCGCATCACCCTGCTCGAAGGGGCGCCGCGTATCTTGGCGCCGCTGCCCGAGCGCGTCTCCATTGCCGCCTCGAAACTGCTGCACCAGCATGGCATCACCGTGGTGACCGATACGCGCGTCACCACGATTGAAGCGGACAAGGTGACGGTGGCCAGCGGCACCAGTTATGCGGCCGACATCTGCGTGTGGGCCGCCGGCATTCGCGCGCCGGAATTCCTCGCCACTTTGGGCTTGCCGACCAACCGTTCCGGCCAGCTGGAAGTGACGGGCATGCTCAACGTGCAGGGCCATGCGAATATTTTCGCGCTGGGCGACTGCGCCGCCTGCACGGGGCCGGACGGCAAGCTGGTGCCGCCGCGCGCCCAGGCTGCCCACCAGCAAGCCGATTACCTGCTGAAAACATTCCTGCTGCAAGCGAAGGGCAGGCCGCCACAAACGAAACCATACGAATATCTGGACTACGGTTCGCTCGTGTCGTTCGGCCGCACCACCTCCGTCGGCACCCTGATGGGATCGCTGAAGGGCCTGAGCTGGTTCGTCGAAGGCTTTGTCGCGCGCATGATGTATGTGAGCCTGCACCTGATGCACCACAATGCCGTGCTGGGCAGCGTGCGCACGGCCGTCATGGCCATGGGCCGTTTCCTGATCAAGCGCAGCACGCCGCAGGTCAAGCTGCATTGATGTGCGGTAAGTAAGGAAATCCAACGGGGCCGCAAGGCCCCGTTTTTTATGGCAGCGTACGCATTGCGCGAGTGGCGTTGGCCGGGAACCGCAGCGCCGTCCCGCGGTCATAACAAGGGCAAGCACACGCGCCATGAGCGGACAGCTTGATGAGGGGAGGCAGGCATGCCATCACGCTTACTGCAAGTCATTGCCCTGACCCTGGCGGCCTTGGGGCTCGCGCCGGGTGCCGCCCATCTGCTGGAACTGCCCGTCAAGCTGGCGTATCCGCCAGCGCTGTATGCGCAGGTGACAAGCACGCTGTATGCCCTGTTTGGCCCGGTAGGGGGCGCCGTCCAAATGGCCGCCATGGTGACCGTGGCCGTGCTGGCTTTCCGCTCCAGGCGCATGCCCCAGGGCCGCCTGCTGGCCGCGTCGGCAGCCACACTGCTTGCCTCCTTGCTGCTGTGGGCTTTCCTTGTCGCCCCCGTCAATGGGGAGTGGGGGAGTAGCGCCGACGTGAGCCAGGCGGAGTTCGCCGCAGCCTATGCGCGCCTGCGTGCCCGCTGGGAGTATGGCCACGTGGCGGCCTTCATTGCCTGGTTCGCTGGCTGGCTGGGCATGGCCGCCGCCTTCACCATGCCTCCTCCTGCGGGTGCGGGCGTTCGCTTGCAGCCTTGACGCAAGAAGGGCCGCAAGATGCGGTCCTGGTTCCTGCCTTGACGCCGGTTGTTATTTGCTGCGCGGAATTGGCGCCGCTTCGCAGCGGCCCCGCGTCATGGGGAAATCGATAGTGGTGAGCTTGCCCTTCAAGGTGCCGGTAATGCTGGCGTGCAAGATGCGCTCGCTGTCGTGGCGGTAGATGATGCGGCTCGGGAAGTCATTGTCCAGGTTGGCGAAGATGAATTCATTCGGCTTGTCCTGGCGCAGCAGGTTGAAGATCACGGGCGGCTGGCCCGACGGCTGCACGATGTAGGCCAGCTGGCCCGGCTCGGTGAGGCGGATCTGCACGAATTCAAACGCCGTCGTCTTGCCGCCCTTGACGGTGCGGCTGGTGCCGAGGATGGTGCCGCCGGCAGCCGTGCTCCATTGTTCGCCGGAGCCGGGCTCGGCGCCGTCGACGTTCCAGCAGCCGGCCAGCCACGCCAGCTTGTCCACGGTTTCCGGCGGCGGCACGGTATTGTCGGCGGCCTGGGCGGTACCCATGGCCAGCAGCGCTGCCAGCAGGGTGGGGATCAGTCCTTGCATGCGGTCTCCTGTCGTCGAATCGTTCTGCGGTCCGGGGTGCCCCGGCAGTGTTCTGGCTTGATGTGGCCTGGCAAAGACTATTCTTTCGGAGCCACACGCGGCAAGACGACGGTCAGGGCCGTGCCGCCTTGCGGATTGGCTGCCAGGCTCAGGCTGCCACCGAGGTAATGCACGCGCTCACGCACGGAGCGCAGGCCGTGCTTGCTCATTTCGACGGGCTCGCTGGCGGGCAAGCCCACGCCGTCATCCTTGACGGTCATCATCAGCGCTTCGTCATTGTCGTCGATGATGATGTCCACTTGCGTGGCATTGGCGTGCGCGGCGATGTTGCCAAGCGCTTCTTCCAGGGTGCGCAGCAGGGCCACGCCCACGTTGCGTGGGCAA
Organism: Janthinobacterium sp. HH104; assembly: GCF_001758715.1. Classification (NCBI taxonomy): domain Bacteria; kingdom Pseudomonadati; phylum Pseudomonadota; class Betaproteobacteria; order Burkholderiales; family Oxalobacteraceae; genus Janthinobacterium; species Janthinobacterium sp. HH104. The sequence goes on along the minus strand of NZ_LRIB01000022.1, from coordinate 5,599 downwards.
ATCAGTTCATCTTCGGGCAGGCTGCAGCGCACGGTGATGTTGTGCTGTTCGGCAAATTGCGTGGCCAGCTCGCCCAGCGCGACATTCACGCCGAGAAACTCGAGCTTGTCGTTCCACAGCTTCATCTGCATCTGGCGGTTGGTCTCGATCACATTCAGCAGCAATTGCTTCATGGTCGCCGCACGGTCGAGCAAGGCCGCTTCCTGCGGCATCTTTTGCGTCAGCAGCGACAGGTGCATGGTCAATGCCGTCAGCGACGAGCCGAGGCTGTCGTGCAGCTGGCGCGACAGGGCGCGCCGTTCATTGTCCCAGCTGGTGTTGACATGGCCGAGCAACTCGCTGAGATCGGCGGCGCGTTCCGCATCGGCCTGGGCCGTTTCCTTGTTCGGATCTGTTTGTGCGGACATAGCGCCCCGTGAATGGTGAAAGGTGGACCAAATTCAAGTTGTGGATCATACATGATGATTTCATCGTGGGGCGCATGGATGGAAAATTTCTGTCTTTTCGGCAATTTTGATCTCCTTCCATCACTTTTATATTGTAGGCAATATTATCGTTTGCGCCAGCAGCTGCCGTTCCTGCCGTTACGTACGGCTGCGCACATACCGGGGCGCCGCACACTGCCATAGTGGTGTCATGCATTTTCTCCATGCAGCACAGGCCCGCTTACCGAAACGAAAGGACATGCCATGAATATCGATACCATCGTCGACCAGGAATACGCCGACAAAAGCTTCCGAGACATCGTCAATGCGCCCATCAGCGCCCTGCGCGGCGTCAGCCCGAAAGATGCCAAGGCCTTGCAGCAAGCGTTTGGTGTGCACACCGTGCGCGAACTGGCCAACCTCAATTTCGTCAAATGGGCCAGCGCATTGGCCATCCTGGCCGATGAGGAGGGCATGAGCGGCGAAGAGCGGGCCAAGGAGGAGCTGCTCGACGACGCCGTGGAAATGACCTTCCCCGCCAGCGACCCGATTTCCGTCGATGCCGGCATCACGCGCATCGAAGTGCCACCCGAAACGGTCGATGCGCAAACGGACCACCAGCACGCGGGCCAGCATGAGGCAGCCGCTGGCAAGAAATAACGCATCCTGCGCATAAAAAAACCGGCTGGCCGTGAAGGCTTGCCGGTTTTTTTGCGTGCTGTGCGGTAAGAAAACTCAGGCGATCGACGGGACGTTGTTTTTTTGCATGTTTACTTGCGACTGCGCGGCGATCACCTCGTGCGGGATGCAGCAAAAGCGGTTCTTGCCGGCGCGCTTGGCTTCGTACAGGGCCGTGTCCGCCGCGCCCAGCAGCGAGTCGACGGTGCTCGCGTCGTCCGGGTAGATGGCGATGCCGATGCTGGTCGACAGGCGCAGGGTCAGGTCGTTGATGAAATACGGCTCGGAAATGACTTCGATCAGCTTGGCGGCCGGTTCGCGCGCGTCGCCCTTGCCGGCCAGGTTGCCCAGCACGATGACGAACTCGTCGCCACCGATACGCGCCACCGTATCTTCCTTGCGTGAGGCGCCCACCAGGCGGGCCGCCACCATTTTCAGGATTTCATCGCCATAGCCGTGGCCGTAACTGTCGTTGATGGCCTTGAAGCCGTCCAGGTCCAGGTACAGGATGGCCGACTTGCCGCGGCTGCGGGCCGATTGCTGCAAGGTATGCTCGATGCGGTCTTCCAGCAGGCGCCGGTTCGGCAAGCCCGTCAGCGGGTCGTGCAGCGCCAATTCCTGCTGCTGCTTGCTGTATTGCGCCAGTTCCTTGTACAGCAGGCGCACTTCCAGCATGTTGTGGATGCGCTTGTGCACTTCCATCAGGTCGAAGGGTTTGCTGATGAAGTCGCGCGCGCCCGCTTCCAGGGCGGCGATCTTGAAACTCGGTTGGGCCGTCAGGGCCAGCACGGGCAGGTAGCCGCCATGCTCGATTTCCTTCAAGCCTTTCATGACCTGGAAACCATTGAGTTCCGGCATTTGCAGATCCAGCAAGATCAGGTCGTAGCAATGCTCCCGGTGCAGGGGGCAAACCTGGGCCGGACGCATGGTGGCCGTCACATTGGTATAGCCGGCATCGCGCAGGATTTCCAGCATCAGGTCAACATTGTCGGGTGAATCATCGACGACCAAAATTTTGGCTTTCAAAATCTCATCTTGGCTGGGCATGTAAGGTCTCGGTTATACGGTCTATGCAACGCTGGCTTCTACCGCAGATGATAGGCTGACGGCTGTGGAAAGATAGTAGCGCCTTGCAACAAGATAGGGCGCACAACAGCGCATGAGTTCGCTTCTGCCGTTCTCGCCGGCCAGCGCCGCCGTCTCCGGCCTGCCGTGCAGGTGTGCTTCTGCATTTCAGTGTAGCAAACTTTCGCTTAGTTGCTTGTAGGACAGTGCCGCGTCTGAAAGTAGGAAGGCTAACCCATGAAAATAGTCATTTTGTACTGCACTCTGTATTTCTTTGCATCATCTTTTTAGGGTGGTGTATTGCGGCCCTGTTCAGGGCGGGAGGAAGTTCCGCGCTGCGCGGCCAGCTGCACCACGGCCGCCAGCAGTTCTGCCGGGTCTATCGGTTTCGAGATCCAGGCCTGGAAGCCGCTGGCCAGCGCCCGCTGGCGGTCCTGCGGTTGCGCGAACGCCGTCAGCGCCAGCGCCGGCAGACTGGCCGCATCGGGGGAGGCATGCGCACGGATTTGCGCCAGCAAGTCGAAACCGTCGGCGTCGGGCATGCCGATGTCGCTGACCAGCACATGCGGGTGCACCTGGTCCAGCAGTTGCAGCGCTTGCGCCACGCTGCCCGCGCCATGCACGTCGGCGTGGCTGTCGCGCAGGATGCGCGCCGTCAGTTCGCGCGCATCGGCCTCGTCATCGACCAGCAGCACCGTAACGCCGCGCAAGTCGTGGCTGGCGGACAGCTCGCCGCCCTTCGGGCGCGCCGGCGCGGCCCGCGTCCCCAGGGGCAGGCGCACGGTAAAGCTGGCGCCCTGCATGTCGCCGGCGCTGCTGACCGTGACCGTGCCGCCATGCTGCTCCACCAGGTGCTTGACGATCGCCAGCCCCAGCCCCAAGCCGCCATGCCGGCGCGTGGTGGAGGCGTCGGCCTGGCGGAAGCGGTCGAACACGTGGGGCAGGAAGTCTTTCTTGATGCCGACGCCGTTGTCGGCCACCGTGATGGCCAGGCGGCTCGCCTCGCGGCGCACGCCGATCTCGACCCGCCCCCCTTGCGGCGTGAACTTCAGGGCATTCGACAGCAGGTTCCAGATCACTTGCTGGATACGGCTGGGATCGCCCGTGATGGTGCCCGCATCGCTGGCGATGTTGCTGTGGATGGCGATGTGCTTGGCGTCGGCCGCCGGGCGCAGGGTTTCGATGGCCGAGGCGATGATGCTGGCGGGCACGATGGTTTGCAGGTCCAGCAGCACCTTGTCGGACGTGATGCGGCTCATGTCGAGCAAGTCTTCGATCAGTTGCGCCTGCGCGCGCGCATTGCGTTCGATGCTTTGCAGGCCCCGGTGCAGGTCGGCCTGGTCGCGCGTGCCGCGCCGCAGCACCTGGGCCCAGCCCAGGATGGCCGACAGCGGCGTGCGCAGTTCGTGCGACAAGGTGGTGAGGAAATCGTCTTTCAGCTGGTTCGTGCGCTCGGCGTCGGCGCGCGCCTCGCGTTCGCTGTCGAGCAGCACCTTGCGCTCTTCGGCGGCGCGCGTGGCGGCCGCGTACAGGCGCGTATTGTCGAGCGCGACGGCGGCCTGGGCCGCGATGGCCGACACGATGCGTTCGCTGCGTGCGCTGAACATGCCCGCTTGCGGATGGCCGAGCAGCAAGCGCCCCAGCAACAGGCCCGAGCGCGAACTGACGGGCAGGCTCAGGCAGCTGCGCAGCGGCGGCGCGGCGCCGGCGCTGGCGTCGGGCGCGGCCAGCAAGTCGTTCTGGCGCATGGCCGGTCCCTGGCGCAGTTCCGTGGCGATGGCATCGGCCTCGCGCAGGCTGATGCTGTTGACGGCGCGTGCCGATGGCAGGGGGGCGACGCTGTCGTGGACCTCGCCCGCATCGTCATAATAAAAGGCGCCGAAGCGCGCGCCGCTGATGCGCGTGGCCGCATCGACGGTTTCCTGCAGCAGGGCCGGCAAATCGAGGGTGCTGGCCAGGGCCGCGCCCGTATTGTTGAGCAACTCAAGCACGCGCGTTTCATCGCGCAAGGCTTCCTGCGCGCGCTTGACCTGGTCGACGTCGGTGCTCGTGCCAAACCAGCGCAGCAGCTGGCCGCCCTGGTCGCGCACGGGATTGGCGCGCGTCAGGAACCAGCGGTACTGGCCGTCGGCGCCACGGATGGGGAACTCCATTTCGAAGGGCGTGCCATCGCGCAAGGCGGCCTTCCACGCTTGCAGCATGGGCGGCAGGTGCTGCGCGTCATAGGCGATGCTCCAGCCGTCGCCCGCCATCTGCTCGGCAGTGGTGCCCGTGTAGTCGTGCCAGCGCTGGTTGTACCAGGCAATGGTGCCGTCGAAGCTGGCGATCCAGGCCAGTTGCGGGATGGAATTGGCCAGCGCGCGCAAGTCTTCCTCGCTGTGGCGCAAGGTTTCCTCGGTCGCCTTGCGCTGGCTGATGTCCTGGATATATGTGGTCAGTCCGTCGCTGGAAGGGAAGATGCGCACTTCCAGCCAGCGCCCCAGCGGCGGATACAGCAGCTCGAAACTGCTGCTGTGCTGCTGCGCCATGGCGCGCCGGTACTGCGTTTCCAGTTCCGTACCCAGCAGGTCGGGGCAGGCTTGCCACAGGTTCTTGCCCGTCAGGCTCGCGCCAGGCGCGTGCTGCGGCGCCAGCATGGCAGCGCCGCGCGTATTGAGGTAGCGGATGGTCCAGTCGCGGTCGAGCAGGCAAAAGCCGTCGGTAATACTTTCCAGTAAGTTGGACAGGCGCTCGTCGGAGAGGCTCAGCGGCGCTGATGGGGGAAGCAGGTCTTGCTCGCGGTCATGCTTGGCCATCGGAAATCCTGCAACAGTGAGTCTGCCGCACGGGCACTTGCCCCGCCGGGCCGCCGCTAAGCTCAGTTAAATAGGTCATGATGCTCAATGCCCGCCGTCATGCATTAGGGGAGGCACAAACGCCCCTGTCTGGCTGGTATTGTAGCCCCAAGCGGCGCGCCGCCACCGCACGCTTGCGCGCCACCTGCAGATAGCACTGGACAGGCTGGAAAGCAGTCCCTATAATCCCGCTTCTTTCGAGACAGCAACTTCTCGATTCGCTGGGCGCCACTGTGAAAGCAGAAGTGTCCAGCGATAAAAAGGCGTGCGCTTTTTAGCAGTGAAAAGGTAGTCGATGGAGCGGGGCGGTATTCTGCAAAATCAGCTAAGCGATTGAAAAATCGAACTTTTCAAAGCGAAATGAATACGCTATAATGTTTGCCTGCGCGGCTGTAGCTCAGCTGGATAGAGTACTTGGCTACGAACCAAGGGGTCGTGGGTTCAATTCCTGCCAGCCGCACCAGAATACTGAAAATCAGAATTTACCTGGTTTTGTTGTAACAAGTTTCACCTCCATGTTGTTGATGGAATGTTGTAGAAGTTTTGCGGCTGTAGCTCAGCTGGATAGAGTACTTGGCTACGAACCAAGGGGTCGTG
>NZ_LRIB01000021.1:0-40244 GCF_001758715.1 Janthinobacterium sp. HH104 | reverse complement strand
GACCCGACAACTAGTAGACATCGTTTAGGGCGTGGACTACCAGGGTATCTAATCCTGTTTGCTCCCCACGCTTTCGTGCATGAGCGTCAATCTTGACCCAGGGGGCTGCCTTCGCCATCGGTGTTCCTCCACATATCTACGCATTTCACTGCTACACGTGGAATTCTACCCCCCTCTGCCAGATTCTAGCCTTGCAGTCTCCAATGCAATTCCCAGGTTGAGCCCGGGGATTTCACATCAGACTTACAAAACCGCCTGCGCACGCTTTACGCCCAGTAATTCCGATTAACGCTTGCACCCTACGTATTACCGCGGCTGCTGGCACGTAGTTAGCCGGTGCTTATTCTTCAGGTACCGTCATTAGCAAGAGATATTAGCTCTCACCGTTTCTTCCCTGACAAAAGAGCTTTACAACCCGAAGGCCTTCTTCACTCACGCGGCATTGCTGGATCAGGCTTTCGCCCATTGTCCAAAATTCCCCACTGCTGCCTCCCGTAGGAGTCTGGACCGTGTCTCAGTTCCAGTGTGGCTGGTCGTCCTCTCAGACCAGCTACTGATCGATGCCTTGGTAGGCTTTTACCCTACCAACTAGCTAATCAGATATCGGCCGCTCCACGAGCATGAGGTCTTGCGATCCCCCACTTTCATCCTTAGATCGTATGCGGTATTAGCGTAACTTTCGCTACGTTATCCCCCACTCTAGGGTACGTTCCGATATATTACTCACCCGTTCGCCACTCGCCACCAGAGCAAGCTCCGTGCTGCCGTTCGACTTGCATGTGTAAGGCATGCCGCCAGCGTTCAATCTGAGCCAGGATCAAACTCTTCAGTTTAATCTCTGTTACTTTGCCATTTTATTGGCACCGTCATTGCTGACGGGTCGCTCACTCAAAAAACTGACAGGCCACTACTTTCGTAGCGCCTATTTCATTATTTCTTGTGAACATTTGATATTTTAAGTTTGACAGCGATCCGAAGATCGCTGCTGCACTTACATCAAATGCCCACACTTATCGACTGTTAATTGTTAAAGAACTGTATTCGGTACTGCTTTCGCGCTATCGACAAAGCGTTGTGTTTGTCAGCTGCGAAGAAGGAAGAGTATGAAGCATTTCGCTACGTCCGTCAACTCCTTCTTTTTCTCTACTTTACTCAGCATTTGCATGCGTCGTTCAGCGAGGGGGCGAATTATAGCCAAGCAACAGCGTGTCCGCAAGAGCCATTTATGGCAAGACGAACGATTTCACCAGGGTCAGCTCGCCGGCGGCCCGCATCGGCACCTGGAAACTCTGCAGCTTTTCGCGCGGCGTGCCTTCATTGGTGATGATCGATATGCGCGCGACAGTCAGCATGGCGGTGTTTTCGCCGCTGCCGTAGTAATTGACATAAGCGTGATAGTTGCCCTTCACTGGCGCCGAACTGGAAAATATCTCCGGGCCATAGCCGGTCGTCACGTCCACGTCCAGCGCACCGCCATCTTTCAATACGCGATTGCCGTACCAGGCGTGGCCGCCGTCCGGCGTGACCACATGCAGATCGAGGTCGGTGCCGGCGCTGTCCCACGACAGCACGATGCGCAGGCGCGCCTGGGTCTTGCCCTGGTAGCTGTCGACAAACTGGGTGCGCGCGCGGCTCTTGCCATCGGGCGAGCGCACTTCCACGCTGTTCGAGCCGCTGCCGAAGCCATACGGGCGGCCATAGCTGCCGTCTTCGCCCACTTCCATCGGCATCGCCACGCCGTTGACCACCAGGGTAGCGGGCTTGCCCTTGACGGCGCCCGCGATACGGCCCCGTATCTGCGCCGTTTCAGCCTGGCCCGGCTGCAGGTTGACCGACGCGGCGGGGTAATTGACCGCTTGCGTATAGTCCTCGCGCGCACCGGCCGAATTGCGCCAGCCGCTCTTCGGCGCATCGATGGTGACCTGGGCCTGCGCCCAGAGTGGCAATAGCATTAGCGGAATCGCGCAACGGATATAAAAACTCACAGGGCCTCCAGGTTAAGGTCGACGAGCCGGCGTGCCAGCCGCTCGACATATTCTTCGTCCTGGCCGCGCGGATGACGGCGCAGGCCAAGGTGTAAATATTCATGGGCCAGGGTGATGCGGTCTTCGCGCGTGGCCAGCGGCCGCATGTAGATGCGGTTGCGCGACTGCTCCGAATACGGCGCGCCGCTCTGCAAGGCGCAGACCAGCGGCGCTTGCGGCGGCGCCTCGTAGCCGGCCTCGCGCAGCAGCACACGCTGCCAGCGCGGCACGGACCGCGCCAGCCAATCCTCGTTCTGCGCCAGGCGACGGCAACGCGCACCCGTGTTACCAAAGGTACTCAGCGCGCCGCCGGGGTAAGCCGCCGCCAGCAATTCATCATAGTGCTTGCCTTGTTTGGCCTGGCGCACCGCCTCGCTCCACGCCATCGTGCCCTCGGACGCCTGGTTGCTGTGATAGCGCACGGTGACGCCATCGACAATCAGCTGGTCGGTCCAGCGCGCAATCGCCAGGGCCGCTGGCGTGGCGGGGCTGGGACTGACACGCTGGGTCGCGCTGCTGTCGGCGATCTGCTGGCAGCCCGCCACCGTCACCGCGTTCTGCTGCAGATACGTGCGCGCGGCAATCGCCAGCGCCTTGGCCGCTTCCGGCTCGTTGGCATTCGCTTCGCGGTCGAGCACGCGCGCCACATATTCATTGACGCCGAAGCGGCCACGCAATTGCGGACGGCCGCCCTTCTCTTGCAGCAGCATCAGCTCGCCGGCGCTGCGCAAGGCCAGGTTCTGGCCATTGTCGAATTGCACATGGTAGCGGCCATTAAGCGGGCCAGGTGCGGCCACGCCACGTTCGCTACGCACGGCGCGGATCGGATAGCGCTTGAAATAATCAACCACCACGCAGCCGCCATCGTCGGCAGCACCCACTGGCGGCAGACTGGCGGCCAGCCTGGGCGCCCACTGCTCGAAGACATTGCTGCTGCCGCCCGCGCCGCCGAACCAGATCGGCGTACCATCGGCCAGCCAGCCGGCCGCACCGCCGATACGTTCGTCCGTCCGGCGCCGCTCGTGCCAGGAATACGTTTTGACGCGCAACTGGCTGCCGAACCAACGCGCCGTGCCGGCGCCGCGTCCATCGAGCACCACGCGCAGTAGCGCCGCTTCGGCGTCCGCGCGGCTGGCGGCAGGAATGCTGTCCAGCGCGCGCAGTAGGCTATCGAGGCGCACCGTGCGCGCCGGCGCCAGTTGCGCAGGGTCGGACAGCCAGGAAAAATCCCCTGCGGGCGCCGCGCCCAGACGTCCAGTCCAGTACTGACGCCATGAAGCCGGCGCGATCATCAGGCGCTTGGGCGAGAAAAACGGGCCGCACGATTGCGCCAGCGCCGCGTCGTGGCCGATGCTCTGGCCTGCATCGCAGCAATACACCTCTTCCGGATCGCGGCCGCCGCAGCGGTAGTCCGGCATCGCCACCTTGCTATCGCTCGCGTACACATACACGAACAGCTTCCACAAGCTGGCCAGCGGTACTTGCCGCGCGCCGTCAAACGGCGGCGGCGCCGTGCCACCCTGGCGCAACTGGCGCACTTCCATCTTGCCGTCACGCCACCAGGCCACATCCAGCGATGCAGACCAGGCAGGAGCGGCCAGCAACAGGGCCGCCATGAATGCAGGAAGTGCTACGCGCATCACTCGACCTTCAGCGCGCGCGTGGTCTTGCCGCCGCCTTCGAAGGCTTTCTGCTCTGGCTGGTACATGCGGTAAAAGCGCGCCGGCGGCAGCACGTAACTGCCCTTCTGCGCAAAGCGCAGCAAATGGCGCACCGTCACCTCGCCGGCCAAAGGCTCGATCGGCACGGCGTAGCCGTCGCGGCGCTCCGTGTGGCGCGCGCGTTCCAGCGCGGCCGGCTTGTCGCCCGCCATGACCATGCCCCAAGTAGTCGATTCGACCATGGCGCCGGGCGGCAGCGCCACTTCCAGCAAGCCAAAACGGTACTTCGCACCTGGCCCCGCTTTCAAGGTGATTTCATCGAGGTACAGCGCGTCCGTGCTGAGCGCTTCACCCGGCTTGACCAGCTCCGTGGTGTAACCGCCCTTGCCCGCCTTCATGCGCAGGATGCGACGCTCGACGGCGACCGGCAAGGTTTGCGCTTCGGCGGCGTGGCTGTCGTACTGCAGCACGGCCACCGTGCCGGCCGGCGCCGCTGCGGCAAGACGCAATTTATCGGGAGTACTCTTGGTGTCGCTCCAGCGCCAGATAGGCTGGCCACTGCGGCTGTCGCGTTTTTGCCAGGCGTCGTCCAGCGCGACGGCGGGCCCCTTGCCAAACGATACGCCGCCCAGCTTCTTTTGCACCCACATCAAGGTCATCGCGCGGTCCAGTGTCGGCATTTCGGCGCGCACGCCGGCCAGCACCGCGTCGGCCTGGGTAGCCGGCACTTCGCCGGCCATCATCAGCAAGGCTTGTGCCACCGGCGCTTTGGACTCGCGCAGCACCTGCCATGAGCTGGCCACCTGCAGCTGCAGCGAATGCGGCAGGGCGATGCCATTCTGGGCGGCGACCAGCGCCACCAGGCCAAGGCCCATCGCTTGCGCCTCACGGTCAGAAGCTCCGCCCAGCAACAGGCTGCTCGTGTCGCCCGCCTGGCGCGGCTTGCCGCCCAGGACAGCGATGGCGCTGTCGTCCACCAGGCCGGCCGCCAGGGTCTGCGTCGGCAAGCCCATCTCGCGCGCCATCCACAGCACCAGCGCGCGGTCGCCCATCGCATCCTTCAAACCATGTTCGCTGTAGACGGCCAGCAGTTTATTCCAGTGTTCGGGCGGCAGCTCGATGTGCAGCGCGCGCGCCGCGTACCAGTCGGCGTAATAGGCGTAGGCCGTCATCAAGGCATTGCCGGCCGTGGCATTGCCCCACCAGCCGAAGACGGCGTTCGGGCCGGCCATCGATACCAGGCGCAGGCGTTGTGCCGTGAGCAGTGTTTGCAGGCGTTCGCTTGCCGCACCCGCGTCCGGCCCCAGGCTTTGCGTGGCCAGCGCGAGTGGAATCAAACGGCTGGCCGTCTGCTCGACGCAGCCATATGGATAGTCGATCAGGTCGTCGGCAATGCGCGCGAACTGGCTGGCGGCTCCTTGCGCGAACGAAACGCGGATATTGCGCGCGTCCGCCGGCAGCTTGAGCGGAATATCACCGGTGGCGCCATCGAGCGGCAGCACCAAGGAGCGCGGGCTGCTCCAGGCGGCGGGCAAGGTTTGCATGGCCGTGTCCAATGCGTCGAGCACTTTGCCATTCTGTTTCAGCTCCAGGCGCAGCGGCCCGCTACCTGTCGCCAGCGGGAATTCGACGTAATTGACACCCGGTTTGGCGGACATCTTTTCCATCTTCGGCTGCGCCCCGCCGGAAAGCACGACGTCGAGCGCCTGCTCCTTGCCCGTCTGGTTGAATACCGCCACCGAGGCACGCGGCGCATCGCCGGCGCGCATCCAGTCGGGCGCCGTCCACTTGGCATAGAAGTTTTTATCGGAACGCAGATAGGCCGTGCGCTGGCCCACGCGCCCCTGTTCATCCATCGCGCGCCCCGTGATCCTCCAGCGGGTCAGCGCGTCGGGCATGGTAAAACTCACGCGCGCGTTGCCATTCACGTCGGTCTTCAGCGAGGGCGCCCAGTAGGCGGTGTCGATATTGTCGCGGCGCGGACGTTCGAGCACCTTCACGCCACGCTCGTTGTAGTTGTGTCGCGCGGGCGCGCCGGCCGTGCGGCCCTGCGCCATGTCGTAGCTGATGAAGGACAGGCTGGCCGTCGTGCGCACGTTGTTGCGGCGCGGGTGATAGAAAAAGTCGCCGATGTCCGGCGCAATTTCCGGCTGCAGCACATAGATCATTTCATCGACCACGCCCAGCGCCACCATGGTGCTCAAAGGCTTGCCATCGAGGGTCGCCGTCACATCGAGCGTGACTTTTTCGCCCGGCTGGTAGACCTCCTTGTCGCTCTTGAATTGCAGCGCGATGCGCGGCTCGATCACTTGCAGGCCCGCGTTCTCGAAGACAAAGTCGCCATTGCGCGTGTACGCCACCGAGAACGTCATGTTCGGGCCATGCTCTTCTTTTACCGGGATGCGCACCCTCCACTGGCGCGGCGCCACGCGTTTCGCCTGATACCAGTTGGCGGCGCCGGCCATCAGACCATGGTGTTCCACCTTGTCGCGCTCGAGCGTCAACAGCGCCTGGTCGACCTTGTCGGAGAACGTGATCAAGGCCTCGGCCGTGTCGCCCGGACGATAGCGGGCGCGGTCCAGCACGATCTCGATGCTGCCCGGCGTCGTTTGCACGCCATCGCCGGCGACCCAGTGGCTGGCGGCGGCCAGCAGGTTGCCGCGCTCGTCGCGCAGCGCCAGCTGATACGAGCCGGAGGCGGGGAACGTCACGTCCCAGCCCTTGGCATTTGGATCGAACGCGCCGTCGGTCTTGCTCTGTTTTTCCAGCTGCACCATCTCCCAGCGCACGGGTTTGGCCGCGCCCTGGCCATCGGCCACCAGATCGAAATGCACGGCCTGGCCAGGATCGGAAAACTGGCGCGTCGCCTTCAACTGGTAGCTGCTGCTCGAGCGTTCTATCATCAGCTCGCGCGTCGCCTTGACGCGGTAAGCCGCACCATCGGTCGCCAGCACGGTCAAGATGTAGCGCGACGGATCGGCGGCGGGCGGCAAGCTGAAGTCCACATTGCCGCTGCCGTCGCTCGTCACTTCCTCCGTCTTCAGGGCCACGGGAAACAGGCCGCTGTAACGCAACTCGCCTTCGACCATGGTGTTTTGCTGGCCGCGCAAGGACAAGGTCATCTTCGCGTTTTTCACGGGTTTGCCGTCAGGGTAGCGCAGCGCGATGCTGCCCTTGACGGCCTCGCCCGTCTTGAATTCCGGCTTCGAAGGCTGGACGTTGATTTCAAAGTGCGGCTTGACGTATTCAGCCACGCGGAAGGCCGCGCCATACACGCCATCCTTGTAATTGAAACGCAGTTCATAGCCGCCGGCGGTCGCTTCCGTGGGCAAGCGGAAGCGCGTGTCGGCGCCCGTCTCGCCGGACAGCTGCAGCGTTTGCGTCAGCAGCGGCGTGCCATTCGGATTGAGCACCGTCAAGCTGATCGGCGCCGCGCTTGCTGCCTGCGAGTTGCGCGCGGAGGTAAATTCGCGGCCCAAAAACTTGACGTTGACTTCATCGCCGGGCCGGTACAGGGGCCGGTCCGTCACGGCATAGATCTTGGTGTTGTAGATCTCGCTGTCATAGTAAAAATTCTCGGACACGAACACGCCGCCGGCGCGGTCCTGGCCCAGCACATATGTGTGTTCCGGGCTGCCGCGCTCGAGCGAGGCGACACCATCGGCACCCGTGGTGGCCGACTGCAGCACGCCCGTGCCATCGGTCCACGCCACATTGGCGCCAGCCACGGCGGCGCTGTTGTCGCGCCGCGCCGTCCATACGAGCATCTGGCCGGACGACACCTTGGTCACAGCCACCGTGTCCGACACGAATACCAAGGTGGTGGCGCGGTGTTCGCCGATGATCGCTTCGATCAGGTACAGGCCCGGCTTGCGTTTGCCCAGCGGTATCATCACGTTGCCGGCGCCAGCGACGATGAAGTCGCTGCTGGAGCCATCGAGCTTGACGCCTTTCGGCGGCGCGATGGCCTTGGCTTGCCAGATCGGATAGCGGAAGCTGTCGACCAGTTCCATGCCCTTGATCGGCTTGTACTGCGGATGGTTGGCGAACACGGTGCGCCGGCGGATCGCGTCGTTGGTCGCCAGTTGCGGCTGTTCTTTCGTGACCGCGAGGCGTGCCTCGCCGGAAAACAGCTTGCGCCAGGCCAGGCGCGACTGCTTCCACCAGCTATCCCACAGAAAACTCAAGGTGTTGGCCATGCCTTCGCCCTGGTAATTGCCCTCGACCTGGATGCGGTGCAGATTGCGCTGCTTTTTCAGGAATTCCATCGGTTCGGGCACGCGGTAGACGACGATGTCGGCACCCGAATACGCTTCCAGATTCATGCGTCCCATGTCGCGGCCCGGCACCTCGAGGCGCACGCGCGCTTCATCAAGACTGCCGTAACTGGCGTCCGACAGCAGGAAGAACGGTTCACCCTTGAAGGTGCTGTAGTTGCTCGGCTCGCGCTGCTGCGCGGAGGCGCTGCCCAGCATGAGCAGCGCCAGAAAGGCCATGAATAGCAGCTTCATGACAAAAATCGGCTTCATGATAAAAACGCCAGCCGGAACACGCCGGCGAAATTGGGATTGTTGACCACAGGTTGCCACCGCGTGTCCTTCCAGCTCGTAAGTTCTTTGATATCGACGGTCCGCAGACCATTGTCGTCGGGGGTGACGGTGCCGGTGTGGTAGGCGATGCGCGCCCCCATCCAGACCATCAAATGCTGTTCGTCTCCCTGGTCGAAAAACAGCAGGTCGCCGGGCAGCGCCTGGCTGATTTCGCGGGCGATGAAACGGCTGTTGTGCTGCACCAGCGCCAGCGCCGTGACGAAGTGGCCGACATTGCCGCCCGTTTGCACCCAGCGGTTGCGCAAGGCGGCCTGGGCCGCGCTCAGTTCCAGCTCGGGCGGCAGGCGCCGGTCGCTGGCGATGCCGTTCGCATGCAGCCACTTCGCGTCATGCACGGTGAGCGCCTCATTGACGGCAAAGCGCACCAGGCCGGCGCAATCGCGGTGCGTCCAGCGCGGCGACGGGCCACGCTCGATCTGCGCGTTGACGATGCGCAGCATCCAGGCCTGGAAGGCGCGGCTCTGGGCTTGCGACAGCTGCACTTGCGGCTCGGCAGCCGCGCGCAAGGCCCAGGCGGGCATTGCCACGGTGGCGGCGCAAGCCGCCAGCCAGCGCAAGGCGGCACGGCGTCCATGCCGTCCATGCCACAGCGTCATCGCGCGGCCTCTTGCCATTCCAGCGTTTCCCACGACGTGCCGCTGGCTGGCTGCCGCTTGAGCACCATGCGCAGCGGCGGATATTTTTTCAAGGCGTTCAGGCGCGGCACCAGGTGTTCGTTGGCGGCCGCGCGCAAGACCGGTTCGTTATTCGCCGGCAGGGTATCGAAGGCTTCCAGCTGGATCAGCCGGGCCAGCGACGCCGGCGCGATCAGGCCGATGGTGCGCGCGCCATCGGGTAGCAGGTCGCTGGCGGCCGGCGCCTGCTTGCGGCGCACGGCCAGCACTTGGTCCACCAGCTTGCCGTCGGTGGAAAAGACAACGGTATTGCCGGCCACGGCCAGCGCCGGCTTGGATTGGCCCAGCGCCGTGGCGACGCTGCGTTCCCAACGCGTGGCGCCATCTTTACCTGTCGTTTTGCGCACGGGGTCCTTGCCGCCGATGGCCGCCTCGAACAAGCTGCCATACAGAGCGTCATCACCGGCCTGCGCACTGCGGGTGGCGACAAAAACCGGTGTATGCAGCCGCGAACTGCCATACCAGCACGCGGCGGCCGGGCCTTGCAAGTGCCCGGCCAGCGGCGCCACCGGCGCGGAGGTCTTGCTGCCCAGGCGTTTGAGCACGGGCTGCAGCGCGGTCCAGTCGACCGGCACGCTGAAACAGGCGCTCGGGTTGTGCGGCAGCTGCGGCCACAAGGCGCTGCTGTCATAGCCGCCGTTTTTCAGTTTATCGGCATTGAGCAGCACCTTCGATTGCCAGGCGCCCTGTTGAAAATCGAAGCGCAGCGCCTCTAACGCGCCAAAGAAAGGCTGGTAGCCGAAGGACAGGAAGTCCGCCTTGACGGCGATGCTGTGGCCCTCGGGCGCGGCGCCGTCGAGATGGAACTGTGCATGAAAGACCTTTTGCTTGGCAGCTTCCGGCGCCAGCAGGCTGGCCACGGTTTTCTCGGCCGTGCCATCGCCATGCTTGCCGTCGCTGCCGCCATACAGCATGCCGGGATGAGACAGGATGACCAGGCGTTGGCCATGCGCGGCAAACAGCAAGGTGCGCTGGTAAGCGTAGTTCAGCGCATACACGGGCACCTGGCCGCCATCGACGCGCAAGCTGCCGGCCACGCGCATCTGCGTATCCTTCAGGGCGATCTTGCCCGCTTCTTCCAGCAGGCGCGTGAGCTGGCTGCGCGACACGGCGATGGCGAAATGCTTGAGCGAGCCGTCGGCGTCGCGCCACAAGGCTACTTCCGCCGGCTGGTCCAGCACCATGCGCAGCAGCTGGTCACCCCAGCCCAGCTCATGCTCGTAAGCGATGCGGCGCAAGCTGCCCTTGAGCCCCAGCCGGTCTTCGCTTTGCTCGTAATAGAACAGGAAATCCTCACGCAACACGTCGCGCGCCAGCGGCACCGTCAGCAAGTCGCGCGGCAAGGCCGACAGGCTTTTCGTGCGGACCAGCGCGTCGGGCCGGGATAAATCGAGCTTCAGGCCGTTGACCGGACCCATCGCACCCCAGCCAAAAACCCGGTAGCCGACCAGTGCGGCGGCTACCACGGCCACGCCGGCAAGCGTCCCGAGCAGGACTTTTTTATTGAGTACTTTTTTCGCCAGCACCTTGTATCCCTTTTAGCCTGCCGTAGCATTGACAAGTTAGTAATTATTGACAAATGGTAACATGGCATTTGTTGCCGCAGCGCACAGATGATGCGACAGCGTAAAATAGCGGTTTCGCCGTTTTCATCGCCTCCCATGACCATCCTGCTCTCCACCCTGAACGCCCGCTACACCCACGCCTCGCTGGGATTGCGCTATCTGCTGGCCAATATGGGGCCGCTGCAAGCGCAGACGCGGCTGCAGGAATTCGTCATCGGCACGAAAACCACGGAACTGGTCGAACGCATCCTCATCAACAAGCCCCGCATCATCGGTTTTGGCGTGTATATATGGAACGTCGAGGAAACGACAAAACTGGTGGCCATGCTCAAGCGCGTGGCGCCCGAGGTCATCATCGTGCTGGGCGGGCCGGAAGTGTCGCATGAGGCGGGCGAGCAAGAGATCGTCAAGCTGGCCGACTACCTGATCACGGGCTGGGGCGATGTCACCTTCACCAAGCTGTGCGGCGAGATCCTCAACGGGCCGAAGCCGCTGATGAAGATCCATGCGGGCGTGCAAGCGCCGCTGGCGGAACTGCAGCTGCCCTACTCCTTGTATACAGACGACGATATCCGCCACCGCACGATTTACGTGGAAGCGTCGCGCGGCTGTCCGTTCAAGTGCGAATTCTGCCTGTCGGCGCTGGACAAGACGGCCTGGCCCTTCGCGCTGGAGAACTTCCTGGCCGAGATGGAGTCATTGCATGCGCGCGGCGCGCGCCTGTTCAAGTTCGTCGACCGCACATTCAACCTGAACATCAAGACCAGTTTGAAGATCATGCAGTTCTTTCTCGACAAGATCGAGGCCAATCCGGACGACCCGATCTACGCCCACTTCGAACTGGTGCCCGACCACTTGCCCGACGCCTTGAAGGAAGGCATCAGCAAATTCCCGCCCGGCGCGCTGCAGTTCGAGATCGGCATCCAGAGCTTCAATCCTGACGTGCAATCGCTGGTCAGCCGCAAACAGGACAATCAAAAGGCGGCCGACAACATCCGCTGGCTGTGCGAAGAATCGAACGCCCACCTGCACGTGGACTTGATCGCCGGCTTGCCGGGCGAGGATGAAGCAAGCTTCGCGGCCGGCTTCAACAAGCTGGTGGCCTTGAAACCGCATGAAATCCAGTTCGGCATATTAAAGCGGCTGCGCGGCACGCCCATCATCCGCCATATGGAAAACTATGGCATGGTGTTCGACCCGCACCCGCCGTACACCATCCTGGCGAACAAGCAGCTCGACTTCATGAGCATGCAGCGTCTCGTGCGCTTCGCCCGCTACTGGGACCTGGTCGCCAACTCGGGCCGCTTCGCCAATACGGTGCAATGGATGCTCGGCGATGCGCCGTTTGAAAATTTCATGGATTTTTCGAACTGGCTGTACGCCCACACGGACGCCACCCACCGCATCGCCATGGAGCGCCTGGCCAAGCTGGTGGCGCAATGGCTGCAGACGCGCGGCATGAGCGCGCTGGAGGCCAACGCTCTCGTGGCCAGCGACTATGCGGGCGGCGCGCAAGCGGCCGCGCACGCCAAGCCGGCCGAAGTGAGTGCTGGCAGCGCGAAGGTGCGCCCGGACGTCGCCCTGCCGCAGCGGCAGGCGCGCCACCTGGCGTCCTGAGGGGCTGGCGATTGAACAGCGGTGGCGGTCTGCGCCATTCTCCCTTAAACTGGCACGATGCCGACTGTACAATCGCCGAAACTGACCCTCTCCCAGACCAGCTCCCAACAGGGAGCCCTTGTCACTGCCAGCGGCACCTGGCAGGTGCACGCGCTGGCGCATGACAATGCCATCAAGTCCATCGACGCCCAGCTCAAGCCCTTGCAGGGCGATGCCAAGGCGCAATGGGACCTGTCGGCCATCGACAGCATGGACCATATCGGTGCCCAGCTGTTCTGGAATGCCTGGGGCAAGCAGCGTCCCGCGCAGCTGACCCTGGCGCCGTCGCAGGAAGAGTTTTTCCGGCGCATCGAAGAAACGGGGCCGCTGACGACGCCGCCGTCGCGCGCCAACCGCCTCACGCCCGTGATGAAACTGGGCATGGCTATCCTGCTGTTTTTCGAACATTTGAAGGGCTTTATTGCCTTGGTCGGCCAGGTGACGCAGGATATCGGCCGCTTCGCGCGCCATCCGATGCGCGGACCGTGGCGTGAAATTTCCGCCAATATCTTCCATGCGGGCTTCCAGGCGCTGGGCATCACGGCTCTCGTCGGCTTTCTGATCGGCGTCGTGCTGTCCTACCTGTCCGCGCAGCAGCTGCGCGCGTTTGGCGGCGACATCTACCTGGTCAACCTGCTGGGCATGAGCGTCATCCGCGAACTGGGGCCGCTCTTGGCCGCCATCCTCGTGGCCGGGCGCTCGGGTTCATCCATCACGGCCCAGCTGGGCGTCATGCGCGTCACGGAAGAACTCGACGCCATGCTGGTGATGGGCATTTCCCACGGTTTCCGCCTGATCATGCCGAAAGTGCTGGCCCTGGCCATTTCCATGCCCCTGCTCGTCATCTGGACGGATACGGCCGCGCTGATCGGCGGCATGGTGGCGGCCAAGGTGGAATTGAATCTGTCGGCGCGCTACTTCATCCAGAAGCTGCCCGACGCCGTGCCGCTGGCCAACTACATGATCGGCCTGGGCAAGGGCGTGATTTTCGGCATGCTGATCGCCCTTGTCTCATGCCACTTCGGCCTGCGCATCAAGGCCAACACGGAAAGCCTGGGGCGCGGCACCACCACCGCCGTCGTCACGGCCATCACCGTCGTGATCCTGGCCGACGCCGTGTTTGCCATCGTCTTCAATGGAGTAGGCTACTGATGGCGGACGACACCAATATCGCCTGCGGCACCGGCAAGGACGGCCAGTTCAACCTGCACGGCAGCGCGCCCGTGGTGGACATCACCAATCTGTGGACCAAGTTCGGCCGCACCGTCGTGCACCAGGACTTGAACCTGGAAATCGAACGGGGCGAGATCCTGTCCATCGTGGGCGGCTCCGGCACGGGCAAGACGGTGCTGCTGCGCCAGATGCTGGGCCTGGAACATCCGGCGCGCGGCTGCGTCAAAGTCTTTGGCGAAGATATCAACAAGGCAAGTTCAGACCAGCTGCAACAGTTGCGCAACCACTGGGGCATGCTGTTCCAGCAAGGCGCACTGTATTCGGCTCTGACCGTGTTCGACAATGTGGCCCAGCCGATGCGCGAATTGCGCGTGCTGCCCGAGGCGCTGGTGCACGACGCGGTATTATTAAAGATGAATATGGTGGGCCTGGGCCCGGAACATGCGCTCAAGATGCCGTCGGACTTGTCGGGCGGCATGATCAAGCGCGTGGCCCTGGCCCGCGCACTGGCGCTGGAACCGAAGCTGCTGTTCCTCGACGAACCGACGGCGGGGCTGGATCCGGACCTGTCGGAGAGTTTTGTCGCCCTGATCCAGTCGCTGCACCGCGAGCTGGGCTTGACGGTGGTGATGGTCACGCATGATCTCGACACCTTGTTCGCCCTGTCCACGCGCATCGCCGTGCTGGCGGAAAAACACGTGATCGCCATCGGCCCCACGCGCGAGGTGATCGAAGTCGACCACCCGTTCATCAAGCAATTTTTCCTCGGCGACCGCGGCAAGCGCGCGCTGGCCGTCCTCGATGAGAAACAGGCGGCGGCGGGCAAGGCGGCGCAGCCGGGCGGCGACGCCGGCACAGACACGAAAGCGGAGAAGTAATGGAAAACAGATCACATGCCCTGATGACGGGATTTTTTACACTGACCTTGCTGGTAGCCGCCATCCTGTTCGGCGTCTGGTTCAACCGCGACCGCGTGGAACGGGTGCCGTATCTGCTCGCCACCACCCTGTCCGTACCGGGCCTGAACCCGCAGGCGACCGTGCGCTACCGGGGCCTGGAAGTGGGCAAGGTCGACGCCATCGATTTCGACACGCAAAAAGCGGGGCAAATCCTCGTGCATATCAGCGTGGCGCCCGATACCCCTGTCACCAACACCACGTTTGCCACCCTCGGCTACCAGGGCGTGACAGGCATCGCCTACATCCAGCTCGACGACGAGCACGTGGGCTCGAAACTGCTGGGCACCAGCAAGGACAAGCCGTCGCTGATTCCCCTGCGCGCCGGCTTGCTCGACCAGCTGGAAAAGCGGGGCAAGCGCATCCTCGACCAGGCCGAGCAAATCACCAACAAGGTCAACAACCTGCTCAGCCCCGACAATCAGGCCGCCATGCTGGGCGCCTTCACGGAAGTGGGCAAGGCAGCCAAGGCCTTTGGCGCCATTCCGCAGCAGCTCGAACCGACCCTGACGCAATTGCCGCAACTGACGGAACAGACGCGGCAAACCCTGACGGCCGTCAGCACGGCCAGCAAGAACGTGTCGGACTTGACGGCCACGTGGAAAAAGCTGGGCAACGACATCCAGGCGCCAGGCGGTGTGCTCGACAAGGTCAATGGCACGGTCGACCGGGTCGGCAGCTCGGTGGAAACGGTGGCCAATGGCGTGTCGCTGGAAGTCTTGCCACAGGTAATCGAGCTGAGCGGCGAAGCGCGTTCCTCGATGCGCGCCCTGAAAACCACCATGAGCACGCTCAATGAACAGCCGCAGAGCATCTTGTTCGGCGCCCCAGACATCCCGCCCGGTCCGGGCGAGCCCGGTTTTTCGGCACCGGGCAAATAAGGAGAATACCGCATGCCTATTCCACGCAATCTCAGCGCACTCATCCTGACCGCCGCATTCCTGCTGGGCGGCTGCGCCAGCCGCGGCCCCGTCCCCACTTTCTATGATTTCGGCCCGGCCGCGCCGCTGGCAGCCGCGCAGCCGGCCGCGCCAGCCGTGCCCGTGCTGGTGATCGCCGACGCCAACGGTCCATCCTGGCTCGACAGCCAGCGCATGTATTACCGCTTGCTGTACGCCGATGCTCAGCAATCGCGTCCGTACGCCTACAACCGCTGGAACACGCCGCCGCTGCAACTCTTAAGCCAGCGCCTGAAAACCCGTGTGGCGCAAAGCGGCGTGAAAGTGCTGTCGACCACGGACGCGGCCGCCGGCATGCCCCTGCTGCGCATCGACGTCGATGATTTTTCGCAAAACTTCGATACGCAGACGCACAGCAGCGGCCACGTCTCGCTGCGCGCCTCGCTGTTTCGCGGCCACCGCCTGATCGACCAGAAAACCTTCAGCCGCAGCGGCCCCGCCGGCAGCGCCGATGCGCAAGGCGGCGCGCAAGCGCTGGCGGCGGCATCGGACGCCATCGCCGCCGACCTGCTCACTTGGCTGGGCACGCTGAATATCACGAAAGAATGACCGACCCCGCATCCCCAGCCAGCCCGGCGGCGCCGCTGCCGCCCGTCCGTTCCTCGCCCGTGTCGCGCGCGACCCTGCTCGCCTACGTCTTCCTGATCGTGTATGCGAGCTGGTTCCCGTTCACGGGCTGGCACAGCAATGGTTTGTCGCCGCTGACGTTCCTGGAAAACACGCGCATGCCCCGCTACTGGACGGGCTTTGACGTGGGCATCAACGTCGTCGGCTACATCCCGCTGGGCGCGCTGATCGTGTATTCGCTGTTTCCGAGGATCACCGGTTTCTTTGCCGTCATCGTCGCCAGCCTGTGCGGCATGTTGATTTCAGGAAGCATGGAAGCCGTGCAAACCTATTTGCCCAGCCGCGTCTCGTCGAACCTGGACTTTTATACGAATGCGGCCGGCTGCTGCATCGGTTCCATCATCGGCGCCCTGACGGCGCGCAAGCTGCTCGACCAAAGTCATTTGTTCCGCTTGCGCCAGCGCTGGTTTGCCCAGCACGCCAGCCAGGGCCTGGTGCTGGTGGCCCTGTGGCCGCTGGCGCAAATCTATCCGCAAGGCTATCTGTTCGGCCTGGGCCAGCTGCTGCCCATCCTGTCGGACTGGCTGTCGCAGCTGGCGGGCATCGACATCGACCTGGCCGCGTATCTGCGTCCCGACGTCGTCTTGACGGTTGAGCAATATTGGCTTTCGGAAACCATCATCACGGCTTGCGGCATGACGGGCGCCGTGCTCACCTTGCTGTGCCTGCTGCGCCGCGCCGCGCCGCGCACCATCTTGATGCTGGCCCTGATCGCCGCCGCCTTGATCGTGCGCTCGATGGCCAGCGCGCTGCTGTTTTCACCGGAAAATGCCTTCGTCTGGATCACGCCGGGCGCCCAGGGCGGCTTTTTGATCGGCCTGATCATGCTGGGCGGCCTGGCGTTCGCGCCGCACGTGGCGCAGCGCCGCATCGCGGCCGCCACCTTGCTGCTGAGCCTGGTAATGGTGAATACGACGCCGATCAACCCATATTTCATGTCAACCTTGCAAGGCTGGTTTCAAGGCAAGTTCCTCAACTTCAATGGCGCGGCGCAATTTTTGGCCTTGCTGTGGCCCTTCATGGCCCTGTGGTTCCTGTGCCTGCCCTCACACCGCCTGAACCGGCAGGAAGATGTGCAGCGCCAGCGTCGCGAAGACCACCCATAAGCGTTATCATGGCGCATTGATGATTCCGCAGGAGCATAGTATGAGCGACGCACCGTATTTTGAACGCCACGTTTTTTTCTGCATGAACAAACGTGAAGACGGCCGCAACAGCTGCGGCGACCATGGCGCGGAAGCGGCGCAAAAGCATTGCAAGCGCCGCATCAAGGAACTCGACATGAATGGCGCGGGCAAGATCCGCATCAACCAGGCCGGCTGCATGGACCGCTGCGAGGAAGGCCCGCTGCTGGTCATCTACCCGGAAGCGACCTGGTACACCTATGTCGACACCAGTGATATCGATGAAATCATCGATACGCACCTGGTGGGCGGCAAGATCGTCGAACGCCTCAAGATTTAATGCCAATTTAAGAGATACCCACCAGTATGAGCATCATGAACAGAAACTCGGAAAAATTTACCCTCGCCGGCCATGCAGGCAGCATGGAAGGCTTGCTCGATTTCCCGGCAGACACTCCGCGCGGCATCGCCCTCGTTGCCCATCCGCATCCGCTATACGGCGGCACGATGGACAACAAGGTCACGCAAACCCTGGCGCGCGCCTTTGTCGCGCTCGGTTACGTGGTGGCGCGCATCAACTTCCGCGGCGTCGGTGCTTCCGAAGGCGTGCACGACCATGGCGTGGGCGAAACGGACGACATGCAGTTGTTGTATGAACACATGCGCGGCCTGTATCCGGGCTTGCCCGTGGCCTTGTCCGGTTTCTCGTTCGGCACCTTCGTGCAATCGAAACTGCAGGAACGCCTGGCCGCCGCCGGTACGCCCGTCGAGCGCCTGGCGCTGATCGGCAGCGCGGCCGGCAAATGGGCCATGGCCGACATTCCCGCCGACACCATCTTGATCCACGGCGAACTCGACGACACGATCCCCCTGTCCGCCGTCTTCGACTGGGCCCGTCCACAAGACATTCCCGTGATCGTGATCCCCGGCGCCGACCACTTTTTCCACCGCAAGCTCAATCACATCAAGAACCTCGTGATTGCCCTGTGGCATGGTGACAAACCCGCAATTGCAGCAGATGATCATTGAAGTGTGGGCTTACTAGCGCCTCCACGGCTATAATTGATCCGTTTTTTCCACGCGGCCATGCAAGCAGCAACAGCATGGCCCTCAGCCTTCATCTTTTTCTCGCAGACCAGCCTCCATGAAAAAACTTTTAGCGGCACTGGCCTCCAGTGTATTTTTCTTTTCCGCCGCCTACGCCCAGAGCGTTCCAGCCCCGACCATCGCCGCCAAGTCCTGGCTGTTGCTTGACGCCACCAGTGGCCAGATCATTGCTTCGCAAGATCCGGACGCGCGCATCGAGCCGGCCTCGTTGACCAAAATCATGACGGCTTACCTGACGTTTGCCGCCATCCGCGAAAAGAAACTGGCGCTGGACCAAAAAGTAAACGTGTCCGTGCGCGCATGGAAAGTCGATTCGAGCAGCTCGAAGATGTTCATCGACCCCGCTACCCCCGTCTCGATCGACGACTTGCTGCACGGCCTGATGATTCAATCGGGTAACGACGCCGCCGTGGCGCTGGCGGAAGCCGTTGCCGGCGATGAAGGCACGTTCGTCGTGCTGATGAACCGCGAAGCCCAGCGTATGGGTCTGAAAAACACGCGTTTTGCCAATCCGCATGGCTTGCCTAGTCCCGATAACTATTCCACGGCGCAAGACCTGTCCGTGCTGGCCAAGCGCGTGATCGCCGACTACCCGGAATTCTACAAAATCGATTCCATCAAGAGCTTTACGTACAACAAGATCACCCAGCCTAACCGCAACCGCCTGCTGTGGCTGGACCCTACCGTCGATGGCATGAAAACGGGCCACACGGAAGCGGCCGGCTATTGCATGATCGCGTCGGCCCGCCGTCCAGGCGGCACGGGCGAGCGCCGTTTGATCTCCGTGGTGCTGGGCACCTCGTCGGACCAGGCCCGTACGCAGGAAAGCCAGAAGCTGCTGAACTGGGGCTTCCAGAACTTCGATACGGTCAAGCTGTACTCGAAGGGCCAGGCAGTGGCCACGCCGGAAGTGTGGAAGGGCTCGAAAGGCACCGTGAAAATCGGTTTCGCCCGCGATGTGCTCGTCACCGTACCAAAAGGCACGGCTGCCAAGATGAAACCTGTGCTGGAACGCAAGGACCCGCTGGTCGCGCCATTGGCTGAAAACGCCCCGGTCGGCAAGCTGAAAATGATGGTCGACGACAAGGTCCTGCTGGAACTGCCTGTCGTGGCGCTGGAAACCATCAACCAGGCAACGATCTTCGGCCGCGCCTGGGATTCGATGCGCCTGTGGATGAAATAAGCAGTTAGCGTTCCCCATAAAAAATGCCCGCAGATGTTGCGGGCATTTTTTTCGTCTGTCTCGCCGCCGATTTCTCCACAGCATGCTGTAGCGTAGCTGGCTATAATCGTGGCGTCACCTTCGTCTCCACCACCAGAAAGCCAGCCCATGAGCCATGTATTTCCCGCCAGCCTGCAAGCGCCGCGCAGCCGTTTGAGCAGCAACGGTCCCGAACTGTCGCGAGTCGTTGCCGGCATGTGGCGCATCGGCGAGTGGAATATGTCGGCGCAGCAGCGCCTGGCTTTCATCGAACAATGCCTGGCGCTGGGTGTGTCCAGTTTCGACCATGCCGACATCTATGGCGATTACAGCGCCGAAGGGCTATTTGGCGAAGCGCTGGCCCTGCAGCCGGGCTTGCGCGACAAGATGGAGCTGGT
The DNA here is from genome assembly GCF_001758715.1 of Janthinobacterium sp. HH104. Lineage (NCBI taxonomy): Bacteria > Pseudomonadati > Pseudomonadota > Betaproteobacteria > Burkholderiales > Oxalobacteraceae > Janthinobacterium > Janthinobacterium sp. HH104. The sequence continues at coordinate 20,509 of NZ_LRIB01000021.1, read as the reverse complement.
CAGCAAGTGCGGCATCAAGCTGCTGTCGCCGCACCGCCCCGGCCATGCCATCCAGCATTACGACACGAGCGCGGCGCACATCACCAGTTCCGTGGAACACACCCTGCGCCAGCTGCACACGGACCGCCTGGACTTGCTGCTGATCCACCGTCCCGACCCGCTGATGGATTTCGACGAGATCGCCGGCGCCTTCACGCAATTGAAAGCGGCAGGCAAGGTGCTGCACTTTGGCGTGTCGAACTTCAGCCGCCACCAGTTCGAGTGTCTGCACCGGCGCTTCCCGCTGGTGACGAACCAGGTGGAATTTTCGCCGCTGCACGTGGCGCCCCTGTTCGACGAAACCTTCGACGGCTTGCAGGATCTGAAAGTGGCGCCGATGATCTGGTCGCCGCTGGCGGGCGGCTGGCTGTTCCAGGGCGGCGACGCGAATGTGGAGAACTTGCGCAACGTCATCAAGCAGATCGCCGATCAACTACAGCGTCCGTTTGCCAGCGTCGTATTTGCCTGGATCATGCAACTGCCTTGCCGTCCCCTGCCGCTGACGGGCACGGGCCGCATCGAAGCTATCGGCGTGGCCGTGGAAGGCACGCAGTTTACACTCAGCCGCAGCGACTGGTTCGCCATCCTGCGCGCCGCACGCGGGCACGAGGTGGCTTGAGATTAATCGATCTCGTCAGGGTCGTTAAAAACCTGCGGCAATGCAATGCCGCGCCAGCCCAGGTACCACGCCAGGTTGAGCAGCAGGGTGGCGCCGATGTAGACGGCGAAGAACAGCGCGAAGAAACTGGTCTTCAGCCACACGAGCAGGGCGATGGCCACGATCAGCACCAGCAGCGCGGCCAGGCTTTTCTTTTGCTTGGAGCTGGGGAAACGCAAGGTCGACACCATCAGGCTGCCCACGCCGACGAGCAGCAGCATCAGCAGATAGCTGTGCAGCATGGAATCGATGGGCGCCGGCCAGGCCACCACGACGGCCGCTACACAAGCGGCCCCGGCCGTGATCGGCATGCCGACGAAATACAGGGGGTCCGTGCGCCCCACGTTCACATTGAAGCGCGCCAGGCGCATCGCACCGCAGGCAACAAAGAAGAAGCTGGCCATGCCGCCAAAGCGCAGCAGCAGCGGATCGTGCACGCCCATCTGCACGAAGCCGTAGCAGTACAGCAGGACGGCCGGGGCGCAGCCGAAATTCATCACGTCGGCGATGGAATCGAGCTGCACGCCGAACTGCGAACTGGTGTTCGTCAGGCGTGCGACATAGCCGTCGAGCGCATCGAACACGCCGGCCAGCACCAGCAGCGCCGCCGCCAGGCGGTAGGCATCCGCGTCGCCCACGGCGGCGTTATCGACGGAAATGACGATGCTGGCAAAACCGCATGCTATCGAAAGCAAAGTCACCATGCTGGGCAAGGCGTATTTGGCGCGCTGCAGGCGCGACTTGGGCAATGTGTTCAAATGTATGGGCAATCAAAAAATCGGAAGTAAGGCGATGCAGCGGCAAACGCTGCGCTACGCTCATTCTACCCTGTGCAGCTGCGGCACCGTCCGCGCACGAGCGCGCCACATATCTTTTCATGAATGCGCTACGCGGTATCAAAATACCTTAGAATCGTTTTACAGGACAGCACGCTGGCCCCACCGCTGTCCGCCTACCTATACAGGAGCCAACTTGATTGCCTCGTCACTGCGTTGGAAATACTGGATACCCGCCCTGCTGAGTGCAGCACTGCTGAGCGCCTGCGGCGGCGGCGATAGCGGCAGCAATACGTCGCTGAGCACCTCGACCCCGGCCGGACAGCTGACACAGGAGCCGGGCGCTCCCGTCCTCAGCAACAATATTGCCACCGATGGCTTTAACTGGTTCAACTACCGGCGCAGCCAGATCGGCCTGTCGCCTATGGTGCGCAACAGCCTGATCGACAGCGCGGCGCTAGGCCATTCCAGCTATCTCAATCTCAACAGTACGGTGGCGCACGAGCAGGTGCAGGGCAAGCCCGGCTTTACGGGCGTCAAGCTGGGCGACCGCCTGGCCAAGGCCGGCTACGTCGTCACCTCGCTGCAGGGCGAAGTCATCGCCGGCGCGGGCAACACGTCCGGCTTTTACCTGGCCGAAGAGTTGGTCACGGCCATCTATCACCGCTTCGTCATTTTCGAGCCGCTGTTCAAGGAAGGCGGCGCGGGCGCGGCCGTCAGCAGCTCCGGCTATGCCTATTTCACCACCGACATGGCCGGCAACCGCAACTATGGCCCCGGGCTGGCGGCGGGACAGATCGTCACCTATCCTGTCAGCGGACAGCAGAAGGTGGCCGTCAGTTTTTCCAGCGATAACGAATCGCCCGATCCCGTGCCGAACCAGGACGTGGTTGGCTACCCGATCAGCGTGCATGCCAACTACGGCACGCCCGTCAGCGTGACGGCATTCAGCGTGCGCCAGCGCGGTGCCGCCACGGACCTGGCGGTACGCCTGCTCACCAGCGGCAACGATGTGCATACGCCGGTCTCGGCCGCATCCATCATCCCGCTGGCGACCTTGAACGCGAACACCAGCTATGACGTGAGTTTCATCGGCAAAGTCAATGGCGCGGACGTCACGCACAGCTGGTCATTCACGACGCGCTAGCGATGTCGCTGGCGGCCAAGCGGGCGCGGCGTCGAGGATGACTGGATGTAGAATAGTTGTTCCTGCTTTACGGCAATTGACAAGTTTTGGGGCGCTCTGCACAGCATGCTGAAACCACACGCCACTTGCGATGATGATGCCGCCGTTGCGGCATCCGACATGGTCCGTATTCTCGATGTCGAGAACGGACTGGGCCGCATCATGGGCGACCGCATCCTGTACCTGAAAATCCTGCGCCGCTTCCTGCACGACCACGGCACCACGCCGTGCCAGATCCGCGCCGAATTCGACGCGGGCAACTACGCTTCCGCACGCCTGAAGGCGCATACCCTGAAAGGCGCCGCCGGCATGATCGGCGCGCGCCATGTGCACAGCCTGTCGGAAACCCTGGAATCGGCACTGCGTGCGCAGGCGCCCGACCTGGCCCAGCAGATGCTGCAGCTGGAACTGGCGCAGGATCAATTGCTCGGCGCGGTCAGCAGCATGCTGGGCACGCCGGAGGCAACCCACACGGCGGCGCAGGACGTGGCGCCCGACCCGGCCGCACCCGCCATCCAGCTGCTGCTGGCACGCCTGGCCAGCCACCTGCGCGAAGGCGACGGCGCGGCCATCGACATCCTGGAAAACTCGGCCAGCCTGCTCGCTGCCAGCCTGGGCGTCAACGTCTACCAGGAAGTGGCGGCCGCAGCGCACGAGTTCGATTTCGAAGGCGCCCTGGCGGCGCTGCTGCGGCGCCGCTAGCGCTCAGCTGTTGTACTGCGCCTCTTCCGCATACGCCACGCAACAACTTTTGCAACAGAAACGGCGCACGGCATCGAGCGGCTTGTCGCAGTACCAGCATGCGCCTTTTGGCGGCAGCGCTGCGATCAATTGCGGCAGGGAAGGCAATGGCGGCGCCACCATCCCCCTGCTTTCCACGACTTCCGGCTGTTCGCTGTCCATGGCGCTTCCTTTCCTAGCGGCACTTCAAGGCCGCTCAGCAAGATTACGTCAGCGTCGTTTGAAGCCCATGACATTTCTCAACCGGGGCCACGCTTGCCCCATGGGCACCTTGAAATTTCCAAACGACAACGTTGTCACTTCACACTACAATCAGTGTTCCGTTCACTTGCGCGCTCGCCATGAAACACATTCCCCTGCTGCTCTCCTGCCTGCTGCTCAGCGCCTGCGCCACGCGCGCGCCCACCGCCTACACCCTCAATTCAGGCGCCGAACGCACGCCGGAACAATTGGCGGTGGTGTTCGAACACGCCGACCTGACCCTGCGCATCGACCCTGCCAGCCGCAGCATTGCCGGCGATGCGCGCCTGACTTTCCTGGCCACGCAGCCGATCTCGCGTTTCGCGCTGGACCTGGACCGCAACCTGCCCGTCGACACCATCGAAATCGACGGCAAGGCGCTGCGGCCGCAAGACTATGCCAACCCGGACGGCCGCCTGAGCATGACCTTGCCTGCCACCCTCGCGGCAGGCGCGCGCACCACCATCCGCGTCGTCTATCACGGCGTGCCGCACGTCGCCGTGAAAGCGCCGTGGGATGGCGGCATGGTGTGGTCGAGCACGGCCGATGGCGCGCCGTGGATCGCCAGCGCCGTGCAAGGCGAGGGCTGCGACCTGTTCTGGCCCTGCATCGACCATCCGATGGGCAAGGCCCGGCTGATCGACCAGCACATCATCGTGCCGGCGCCGCTGGTCGCGGCCGGCAACGGCATCGCGCTCGGCATGGACGAGGCCGATGGCTGGCGCACCTGGCACTGGCGCGCCAAGCATCCGAGCACCTATGGCATCGCCCTCAACGTGGCGCCCTACCGCAGCCTGCAGAGCGAGTATGTGAGCCGCTACGGCAACCGCATCCCCCTGCAATTCTGGTATCTGCCGGAAAGCGAGGCGAAGGCGGGCGCCCTGTTCGCGGAATTGCCGCCCATGCTCAACTTTTTTGAAAGCGTCATCGGCCCCTACCCGTTTGCCGATGAAAAAGTCGGCATCGCCGAAACCCCGCACAAGGGCATGGAACACCAGACCATCAATGCCTATGGCAACAAATTCGCCAAGACCAGCTATGGCTACGATGAATTGCTGCAGCATGAGTTTGCCCATGAATGGTTCGGCAACCAGCTGACCAACAGCAATTGGGACGACATGTGGCTGCACGAAGGCTTCGGCACGTATATGCAACCGCTGTACATGCAATATCTGCGGGGAGAACAGGAGTATTTTGCTTCGTTGCAGCAAATGCGCGCCGGCATTGTCAACAAGGCGCCCATGGTCTCGGGCAAGCCGAAAACTGAGGAAGAAGTCTACGACCTGAAAAAGGGCGGACCGGGCGGCGATATTTATGTGAAAGGGGCGCTGGTGCTGCACACCTTGCGCGGCCTGATCGGCGACGACGCCTTCTTCCGCGCCGTGCGCCTGCTCGTCTACGGCACGGAACAGCCGCAGCCGGGCCAGTTCCAGCCGCGCTATGGCAGCACCAAGGAATTCATGGACATCGTCTACAAAGTCACGGGCAGCAACTACGACTGGTTCTTCCAGACCTATCTGTACCAGGCCGCGCTGCCGGAACTGTCCGCCGTGCGTGACGGCGACACCTTGCGCCTGGAATGGAAGACGCCTGCCGACATCGTCTTCCCGATGCCGGTGGAAGTGCGTATCGGCAAGGAGATCCATACCGTTTCCATGTCGCTGGGCTTTGGCGAACTGCCCCTGCCGACTGGCGCCACGTACACGCTCGACCCGCGCTCACGCGTGCTGCGCCAGGCAGAGCATATCGAGACGTTCCAGAAGTTCAGGGAAGAGCAGGCGAAGGGGAAGAAGGGGTAACAAAACCTGGGGTCTGACCCCGGCCTTTTCACCGTTCGGACTTATTTCCGAAAGCTCCTGACCGCATCATTCGCATGCGCGTCGATGACTTTTTTGATCGCCGGCTGTCCCGCATACTTGGCGGACAGCCGTTTCCACTGCCGCTGCGCCTGGCCGCAAGCATCGTCCACGGCAGCGATGATCTCGCGCTGGCGCGCCTTGTCGTTGTCATCCCACTCGCCGGCAAAGTGCTCGCACATCTGGGCATGCTCGACAAACCGCGCCACGTCCTTGGGCAACTTTTCCTGCGCACCGGCCAGCAGCGGCAGGCAACTGAACAACAGAACAAGCAGCAGCTTCATCGAACCTCCTTACTTGCCGATGCAGAAACGGCTGAAGATCACCCCCAGCAGATCGTCAGGCGAAAACTCGCCCGTGATGCTCGACAGTTGGACCTGCGCCAGGCGCAGCTCTTCGGCAAACAGGTCCAGCGACTGGTCGTCCTGCGCCGCGTGCGCGGCCGCGATATCGAGATGCTTGCCGGCCGATTTCAAGGCGATCAAATGACGTTCGCGCGCCAGGTACAGCGATTCGCCCGTCTGCTGCCAGCCGGCGATGCGCAGAAGCTCGGCGCGCAGCAAATCGATGCCGATGTGCTCGTGCGCCGACAGGTACACGTGGGTGGCGTCCGGCATGCTGTCGACGCCGGGCTTGTGGCCAGAGAGATCGATCTTGTTCCACACGCGCACCACGGGCACGCCTTCCGGGAAGGCCGCGACGATGGTTTCATCGGCCAGGGTCGGGCCGTGGTCGGCATCGAGTAGGTGCAAGATCACGTCGGCCTTGCCGATTTCTCCCCAGGTGCGTTCGATGCCGATGCGCTCGACGGCGTCGATGGTGTCGCCCGCGCTGCGGATGCCGGCCGTGTCGATGATGTTGAGCGGAATGCCTTCGATCTGGATGGTTTCGCTGACCTTGTCGCGCGTGGTGCCGGCGATCGGCGTGACGATGGCCACGTCGGCGCCCGCCAGCGCGTTCAGCAGCGACGATTTGCCGACGTTGGGCTGGCCGGCCAGCACGACATTTAAACCTTCGCGCAGCAGCGCACCCTGCGCCGCCTGCGCAAACACTTTGTTCAAGGCTTCGATGACGGCTTTCAATTGGCCGCGCGCATTCGATTTTTCCAGGAAGTCGATTTCCTCTTCCGGAAAGTCCAGGGTCGCTTCGACCAGCATGCGCAAGCCCGTCACCTGCTCGACCAGCGCGTGGATGGTGTTCGAGAACGCGCCCGACAGCGATTGCGAAGCGGACTTGGCCGCCGCTTCCGTGGATGCGTCGATCAGGTCGGCCACGGCTTCCGCTTGCGCAAGGTCCAGCTTGTCATTGAGAAACGCGCGGCGCGTGAATTCGCCCGGCTCGGCCAGGCGCAAGCCGCTGTCACGGCCCGCTTCGAGCACGCGCGCCAGCAGCAACTGCAGCACGATGGGGCCGCCGTGGCCCTGCAATTCCAGCACGTCTTCGCCCGTGTACGAATGCGGACCCTTGAAGTGGATGGCGATGCCCTGGTCGATGATGCTGCCATCGGCTTCCGTGAATGGCAGATAGGTGGCGTGGCGCGGTTTCAATTGCTGTGCGCCGAACAGGGCCGTCATTAAGGGAGCGAGGTTTTTGCCGGAGGCGCGTACCACGCCGATGCCGCCGCGACCGGGAGCGGTGGCGATGGCGGCGATAGGGGAAGAGTCGAGTTTCATGGGGATATTGTAATAGGTACGGCAAGGGAAGTGCAGCAACGTAGGTCGGCTTAGCGCGCAGCGCGTAAGCCGACGCAGCACACCTGGCGATAGTGTCGGATTACGCGTGGCCTTGCCACGCTATTCCGACCTACAAGAATTAAAAAGCCCGCGCGAGGCGGGCTTTCTGTTCGCTGGCCGGAATTACTTGGCGGCAGGCGCGTATTTCTTGGTGATCACCCATTGCTGGCCGATCGACAGGACGTTGTTGACGACCCAGTAGAGTACCAAGCCCGACGGGAAGAAGAAGAACATCACCGAGAATGCCAGTGGCATGAACAGCATCATCTTCGCTTGCATCGGATCGGCAGGAGCCGGGTTCAGCTTGGTCGTGATGTACATCGAGATCGCGTACAGCACTGGCAGGATGCACCATGGGTCATGCTGGGCCAGGTCGGTGATCCAGCCGATCCATGGCGCGCCGCGGATTTCCACGGACGCGTTCAGCACCCAGTACAGGGCGATAAAGACGGGCATCTGGATCAGGATCGGCAGGCAGCCGCCCAGCGGATTGATCTTTTCCGTCTTGTACAGCTCCATCGTGGCCTGGTTCATCTTTTGCGGATCGCCTTTGTAGCGCTCGCGAATCGCCTGCATCTTCGGCGTGACCAGTTTCATCTTGGCCATGCTGCGGTAGCCGGCGGCCGACAGCGGGAAGAAGGCCAGCTTGATCAGGATCGTGAAGGCGATGATGGTCCAGCCCCAGTTGCCCAGCACGCTGTGGATCTGTTCCATGACCCAGAACATCGGCTTGGCGATGATGGTCAGCCAGCCGTAATCCTTGACCAGTTCCAGGCCCGGCGAGACCGGCTCGAGCAGGTGGGCGATTTGCGGACCCGAATACAGCTTGCTATCCATGCTGGCCGAGGCGCCTGGCGCCAGGGTAGGCAGTGGCAGCACGTTGCCGATGGCGTACAAGTTGGTGCCGACCTTCTTCGTGAAGATGTCGCGCTTGGCGTTTTCAGGCGGAACGAAAGCCGAGACGAAGAAGTGCTGCGAAATCGCAAACCAGCCGCCATTCGCCGTGGCTGGATGCAAGCCCTTCATGGCGTTGTCGTTGCCCTTCTTCTCGTCTTCCACTGCCGCTTTTTCGATTTTCTCGAACGTCAGCTTCTGGTACTTGTCTTGCGGCGTGTACAGGGTCGGACCCGTGAAGCTGCTGTTGAAGAACGAGTCGCCGACCGGCTTGTTGCCGTCATGCGTCAGTTGCAGATACAGCTGCGGCGTCACGGGCGCTGCGCCCACGTTGGCCACATCGTGGCGCACGTCGATGACGTAATCGCCGCGCTTGAAGGTAAACGTCTTGGTCAGCTTGACGCCGCCTTCGACCGCTTCCATCACCAGTTGCACTTGCTTGCCGTCGCCGAGGGTGCGCACGCCAGGCTGCACGGTGAAACCGCTCGCATGGGTGGGGAATGGACCGCCGACCAGGCCCGACTGCGCCAGATAGGTGCGGTTCGCGCCTTCGTCAAACAGCACTTCGTTTTGCTTGCCATCGTCAGGCTGGCACCATTTGAACAGGCCGAAGCAGCCGCCGAACCAGCCCGGATTGCCCGCGCCCTTGAACTTCAGCAATTCCAGACGCTTGACCTGGCCGCCCAGGGTGTCGATATCGACCTTGATGACGTCGGTGGTGATGGTAATCACTTCGCGCTTGAACGCGGCGGGATCGGTCGCTTCGCCAGGCACGGCGGCTGCGCCGGCAGCCGCGGCAGCCAGGGCGTCCGTCTTGGCCGGGGTGACAGGCGCCTTGGCGGTTTGTTCCGTGTTCGCGGAGAACATCGACGGCTTGCCGTTCGAGATCATCCATTCGTTCCAGAGAATTACCAGCGAGACGGAAAACACGATCCACAGGATGGTACGTTTATTGATATCCATTAGGGTATTTGTCAGGAGTGGTTGCAACCGCAAGCGGTCGTTGAAGATTGTTTACCGTCGGCCGGCGGCACCGGGTCGACGCCCCCTTCATTCCAGGGGTGGCAACGGCACAGGCGCTTGGCAGCCAGCAGGCTGCCCTTGGCCGTACCGTGCACGCGCAGCGCTTCCATCGCGTAATGCGAACAGCTCGGATAGAAACGGCAATTCTGTCCCAGCATGGGGCTGATCAGCAACTGATAAGCGCGCAGCAGGAACAGCAGCAGGGTTTTCATGGCGCGGATGGTGGTGGCGCAGCAACAGAACGGGCCTGGGCGGCGATTTGCGCCGCGAACAGGCGGCTCAATTCTTCACGCAGCTCGGCTTTGAGCTTGGTCGTGGTGGCCGGGCCATCCTTGCTGTTGACGGCGCGCGACAAACGCACCACGCAGTCGACCGGCGGCATCGCGCTGTTGCGAAACAGCTCGCGCGTGACGCGCTTGATCGTGTTGCGGGTCGCCGCGCGCGGCGCGAAACGCTTCGCCACAACGACGCCCAGCCGCGCATGCGGCAATTGATTGTGTCGGGTGTACAGCACAAAATGCGCTGTTTTTTGCGAAGGGCGCAAACGAAAAACGGATGAAAATTCATCCGTTTTAACGATACGCCGAACGCGCGCGAAGTCGTGTGAACCTTCGCGTTGATTGCCGACTGGAGTACAGCTAGCCACGCGATCAGCTGTCAACGACAAGCCTAGACGGCCAGACGTTTGCGGCCCTTTGCGCGACGTGCGTTGAGCACATCACGGCCACCACGGGTAGCCATACGAGCGCGGAAGCCGTGCGTACGCTTGCGGCGAACGACGGAAGGTTGGTAAGTACGTTTCATGTTGGTCTCGCTAAAAACAAAAAAAATGCAAAATCGGGTCTGACGTCCCGTCAGTTTTTGGTGCCAATGACAATCGCGCACTTATGCCAAGGCACAAGCTGGCCAATCTCATCGCCCGCTTAATCCACGCTTAGTCCATATTGTCGTTCCAAATGAATAAACACGGAATACGGGCGGGGAACCCTGAATTATTCAGCATATGCCCCCCTCTTGTCAAGGATTGCCGTGATCGCCTGGAAATTTGCGCGCCGGCCCCCATCTGCTTGCAAGGCCCCGCCACAGGCCGCGCCAGCACTGCTTGTGACGGGATAACCGGGGGATAAGTCGCCTCTTATGCACATGGCGCCCCACCCCGCCACAGAAAAATAAGCGTCGTGCCTGTGGATAACTTTCTCAGTCGGGAGTAGAATAGCGCGTTACGTGTGGCGAGCCCTCGCGCGACGCCGGCCTTGCAACACGGTGAACGCAGGGCAGAATCGATACGCCCTCCCACACCTTTTCACATAGACATACATGGATAATTTCTGGCAGGCCTGTTCCGCGCAGTTGGAACTGGAGCTGACACCGCAACAATTCAGTGCGTGGATCAAACCGCTTATCCCTCTCGATTACGAAGAGGGCAAGCTGCGCATTGCTGCGCCCAATCGCTTCAAGCTCGATTGGGTCAAGACCCAGTTCGCCAGCCGCATCACTGCCCTGGCCATTCAGTACTTCGAAGCGCCGACGGAAGTGCAGTTCGTGCTCGACCCGCGCCTGGCCTTGCCGAAGAAGCCCGTTGCCGCCAGCACCCCGGCCAGCGATCCGAATGGCGGCGCGCCCAGCGCGCGCGCCGCGGAGCCGCAGCCCAGCGTGCCGGAACTGAGCATCGGCGCCGCCCCGCGCCGCGAGCAGAGCCGCATCAACACCGACCTGACCTTCGACAGCTTCGTGACCGGTAAGGCCAACCAATTGGCGCGCGCCGCCGCCATCCAGGTGGCGAACAATCCGGGCGTGTCGTATAACCCGCTGTTCTTCTACGGCGGCGTCGGCCTCGGTAAAACCCACTTGATCCACGCCATCGGCAACCAGGTGATGGCCGACAATCCGGGCGCAAAAATTCGCTACATCCACGCGGAACAGTACGTTCGCGACGTAGTGACCGCTTACCAGCGCAAGGGTTTCGACGATTTCAAGCACTACTATCACTCGCTCGACATGCTGCTGATCGATGATATCCAGTTCTTTGGCGGCAAGAGCCGCACGCAGGAAGAGTTCTTCTATGCGTTCGAGGCATTAATTGCCGCAAAGAAACAGATCATCATCACCTCGGATACGTATCCGAAGGAAATCACGGGCATGGACGACCGGTTGATCTCGCGCTTCGACTCGGGCCTGACGGTGGCCATCGAACCGCCGGAGCTGGAAATGCGCGTGGCGATTCTGTTGAAAAAAGCCAAGCAGGAAGGCGTGACCTTCTCCGACGACGTGGCTTTCTTTGTCGCCAAGCACTTGCGCTCGAACGTGCGCGAGCTGGAAGGCGCGCTGCGCAAGATCCTCGCGTACTCGCGTTTCCATGGCAAAGACATCACGATCGATATCGTCAAGGAAGCCCTGAAGGACTTGCTGTCGGTGCAGAACCGCCAGATTTCCGTGGAAAACATCCAGAAAACCGTGGCCGACTTCTTCAATATCAAGGTTGCAGACATGTATTCGAAGCGCCGCCCCGCGAATATCGCCCGGCCGCGCCAGATCGCCATGTACCTGGCCAAGGAATTGACACAGAAGAGCCTGCCGGAGATCGGCGAGCTGTTCGGCGGCCGCGACCACACCACGGTGCTGCATGCCGTGCGCAAGATCGCGCTGGACCGCACCAAGAATCCGGAATGCAACCATGAATTGCATGTGCTGGAGCAAACATTAAAAGGCTAAGCGCCGCTTGAGCAAGACTGGCTCAAAACGTGCTTTACCCTTATCATCTGGGAGGGTACCGCAGCCGGTCTGTCGGGGCTCCCCATGGTAAGAATTGTTAAATTAATACGTTAAACGTCGTACTGTTCAACCTATACATTGAGGATAAATATGCAATTGGTCAAAACCACCCGAGATACCCTTCTCCGGCCACTGCAGATCGTGAGCGGTATTGTCGAGCGTCGGCACACTATGCCGATTCTGGCCAATATCCTCATCCGCAAAGACGGTGAAAATGTCTCCTTCCTGTCGACCGACACCGAAGTGCAGATCACCACGCACGCGGAAATCGGTTCCGGCGCGGACGTCACCGGCACCACCGTGGCCGCGCGCAAGCTGCTGGACATCCTGCGCGCCCTGCCCGAATCGGGCGACGTCACGATGACCCTGCTGAACAAGCGCCTGACCGTGCAAACGGGCAAGTCGCGCTTCGCCCTGCAAACCCTGGCGGCGGAAGAGTTTCCAACCGTGCAACAGGCGGAAAGCTACAACGCGTCCGTCACCCTGCCCCAGAAAACGCTGAAACACCTGTTCAACATGGTGCATTTCTCAATGGCGCAGCAAGACATCCGCTACTACCTGAACGGCTTGCTGCTGGTTCTGGATGGCAATAATGTGATCGCCGTGGCCACCGACGGCCACCGTCTGGCGTTTTGCCAGGTCGCCACCGAGCAGACGTTCGCGCGCCAGGAAGTGATTATTCCGCGCAAGACCATCATCGAACTGCAGCGTCTGCTGGAAGAGAACGATGAGCCGGTGCAATTGGACATCGCCGCCAACCAGGTGAAACTGACGTTTGCCGACATCGAGCTGATCTCGAAGCTGGTGGAAGGCAAGTTCCCCGACTACACGCGCGTGATTCCAAAAGGCTACAAAAACGACTTCACCATCGGCCGCGATGAACTGCTGCGCTCGCTGCAACGTGCCGCCATCATGACCAGCGACAAGTTCAAGGGCGTGCGCTGCATCATCACCCCGGGCAGCATGAAGATCAGCTCGACCAATGCAGACCAGGAAGAAGCCGTCGAAGAGCTGGAAATCGACTACGGCGGCGACTCCGTCGACATCGGCTTCAACGTGACGTATCTGCTGGATGTGCTGAACAACCTGAAATGCGAATACGTCAATATCGCACTCGGTGATTCGAACTCGTCCGCCCTGATCTCCATCCCCGACAATGCCGACTTCAAGTATGTCGTCATGCCGATGCGCATCTAAGACCACAGCAGTGACGTAGGTCGGATTAGCGCAGCGTAATCCGACATGCTGAATCGCCGTCCGTCGGGTTACGCCGTTCCGGCTAACCCGACCTACGGTCATCAGCCAGCAGCCCCGAATCAATCAGCAATCGTTATTTGAGAAAGCAGTCCATGTCCGAGAATCCACAAGACACCCCGATCCAGGCCAAAACGGAAGAATACGGCGCCGCCTCCATCCAGATCCTGGAAGGCCTGGAAGCCGTACGCAAACGCCCGGGCATGTACATTGGCGACACCTCGGACGGCACCGGCTTGCACCATCTGGTATTCGAAGTGCTGGACAACTCCATCGATGAATCGCTGGCCGGCCACTGCACGGAAATCCACGTCACCATCCACAGCGACAATTCGATCTCGATCACCGACAATGGCCGCGGCGTGCCGACCGGCCTGAAAATGGACGACAAGCACGATCCGAAGCGTTCGGCGGCGGAAATCGTCATGACCGAATTGCACGCGGGCGGCAAGTTCGACCAGAACTCGTACAAAGTCTCGGGCGGTTTGCATGGCGTGGGCGTGTCCTGCGTGAATGGCCTGTCGAAACTGCTGAAACTGACCATCCGCCGCGATGGCAAAGTGCATCACATGGAATTCGTGCGCGGCGTGCCGCAAGACCGCCAGATCGTCATGGTCGGCGACATCGCCACCTCGCCGATCCGTGTCATCGGCGAAACGGACAAGCGCGGTACCGACGTGCATTTCTGGGCCGACGAAGAGATTTTCACGCACGTGGAATTCCACTACGAAATCCTGGCCAAGCGCATCCGCGAACTGTCCTTCCTGAACAATGGTGTCAACATCAAGTTGTCCGACCAGCGCACGGGCAAGGAAGAAGTGTTCGCCTTCGAAGGCGGCACGCGCGGCTTCGTCGAATACATCAACAAGGCCAAGTCGGTCTTGCACCCGACCATTTTCCAGGCCACGGGCGAGCGCATGTCGGACCAGAACACGAACATCTCGGTCGACGTGTCGATGCAGTGGAACGATGCCTACAATGAACAGGTGCTGTGCTTCACGAACAACATCCCGCAACGCGACGGCGGCACCCACTTGACGGGCCTGCGCGCGGCGATGACGCGCGTGATCAACAAATACATCGATGAACACGAGTTCGCCAAAAAGGCGAAAGTGGAAATCAACGGCGACGACATGCGCGAAGGCCTGACCTGCGTGCTGTCGGTCAAAGTGCCGGAACCGAAATTCTCGTCACAGACGAAAGACAAGCTGGTATCGAGCGAAGTGCGCGGCCCGGTGGAAGAGATCGTTGCCAAGACCCTGGCTGATTACCTGCAAGAAAAACCGAACGACGCCAAGATCATTTGCGGCAAGATCGTCGAAGCGGCACGTGCGCGCGAAGCCGCCCGCAAGGCCCGCGATTTGACTCGCCGCAAAGGCATCATGGACGGCCTGGGCCTGTCGGCCAAGCTGGCCGACTGCCAGGAAAAAGATCCCGCCCTGTGCGAACTGTACATCGTCGAGGGTGACTCGGCAGGTGGCTCGGCAAAACAAGGGCGCGACCGCAAGTTCCAGGCGATCCTGCCGCTGCGCGGTAAAGTGCTGAACGTGGAAAAAGCCCGTTTCGAGAAAATGCTGTCGTCGGAGCAGATCACCACCCTGATCGCCACGCTCGGCACTTCGATCGGACCGGACGAATTCAACGTCGAAAAACTGCGCTACCACCGCATCATCATCATGACCGATGCGGACGTCGACGGCGCCCACATCCGTACCCTGCTGCTGACCCTGTTCTACCGCCAGATGCCGCAACTGGTCGAGCGCGGCCACATCTACATCGCGCAACCGCCGCTGTACAAAGTGAAGGCCGGCCGCGACGAGCGCTATCTGAAAGATGACGCCGAAGAAGCGAGCTACATGATGACCGTGGCGCTGAACACGGCCGTGCTGGTGCCGCGCGAAGGCGCCGAAGGTATTTCCGGCGAGACCCTGACGGAACTGGTCCGCAAGTTCAACCTGTCGAACACCATCATGACCCGTCTGACGCGCGTCATCGACCGCGCCGCCCTGACGGCCATCATGACGGGCGTGCAGCTGGACCTGTCGACCCTGGACCTGGCGGAAACCTCCGCCCTGGCCCTGCAGACGGCCATCAACGACAGCGCCGTGCGCGTGCATGTGCGTTCCGACGATTTGTCGGAAAAGCACAAGCTGCACATCGAGCGCATGTACCACGGCAACGTCAAAGTCACGGCCATCGACGCCGACTTCGTGCAAGGCCCGGACTACGCCGTGCTGAGCAGCGGCGCCGCCACCTTCGAAGGCCTGATCGGCGAAGGCGCGTTTGTCCGTCGCGGCGAAGGCGAGCGCATGAAGGAAATCGCCGTGGTCGACTTCCACCAGGCCATGCAATGGCTGCGCGACGAAGCCGAACGCACGGTTTCGAAACAGCGCTACAAAGGTCTGGGCGAAATGAACCCGGATCAACTGTGGGAAACAACGATGGACCCAACCGTACGCCGTTTGTTGAAGGTGCAGATCGAAGACGCGATTGCTGCGGATCAGATCTTCACTACGCTGATGGGCGACGACGTGGAACCACGCCGCGCGTTTATCGAAAACAACGCGCTGCGTGCGGGCAATATTGACGTTTAAGACATGTCGGATGTCACAGAAAGTGAAACCTGTGTCAAGTTAGTGAAAACTTCGTGCCACAGATAATGAAAAGAAGCCAACCTACGGGTTGGCTTTTTTATTTTGGCTGCCTTGTTTCCGCAGTTTAGCTATCGCGCTGATGTCATATCAGGAGCATCTGTAAGTTATACCTACCGCCGTTGTTCGATACCTCTACAACAACCGGCGTGCGCCTTTTCTAAAGCGCTGATTTCATCGAATAGAGAAGAGGCTGGCGAAATAAAGCCGGCATTCGCTTAATGGCCATATTCATAAGTGATTCGTGCCATTTGGCAGCCAAGTTATTTTTATCTATGGCCGCGCTCTCCAGACAATGGAAAACGGAGCGTTGACACTGGGTGCTCGACGACTCCATTCAGTTCATACTTGCAATACCGCGTTACTGAGTGATAATTAGTGAGTTTTTGCAGGAGAGTTTTTGCGATACTCTCTATCATAAGTCAGCTTGAGCACCATAAATAAGGGTTCATCGCCAATGCAAACTTTTCCAACCTCATTGGAGGACATGGATGCACTGCTCACCACTCCAACCAGTCTGGAGGACCGAATACTTTCATTCGATCCGCAACAGGTGCGTCAAAACAGAGAAAAGCTTCTTGCTGAGGCAAGTACAGCCCAGTGGCTCGCAACTTGGGTTCGAACATTAGACGGAAGAGTAAGCGTCGACCTGAGCCTGAATGAAACTCACCTCGAAGCACTTCGAAGAATCTCAGACACATTTTCTGGTGCTTTATTGGGAATGCTTCCGGAGCCTGCTTTACAGGACTTTCCGCGGATGGCGTTAGCGAAATACAAAGACGCATTTTTTAAGCAACAAAGGACATGGCCTGACTTGAATGTCAGCGATCGAGCGTCTCTAATTTGCCTCGACAACATTCCACATTCAGTCGGACTCCCACGTCAGCTTTACTCAACTGCCACTGATTCGTTCAAGGTCGCCAGTCGCGATCAGTTCCTTCATTTGGTTGAACACCTCATGAAGGCGGTGACCCATGAAGAGAACATTCGTGGAGCCATCAACGGACATAGAGAGAGACTCGCCACAATCTTGCATGAGCTATTCAAAAACACGCATGACCATGCACGAACGACTGTCGACAAACGTCCGCTGCCTATCTCGATTAGGGGAGTTTACTCCCGCTATTACTCGGCAGAAGACCTTGCAAAGACCGTTCCGAAGTCTAAAAAAGACAAAAACGGAAATGAACTTCCCCTAGTAATCAATCAAGTGGAACGTTACGCGTCGTATTTCCTTAGGCCCAGAGTTGGCCAGAACAACCGCCTTGTGGCAGTCGAGGCACCAACTTTTCTCGGATTGCTTGAGCTTTCAATCTTTGATACTGGGCCTGGCTTTGCCGCGACCTATCTCAAAGATCGCATTGCAGACTCGACCGCACAGGATCAATTCGAGGCGGTACGCGGCTGCTTTAAAACTGGCCGCTCTGCGACGGAAGACGAAACACGGGGCTATGGGCTGTGGAAGGTCTTGCGCGACCTAAACGACATGAAAGGATTTATTCGCGTCAGGACAAATCGAGTTCATGTTTATCGAGACTTCGCTTTATACAAAAACTTGTTCATGCAGCAGGAAATCGTCGCACCAGAAGAGCGCTTGATGGATTGGCAGCGAGGAATTACACAGAAGGTGACAGAAGGCTACCCTGACATGCAGGGTGCGCTAGTTTCCGTCTTGATCCCATTGGGGGACAACCTATGACCATTGCTACTGTTTTTTCGTATGTTAAGACAGCCAAGCCAAGTGGAAAAGAAAAGATTCTTGCTGTGTACTTACATCCGGTGCGGATAAGCGACGAACAGTTAGATGAGATGATTGCTCCAATCCTTTCGACCCAGGGACCGTTCGATGCACTGCATTTCACTGGGGCGCCAGAGCAAATTGCGACCGTGCAAGCGCTCCTGGTCGAAGATACTGCGGTACGAGCGCGGTTGAGCGGAGCGTTGCATCCAGTTGCCTCCAAAGTGGTACTCATTTCTTGGAAGCCGAGGCGTTTCGACGGATTCAATGCAATGTACGTAAACGGGGCCAAAGCCAGCGATCAAGTGATCGCAGATGAGAGACAGTTCGGGCTTTTCGAAGCCTTTACAATGCATGGCGGGCTAGTTACAGCCGGAAGCGGAACGCATTTCACTAAACCTTCTGGCACACACTCAAGTCAATTCCTCCGAGCAGCCAACGTTCTTGAAGGACATGCGGTAGCACATCGGCTAGCATTCTGGTTATATCCGCTGCTGACGGGGAAAGTAATCAATCGTATTGTGGTCGATACTTCAGGCATTTCCACTGTCGCATTTGGTTTGGCATATGAGCGCCTTATGAGAGGCGAAGCTCCTGCTCTGCCCATTATCGAGACGCATGCATCGTACGGGGGATTGAGCTCTTTGATTGTCCCAGATCCGGAAGGCACAATATTTTTAGTCTCTGCATCGACGTCTGGAAAACTCGTTGAACAATTAGTTCAGAAGGGAGCAATTGCGCAGAACGTGTTCACACTTTTTTTCTTGGGAGATAAGACTCCGGGAACGGTAGTGTGCGATTTGACAGCAAAAGAGTCTATCGGATTTCCTGGTTTGCAACCTATCGTCAATCACGATGCAAGCAACTGTCCGGCATGTATTCAGCACTCGTATGCCATCCCAATAGTTGGGGACCAGTTCAGGACCGAACCTGCGGAGATTGCCGAGATCACTATTACCCTGAGCGACTTCGACGAACCGTCGAGGGCAATTCTTGATCGTCTGGTAAGTACAGGTTTGTTCAAGATATTTCGAAAGACAACCAAGCGCTCATATGAGATCTATCTCGACGTCGAAGCAGTACTCACTAAACCTCCTACTAATGAATTCGCACGTATACGCGTGAGTGACCTAAGAACTCGTCTGGATCGCTTACTGCGACGGGGAATGCCGGTTCACTTGAAACGCATTGTTCCGACAGCTTACCCGGGTGCCGCGCAGATCGCGAACATTGCAAACAAAATGCTGCCCGGCGAGGCAGATACAAACGTTTCGATTGTTGCGTCGCAGAATCTCTTACCCGTGGCACGACAAAACGAGCCGATCGTCGCAGATCCGGACTCTGCAACATTGGTGATCTCGGGGTGCTTGGACGATACTTATGAGCTCATGGCAATCAGTCGCGACTTGCGGACAGTTCAACCGGGGGGAAGCATCACCTATATCAGTCCATTTTTTAGGGGGACATCGAACGCTGAGCGAACCAGGATCGAATCGAACTTGACGTTCGGAGATCAGGGACCAAAGACATTTTCGCTGTTCTCTGTAGTTGCAATTGACTTGCCCCACTGCTCCGGTGAGCACAGTTGGGAACGCGAATTCAGACTTCTGCAGGAAGTGGAATATTGGTGCGACCTGAATGGTGAAGAAATGCCGGCTGAACTGGAACGGCGGCAGCAAATATTGGCAGCAGCACCTGCCATTGGCATGTCAGATGAGCTATTTTGGGGTACTCCCTTTGGACAATCTCTGAAATTGGCAGCCGACTTTACAATGATTCCGACGGACGATGGTAAACGCCCAGTATCGCAAGCTGACGTGTATGTCATTGTCTCGAGCCTGTTTCATAAATATCGCTCGGGAATCGCAAAAAAACCGAAGCTTGTAAGTAAGAGCTACGAGCGTGCGGTGATCTCGCCGGAAAGCTTTCAGAGATTCAGCGATGGCGTACTTCAGGCTGCATTTTTGCGTGCGGCACGCGGCGGAGAACTTGCATACGCGAACTGTTCTGAAGATGTCAGCAGTCGAATGCTCGACTTTCTGTGCGTGGAAGTTAAGGCTGTCCGGAACGGCGCGGGACCTGCATTGATGGAGTTTCTGATTGCTATGCTGGATGGCCGATTATCACTCCATGAAGCCCATCAACAAAAGTTTCTGCGACTAGTCATTGATTCACAGGAGGTGCCCGCGCATATAAAATTGATCGCCCGCTACATGGAAGGACTTTCAACTCAAGCGACATAGTCACTCGAGCGACCAAAGGATTTTTGAATAATTGGCACGCGAGCCTATGTTTGGCGTAGACCGTAATTTCATGGAGAAGATATGCTGTTGATTGAGGCCAAGCTTGTTCAGTCCACGGATAAACCCGCTGCGGCTATTTGCGTGCTTTTCCGCTGATCGAACTTCCACCCAACCCAAAATTCTCACTATATTGCTTGCCGGATCTTTTGATTTGCGGCAAGCTGGAGAAATGTCAGTCGAGTTTGAACGAGCGCTTAGATGGAAGTCGTTGGTCTTCACCTGAAAAATATTGCCAGTACTCGACCGAATCCGGTCGAACGCGACCTTTTCGCACGGAGCGCGTTCAACCGCTACTACTATGCTTCATATCTTGACGTCAAATCTGTACTTGGCTCATTTAAGGTCGAATGGGCAGGGATACCTCATGGCGACATTCCTAACGTTCTCGTTGGCGCGGTGAAAAAGGCTCTTTTGAAAGGGAGAGATCGAGCTCAGCGTGCCTCGGATCATGACACGGCAGAGCTTTGCAATAAGGCCGTTCATGCCGCACATGAGTTGTCAAAAATGATGACTGAGGGATATGCGACTAGAGTTACAGCCGACTACTATCCTGAAATGAAGATTGATTTTTCTGATGCTTATGACTTCACTTTGTAGTGGTCAACCCATCCCGGACACTACGTTAAGTTTTTCTTCGGCGACGGC